>JAUIBQ010000003.1 GCA_030427445.1 bacterium | reverse complement strand
AATATTACGAATGTTACGCAGAGTTCGATTTCAGTCGAAGCTGTGTTGCGCGACTTTGAGTCAGATGGTGTAACAAACCAGCCACAATTCTTAGCTGATGATAGCTCAGTGAGTCAGTACTCACTACGAGAATTTGTAACAGTTCCTGAGAGTTTTGACCTAGAGCCAGGAGAAGAGAAAGAAGTTTCATTCCCTGTCACTGTAAGCGATAACGCAGCTCCTGGAGCTTACTTCGGATCAATAGAGTACCGTGCATCACCACAAGGTCAAAGAGGCGATGGCCAGGTAGCGCTAGTGGCATCTGTCGGTTCACTTGTACTGCTAGAAGTTCCTGGTGATATCACTGAAAAAATTGAAATCACTGAAGTAAAGGCATACTTAAACTCTAACGAAGGATTAAAATCAGGTACAATTTTCACTAAGAAACCTGATGTTCTTGGAATTACAATCAATAACCTTGGCAACGGATTCTCACAGCCATTCGGTAAAGTTCAAGTCGAAGACTGGCGAGGAAATGACGTATTCGAGTATGAGCTTAACGATGGTCCTCCACGACAAAATGTTCTTCCTGAATCAACACGACGGTTTGAAGAGCCATTTGTAAACGTTGAAGTATCTACAGTCAATGGTGAGCAAGTAACTGAAGAGTCCTCACCTATAACTTGGCCTGGAAGATACACTATAAGAGGAAGTATCTCACACGGTTCATCTGGAGCATTGTTTAATGTTGAAGGCACTTTCTGGTACCTTCCAGTGTGGTTTATAGCAGCAGTGCTCGGAACATTGTTCTTAATCGGTGTACTTGCATGGTTCATGTACCGAAAGTATGTCACCAAAACTACTCGTCGTAAGTAATAACTAAAAGCTACTAATAATAAAATACCCGCTTGTGCTTATATGTATGAGCGGGTATACTGTTTATGTAAACTATTTACACAAAAACAACTTAAAAATAAATAAATGAAACCACAATCTCTAATAGAGTCTTGGTCTGTAATATTCAGATATGTACTGCTCGTGATGTTTGCGAGTGCTGCATTTTTCTTGATATTAGGTGCCGGGACAGCAAGTGCACAGTCTTCAGACCCTGAGCAGTCAGGGTCTGTTGGTCTTACTGGCCAGATAAGTGCTCCGCCGCCCACGACTGGAGCGACGATTACATTTCCTACGAACGGTCAGGATTTGAGTGGTACTGACTTGCCTATCGAAGTTACAGGTCTTTGCCCTGATGGATTATTAGTCAAGTTGTTTAAGAATAATGTTTTTGCAGGATCGACAGTTTGTGTTGGCGGAAACTACACGATTGAAACTGATTTATTCGTTGGTGATAATGAGCTCGTTGCTCGAGTGTTTGACGACCTAGATCAGCCAGGTCCTGACTCTAATATCGTGACGATACAATACAATCAAAATGATGTCGGTGCTCCAGCACGAGTAACTCTCACATCGAACTATGCGAAAAGAGGTGCTGACCCAGGAGACACACTGACATGGCCAATTATTCTTAGTGGCGGAGCAGGTCCGTATGCTTTCTCTGTCGACTGGGGAGATGAGAGTGAGCTTGAACTTTTCTCTCAGCCGTTTGCTGGCACTATAGATTTAGAGCATGTATACAGCGAACCGGGTGTGTTCAATGTTGTGATTAAGGTAGTAGACAACAACGGCGCGGCTGCGTTTTTGCAGGTTGTTGCAGTGGCAAACGGACCTTTAAGTCAAACTAATAGCGGTGACGGACAGAGTGACTCAGATGATGCGTCCGGTGGTATTAGTGGTATTAGGACTAGAATTATATGGTGGCCGGCAGCATTGCTTTTGCCTTTCGTTGTATCTACTTTTTGGCTTGGCAAGCGACATATGCTTTCAGTTATGAAGCGACGCATCATCAACGGCGAGCATCCATTCGAAGATATATAAAACCTGGCTACATACCTCGACGAAAATTGACTTTTCATCTATAATAGTATGGTTATGAAAAAAGTCTATGTCGGTATGTCTGGAGGAGTGGATAGTTCGCTCACAGCTGCGCTTTTGGTAGAGCAGGGTTACGACGTTACCGGCGTTTATATGAAAAATTGGTCGAAAGATTTGCCTGGCTTTCCTTGCCCATGGCGCGATGACTATATGGATGCTAAGAGAGTAGCTGTCTCACTCGGCATACCGTTTAAGATGTATGATTTTGAACAAGAGTATTTCGACCGAGTTGTGCAGTATATGATTGATGGATTTACTGCAGGGATTACGCCGAATCCTGACATCATGTGCAATCAGGAGATTAAGTTTAAGCTATTTTATGATACAGCGCGTGCAGATGGTGCAGATATGATAGCCACTGGTCATTATGCACAAACCAGCAAAGGCGAGTTACTGCAAGCGACGGACGCTAACAAAGATCAGACGTATTTTCTGTACAGAGTTACCTCAGAAGCATTGGAAAACACACTTTTCCCGCTTGGAGAAATGACGAAACAAGAAGTTCGTGCTGAAGCTAAAAAGCGAGGGTTATTCACAGCTGAAAAGAAAGAATCAATGGGTATTTGTTTCGTAGGCAAAGTCGGTATCAAAGAATTCTTGACGACGTATTTAACAAAACAAGGCGACGCAAGCAAATACATAAAGCCAGGCTACATTCTGACCGACGACGGAGTAATTATTGGACAGCATGAAGGAGCAATCTTTTATACCATCGGTCAAAGGCACGGTTTGGACATCGGAGGTGGGCTGCCGTACTACGTTACGGGTAAAAATATGCAGAAAAATGAAGTGTATGTTACGAATGCGATTGACTCTAAGGAGTTGTGGAGCGATACATTGACTTTAGGTTCTACACATTGGATAAAGCACATGCCAAATGTAGGGGATGACGTACTCGTACGTACTCGCCACCGAGCACCACTTATTGCAGCGAAAATCGATAGTATCGATGAGGGTATGTGTAAGATTGCACTTTCAGAAAAGATCAGAGCGTGTACTCCTGGGCAATCAGCAGTACTATACGCGAATGAAGTCTGTCTAGGCGGAGGAATAATCACCTAAGAAATACTCGCACATGCTACACTTGTAAGCATGAGCATTGTGAAAAAACTTGGCATTTTTGTAGTTTTAGTCGGTGTTCTCGTTGGTGCATGGTGGATTATGGATAGCCGAAGCCAAGAAGAACAAGTAGAGTTGACATTGATTGAAACAGTCGATAATACAGTTAAAGAAGTTTCGGTTGAAGATTTTACTGTGGAAGTGCTTGCTGAGTCGCTCACAAAACCGTGGGATGTCGTCGTTTTGCCAGATCAGACAGTACTCTTCACTGAGGATGATGGTCAGATTAGTAAAGTTTCCGAAAATGGAGTTGAGTTGGTTCTTGATATCCCATTAGTAAATCCAAGTGGTGAAGGTGGTTTGATGGGGCTTACGGCGGACAGCGAGTTTAAAGACAACAGTTTTGTGTATGCTTGCTATGCGACAAACAGTGATATTCGGGTTAGTCGGTGGGAATGGACAGGTGAAGAGCTTACAAATCAGGAGGATATTGTGACTGACATCCCAGTGAACAGATCGACATTTGATGGTCGTCACTCAGGATGTAGACCACGCTTTGGGCCAGACAACTACTTGTGGATTGGAACTGGAGATGTGGCAATTGGCTCCAACCCTCAAGACAGGTCATCACTTGCAGGGAAGCTACTGCGAGTGGATCGCGATGGCAACGCGGCACCCGGTAACCCTACTAGTGAAGGTGATAATCGAGTGTATAGTTATGGGCACCGCAATACCCAAGGGATAGCTTTCACTGATGATGGAGAGCCATTCGTCGGTGTTACGACAGAGCACGGACCAGATGTAGATGATGAAATAAACGAAATAATGCGCGGTGCTAATTTCGGTTGGGACCCGGTACCGGGCTATAACGAGCGTGTCCCGATGACCGATAAAGATGAATTCCCAAATGCAGTTGAGGCACTATGGTCATCCGGTAGTCCGACACTTGCTCCGTCTGGCGCGACATTTATGTATGGTGAACAGTGGGGTCAGTATGATGGTGCGTTGTTAGTAGCGATGCTAAAAACTCAGCATATTCGAGTGTTCTCTTTTGATGAAAATGGCAACATTGAAGGCCAAGAAGAGTGGTACAAGGGTAAATACGGCAGAATCCGCTCCGTCTATCAATCAGATGATGGCGCGCTATATGTGACAACCGATAACGGTGACGCAACAGATGTTTTACTTAAAATCACACCATATTAAACAAAATTTACGATAATTCACACCTCTGTTATAATTGAGGTCAATGAAGTATAGAAATACTCTTGGTTCTGCTCGCGCGAATGCCCTTGGGGCGTAATCTCCTTTTTCTATAATCCTTATAAACTTAACCTAGAAACGATATTCACATGAATGCACAAGATATACGAAATAGATATTTACAATTTTTTGAAGAGCGTGGCCATAAAATTATCCCCAGGGCACTGTTAACTCCTAAAGAAGATGCGACAACACTTTTTACAGGTTCGGGCATGCAGCAACTCATGCCATATTTGCTTGGCCAAGATCACCCAGAAGGAGTGCGACTAGTCGACAGCCAGACGTGCTTGCGAGCACAAGACATCGATGATGTAGGCGATAACCGGCACACGACATTTTTCGAGATGCTAGGTAACTGGTCACTTGGTGATTACTTTAAGAAAGAACAGATTCGCTGGTTTTTTGAATTCTTAGTCGACGAAGTTGGCTTGGACCCAAGCAAAATATACGTGACGTGCTTTATCGGTGATGAGAAAAATGGCATCCCGAAAGACACTGATTCTGCTGAGATTTGGCAAGAGCTGTTTGCTGAAAAAGGTATCGATAACAAAATTGTCGATCTAGGCACGGCTGACAATGGCGATAAGCTCGGAATGCAAGGCGGAAGAATCTTCTACTACGACGACCAGGAAAACTGGTGGAGTCGTGGTGGGGGGATTGAGCAAACACCTGTTGGTGACCCTTGTGGCCCAGACAGCGAAGTGTTCTATGACTTCGGTGAAGAACTGCACGATGAAAAACAGTGGGGTAAGGCTCATCCAGCAAATGATTCTGGACGGTTTATCGAAATCGGCAACCAAGTTTTCATGCAGTACAAGCGCACTGAATCAGGCTTTGAAGAATTGCCAAACCAGAACGTCGACTTTGGTGGTGGATTAGAGCGAATCGCAGCTGCAGCCATCAACTGTCCAGATGTATTTAAAATCAGTGTTCTGTGGCCAATTGTAGAAAAACTCGAACAACTTTCAGGTAAAAAATACGACTTCTCTCCTGGGGACTTGGGATATGACACTATGCCTGATTGCTGGATGGAAGAGATGAAATCTATGCGAGTCATCGCTGACCATTTAAGAGGTGCAATGTTCTTGGCAGTCGACGGCGTGAAGCCAAGCAATAAACAGCAAGGGTACGTCATGCGTCGGTTAATGCGCCGAGCTATCCTCAAGGCATTTGACCTCGGTGTTGAGCATAACTTTGTCGAGGAAATCGCCCCTGTAATGACAGAAATGTATCGAGACGACTTCCCAGAAGTGAAAGCGAGTGAAGAAGAAGTTATTTCTGTGCTGGTAAAAGAGGAAAAGGCGTTTAAACAAACACTTAGAAAAGGTTTACGTGAGTTTGAAAAATTAGCTGAAGACGGCAAGGTAACTGGCAACGAAATCTTTACCCTCTACGATACGTATGGATTCCCAACAGAACTTTCAGTTGAAGAGGCCGAAAAACGAAACATTAATTTAGATGAAAACTGGAAAGAGCAGTTTGACAATAAGATGCAAGAGCAACGCGAGCGTTCACAAACTGCCGCTAAAGGCACATTTAAAGGTGGTCTTGGTGGGCAGACGCTTCAACATAAGAAGTACCACACTGCTACGCACTTGATGTACCAGGCACTTCGTGACGTACTTGGCGATCATGTCGTACAACATGGCTCTAATATCACAGAAGAACGACTGCGATTTGACTTTTCTCATCCTGAAAAAATGACACCTGAGCAAATCCAGCAAGTTGAAGATATCGTTAACGAGCAGATTGAAAATGATTTACAGGTAAGCTTCGCAGAATATCCAACGACTGAAGCCACAGGTCCATTAGGCGCACTAGGACAATTTGGTGACCGTTACGGGGATGTCGTAAAAGTCTACTCTATGAAAAATCCTGATGAGCCAGAAGATAAGCGTCCATTTAGCTTTGAGATATGTGGTGGCCCACACGTTGACCACACAGCTCAACTCCACGAAGATGGCAAACGATTTAAGATTATAAAAGAACAATCAAGCTCTGCAGGAATTCGAAGAATCAAAGCCGTACTTCAGTAGAGTGTTGTAAAAAATGCTAATGCATAGTTTTTGTGATGTACATCACACATTTTGAGTGTTGATGGGTGTATGGTGATATCAAGCTTAACCAAAATAAAGCTAAACAAAACTGATATATAAATACATGTCACTTCTTGAAAGACCAGTTCAAAAGCTTAGTCCAGCACCGGATGCAAGAGGTATATTTGTGTCTAAACGTGAAGCTGATGCAAGGTCTATACTGTTTGGTTCTTCACTTGAAGAATTTTATGACGATGAAAAGCCTCTCGGGTATGATGTAGATTATCGAATTGTGGGTGATATGCCTAATGTTGTTATTTCATTTGCTATGACAAATGATGGTCGGGATGCCAGTGTTGCTTTTCAAGAAGGATGTTTCAACGACGATGGAAAACAAGATGTGTACTCCAGAGAACTACCTGTAGAATTTTATTTGCCTAAAGATTTTACTTTTGCAGAAATATTCTGTATTGGCTTAACAACAGACCTGAGTGTCTCGCAGATAATAACTAGAGGGTTTGATCGTATTACAAAAAGGATACGCAGTTAATGCCGGAAGTTGGTGAAACTTTACCTCCAATAGGACAATTCTGGATGCCCACTGACATTGTTCCGATGCCTACTGACGTATGTTTTGGGGATATCGACTCTGGTGCCGATGATGAAGTCGCCGGCAATGCAGGAAGTATCGCTACTTTGCAAGTAGTACGCAATGATTCAGGACTTCGTCTCGGAGGCTGGCATAAGCCACGGGTCTTTGGCGGTGGTGGACTTTAAATTACTGTATTTTCGCAGTTAAAAACTTCTTTCAGCGTGCTATAATAAACCGCATATGCTAGATATTCTGAAAAGGGTTAAGGAATATATTCCTATCTTTGAAGACGATGATGATTCTGAGAAAGAAAATTTCGTGGTCGCTCTTGATATTGGTACAGAGAATGTAAAAGCTCTTATCGCAAAAATAAACGATGAAAATGTCGAAATTGTTGGTGTGGGCCGTGCTCATCAAGGGCTGCAAGATATGCAATCAGGCGCTATTGCTGACATCGCAGCGGTGGCTGCGAACTGTAACAGTGCACTCTCTCAAGCCGAAGAGCAGGCTGGGGTTTCGCCCCGTGCTGTTGTGGTCGGTCTTGCCGGTGAGCTTGTCAAAGGTACGACAACCAAAGTACGTGTACGACGTGCAGACGGAAAAGCGCCATTAGATGTTGACGAAATCGAGCAGATTATCGAGCGAGTACAGACTCGTGCTAAAGAGCAATCAGCACGCAAGATTAAACAAGAGCTTGGTGGCAAGGATGTCGATATCCAGCTCATCAACAGTGCACTTGTAAGTATGGAGATTGACGGATATGTTGTGACAAACCCCGTAGGCTTTCAAGGCAAAGAAGTTACCGTGCAGCTCTACACCGCTTTTGCACCACTGATTCACATCGGAGCCATTGAGCGTGTTGTGCAGCAGCTAGATATGGACTTGATTGCTGTCGCTGCAGAGCCGTTCGCTGTTGCTCGGTCTGTACTCGGAGATAATGAGGAGTCCACGCTAAGTGCCGTTTTGATGGACATCGGTGGAGGTACTACTGATATAGCAGTTATCGATGAGGGTGGCGTACAGGGAACAAAAATGTTTGGTATTGGTGGTCGTGCGTTCACGAAAGCTATTTCTAGGGACTTATCTATACCCCATGATCAAGCAGAAAACCTGAAAATAGCTTTTGGTAAGGGAGCAGTCCCAGAAAAACAAAGAAAGAAGCTGGTAGATTCTTTAGAAAGTATTACTGATGTCTGGCAGTCAGGTGTGGAGCTTGCCTTAGAGGAATTTACAGCACTGGAGCATCTACCTCATCACATATTTTTATATGGTGGCGGTGCAAGCCTTTCGGTGTTATTCGAAGAGCTAGAAAAGCAAGATTGGTATAAAGAGCTTCCTTTTACGCGAAAACCGACCGTGAAATATATCAACCCAGCAACAATAAATGGTATCGTAGATACTACTGAAAAGATTAAAGACCATACATTTATCACGGCTATGGGGTTACTCAGAGTTGGTGTTGATACTATCGAGCAAGATAATGACGACGATTCTCCAAAAGGGTCAATAAGGCAGAAAATAAATAGGATACTTCGATCATGACCGCAAAAAGCAAACCGACACCGAAGTTAAAAACGCCACTTAAGAAAGTGCAAAAAGACACAATCTATGTTGATAATGAAGATGACATCACAGCATTAATAAACAGTGTTAAGAAGTCATCAAGCAGTATCGTAGCTATCGTGTTACCAAAAAATGCACAAGTGCTTCAAAGCATAGTAAATATGAAACTACTAAAACGCGCAGCTACTAAGCAAAAGAAAAACATTGCTTTAGTCACTGCCGATAAGTCTATTCATACACTTGCGGGCGTAGCGGGCGTGCATGTGGCAGAAACTGCCAATTCTAAACCGTTTATACCAACTGTAAACATCGAAGATGTTGATGGTGACGATGCTCCTGATGCCGTGGTTGCTATGGGGGCTGGGATGGCAGCTGCTACTAAAACGACAGATTCTTCTTTGTCTGATGATGGTGTGTCTGAGGACACGGCAAAAGAAGTGTCTGAGGATAAAGAAGCCACTTCCGCAGCGACAGTAGCTGCGGTGAAAGCAAAAAACAAGAAGTTTAAAGTCCCTGATTTTGGCTCGTTTCAGACTAAACTTATCCTTGGAGTAGTTGGATTTATCACACTAGTTATTCTTTGGTACATTGGCTTTGTTGTGATGCCTAAAGCTACGATCTCGGTTCAGACCAACACTCAGAGCATACCCGTTAGTGATTCTATTACACTTGATTATAGTGAAGATGCAACAGTTAATGTTGATGAGCGAGTTTTGCCAGCTTTACGAGTGACAACAGAAAAAACAAATGAAGCTACTGAAGAAGCGACGGGTGAAAAGAATATTGGTGAAAAAGCAGAAGGAAAGGTGACAATGAGTGCTCAAGTATGCGGTGCGATATCTTCTCCTTCAAATGTTCCGAAAGGGACAGGTGTAAGTGCAGACGGAAAAACGTATATCACACAAGAAGATGCAAGTTTTAGCTTTGACTCTTTTGATGGTTCGTGCCTCAATTTCAACGGTGATACAGTCGCCATAATCGCTCAAGAATCTGGCGAAGAATACGATACTGCTAAGAATACGAGCTTTACAGTATCCGGTCGTTCGGACGTAGATGCAGTTGGTGATGCATCGGGCGGTACAACTGAAATCATCACAGTAGTAAGTGATGAAGATGTGGCTGTAGCTAAAGCTTCTTTGGGTGAAGCAGCTCGAGGAGAAGCACTACAAGAGTTGCGTCAGAAGTTAACAGAAGCTGGCTACACCGCGATGGACGTAACACTAGACATAAAAGAGCCAAAATACGCTATCTCCCCAATTGCTGGAGAAGAAGGAGAATCAGTGACCGTTAAGCAAACTGTAGAGTATGAGCTCACTGGATACAAAGATAGTGATATGAGCGTAATTTTAGATGCTGTTTTAGCCGAAACACTATCTGAAGAAAATGAAACAAAAAATGTTAGCGACAATGGTCTCAGTGGAATTACATTTGAATCAACTGGAGAAAACGATTACTCATTCTCAACTGTAGCTGTAATAGGTCCATCTCTTGATGTCGATGCTCTCGCAGAAGAGTTTGCAGGCAAAAAACGAGGTGAGATAATCGACAGGTTAGAGTCAATTGATGGGGTTGTGTCCGCTGAAGTGAACTATAGTCCGATGTGGATTACCACAACTCCTAAGAGCGCAGAAAAAATAACGATTGAAGTGCAGTCACAGTGAGCCAGCATAGTTCACAAGCAGAAGGCGAGTTTCTCGCTGTTGATTACGGACTTAAGAGAGTTGGCGTTGCGCGCATCAACTCCCACGCTCAAATTGCAGAGTATTTACCAGTGATAGAAAGAACTAACGACGACCAGGTTATTGGCGAGCTACTAGAAATCGCTAGAAGTTTATCATCACATGGTATCGTCATCGGTGTGCCTAGAGGGTTAGACGGGCAAGACAGTGAACAGACGAGGATAACGCGTGCATTCATTGACACACTGTGTGAGCAGTCTGGTGACGCTTTTGAAGTGTATGCAATTGATGAGGCCGGTACTACTGAAGCAGCAAAAGAACGAGCCGGCGAGATATCCGCTGGGATTGACTCGGTTGCTGCAGGAATCATTGCAGAAGATTTTATAACCTTAAAAGACGTAGTCCAACACAAAATAAAATAAATGACTTTCCACTCACACAAACCATACCGATCAAAGCCTCATATCGCCGTGCGAATCTGTAAGGTTTTGTTTGTTGTGGCTATCATCGTAGTACTGCTAGTGTTGAGTGCTTTTATTTGGTTTAATACCTCACTTCAAGCGCCGCAAGTAGCGTCAGACCCTATAGATATAACTATCGAAGAAGGTGAGACAGTTGAGCAGATTGCAGCTCGATTGGAGCTACAGGGCATCGTTAAGTCGTCATTGGCGCTTCAACTCTACACAAGACTCTATCATTCAGACGACATAATCCAAGCAGGTAGCTATGAGTTTGATAAAACCGAATCATCTAAAAAAGTCATCTCTCGACTAATCAGTGGTGATGTATCGCAAAACTTCATTACTTTTGTACCTGGATCTCGACTTGGTGAAATCAAGCAAGCGCTCGAAGAGAGAGGGTATTCATCTCAGGCAGCGACAACCGCACTTAAGCCATCTTCTTATAGTAGTCACCCGCTAGTAGTTGAATACTTGCCAGATACTGCCGACCTGGAGGGCTATTTATATCCTGATACATATGCCACAAGTAAGACAACAGATGCTCGAGAAGTAGTAGAGGCATCGTTAGATGCGATGTATGCAGCAATTACCCCAGCGATGAAAGCTTCTTTTGCTGAAAAAGGTCTAACTGTACACGAAGCTATCATTTTAGCGTCGATAGTTGAAAAAGAAGTGAGCAATCTCGACGAGAAACCACTAGTTGCCCAAGTGTTTCTGTCTCGTCTAGAAAATAATATTGCGTTAGAATCTAATGCAACTGACCCATATCCTGCAAACTACAACACTTATGAGATACCGGGTTTACCACCTGGTCCACTCAGTAATGTCAGCATAAGTAGTCTCGAGGCTGTAGCCTCACCTTCAGATAGTGATTATCTCTATTTTGTAACTGGTAATGACTGTGTGACACGTTTCTCATATACTCTGAGCGAGCATGAACAACTGCAAGTAGATCACGGCGTCGGTTGTCTCCTCTAAAAGCGACAGTTTTATTGACATAACCGGTAAAAAAGCGGTATAATTCTCGTTAACACTAACAGATATACACACTCAGTTACATAAAGTGTTGGCGTCTGGTACGGTGTGGTTTACCTTAATAAATGATGTAAAACAAACAGTATGTGCCTAAATAGCACATTTGTAAGCTCAAACTGGCTTACACCACTATACAAATAACGTATTAAAAGCGCATCATAAGATAAACCTATGAATCTCTGAGAAAATTCTCTACAGGCATGAGTTCATAAAGGAGAAAGTATTAAAACGCGACAATTTGGTGTTGGTAAAACAGCACGGAACATATCACGTAAAATCACAAGAGGAAAACGGCGTTTACTGCGAAATGGTTTATTTGCAGTCAATCTTTTAGTTGTTCTCGGAGTGGTTGGTTTTGTTGCATTAGGAACGACGAGCGAAGACCGTGAAAGTACTGTTGTCTTAGATGCTGTAACTGAAGAAAAAGAAGTCGATCCACTCGATAAGCTCTCATCTGCTGACATTGCAGTATCGATAGCCGAGCTTGCTCGTCTTGAGGAGACCACGGCAGTTAAAAATAACGCCGACACGGTAAACTCACAGTTAGAAATAGTTCCAGCTGATTCACAAGTTGTTGCTAAACCACAAATAGTTTCAACTGAGAGTCGATCAATTAGTGACTTATCAGAATACACAGTCAAAGAAGGCGATACAGTTTCATCATTAGCAGAAGAGTTTGGTATTTCAAGCAACTCTATAAAATGGTCAAACGATCTTTCAGGGGACAGTTTAGATGCAGGGGACACCTTGTTAATCCCACCAGTGAACGGTATTGTCTACACGGTAAAGTCAGGTGATACAGCAGAAAAGATTGCTGATAACTATAACTCCAATGAAAAGGCGATCATAGCATTTAATGATGCAGAGATTACAGGTCTGAAAGAAGGACAGAAAATCGTCATACCAAATGGAGAAGTACCAGCGCCAGTACGACGTTCAGTTCCGTCCTATAGCGGATTTCGATTCGGTACATCCGCAGTCTATGGCTACAACGGTTATGTATACGGCTATTGTACGTGGTATGCAGCAAACAAGCGTGCACAAGCCGGCAAACCAATCCCGGCAAACTTAGGTAACGCAAGTACGTGGAAAGTACTTGCACAGCGTGCTGGACTCGGAGTAGGAAATACACCGCAAGCAGGTGCAGTCATTTGGACACCGCCGAGTGATTACTATGGGCACGTCGGATATGTAGAAGAAGTCTACGGCGATGGTAGCGTACGTATTAGTGAAATGAACTATGCTGGTTGGAATGTTGTTTCGTATCGAGTTCTCACTGCACAGCAAGCAGCGTATTATAGCTATATCTACTAATTTCCACGCCATTTGCACTTTTAACTCCTTAAGATTTCACCCCGTTAGCAAATGCCTTGCATTACTACGGGGCTTTGCACCATTTAATTTTATGATTTATTGCTGAGCTTCAAAACTTTATACTTTTTCTCATCTCATCTATAATGAAGGTATATGTTTGTAGATAATGCGACAGTGATGGTGAAAGCCGGCGACGGTGGAAATGGAATTGTTAGTTTTCGACGTGAGAGGTACATAGCTAAGGGTGGTCCCGACGGAGGCGACGGAGGCAATGGTGGCGATGTCATTTTCGAAGCGAGTGAGCGAGAAAACACCCTCGCTTCTTTTCGATACCAAAAAGAAGTAAAAGCTGAAAATGGCCAAAATGGCGGGAAGCGTAAAAGACATGGTAAGAGCGGAGAGGATTTGGTGGTTCTTGTACCAACGGGAACTCAAATCCGCTTAAACGATGAAGTTATCGCCGACTTAGTGAATGAAGGCCAACAGCACGTCGTGGCTAATGGTGGTAAAGGCGGTTTTGGTAACGCGCACTTTACGAGTTCTACGCGGCAAGTGCCACGAGTTGCTGAGAAAGGCGAAGAGGGCGAAGAATACGAGCTAACACTTGAGTTAAAGATTATTGCTGATGTAGGGTTAGTCGGGTTGCCTAATGCTGGCAAGAGTACATTCCTCTCGACGATAAGTGCCGCGAAGCCGAAAGTTGCTAATTACCCGTTTACGACGCTAGAACCGCATCTCGGTGTCGCGAGAGTCGGTGGCGATAAAGAACTCCTCGTAGCAGACATACCTGGACTTATTGACGGTGCCTCCGAAGGCAAAGGCTTAGGAGATGAATTTTTACGTCACGTTGAGCGTACCCAAGTGTTGTTGCACATTATTGATGTGTACTCTGATGATGTTGTTCGAGACTATAAAACTATCATGAACGAGCTGAAAAACTACACGGTGGATCTGAGTAAGAAACCGCAAGTAGTTGCGCTCAGCAAGATTGAAGGCCTTGACGATGACATCGTGAAGATGCAAGCGACAGAGCTTAAAAAAGTCTCTAAGCAAAAACAAGTGTTTGCATTTTCGTCGAAAACGAAAGATGGTGTGCGAGAATTATTGTTCGAGCTGCATGCGCTGGCAGAAAAAGAAGCCAAGGAGCGTGCAAAAGTCGAGGATGAAGCAGAAGATATACCAGTGATTGGAGTTAAAGTAGACCCTGACACTTGGGAGATTGAGTTTAAAAAGAAACGAATTGTAGTGAGAGGCGTTAAGATAGAACGCTTCGCAGCACGAACGGACTTTGAGAGTGAAGATGGTGTACGTCGTCTTCGAGATATCATGCACAAAATGGGAATTACGAAGAAGATTGAAAAACTAGATGCACCGGAAGATAGCAAAATTTACTTTGGAGATAACAGGGAAGACTATATTGAGTACTAATGCATAAGACGAAAAAATCAGAACTACTACAAAGCTCATTAGTATTTCTGTCGTCAGGGATGTTTTTGCTTAGTGTTTTTATGATTGGTGGTGTGTCACTTTCGGTGTGGGTAATCTTGTTCATTACTTCGTTGATGATAGTCTGCATTGCTAGTGCACTGCGTTTTGTTGATGCTCTTGGGCGACCGATAGAAATGTTTAAGAATGTCGATTCGATTACCGGTCAGTCAGACGTAGGTGTGAGCTTTTCTATAAAAGAATGTGGGCATTATGGTGAGGATTGGCAGAAGGCGCTGGAGTATACGATAGGTCTTGGGTTTCGACGATTTAGATTGATGAGTTATTGGGATGTCTATGAAGCAACCGAAGGCGACATAGATTTCACCGATCTTGATAAGCAAATAGAAATGATAGAAAAAGCCGGAGGGTACGTCTCGCTCGCGATAGGCATGCGCCAACCGAGGTGGCCTGAAACTCACCTGCCGGAATGGACAAAAGAACTCTCAAATGAAGAGGTTGAACAAAAATATATAAAGTATCACAGAAGAGTTATTGAGCACTACATAGATAACGCGACGATTCAAAGTTGGCAGCTGGAAAATGAATTTTGGCTTAGAAGTTTTGGAGAATCATTTAATTTTGATCGTAAACGACTAAACAAAGAGTTCAATGTAATTAGGAAATTGGATCCACTGCGACCAATTATAATGTCGACTGCAAAAGTTATCAGTCTCCCTCTACTCACGCCCACTCCAGATATTTACTCGACGAGTGTCTACCGAAACATCTATAGCTCAGATAAAAAGAAATACACTAAAACATCCATCAAACCTAAGGCCTATAAGGTGCGAAGATATCTGACTTTATTGATTAAAAACAGAGATACCGTCATCCACGAACTCCAGATGGAGCCGTGGGGTCCGAGTGCTACGTGGAAAATGAGCGTGGAGGAGCAATTTAAGTCGATGAATCCTGAGGAGCTGAAGCTCGCTATTTCGTATGCTCAACAAACCTCCATGACATATATCGATACCTGGGGAGCTGAGTGGTGGTACTGGGTGAGTACAACGAAAGACCAGCATAACGTTGCAGACACAGTCAAAAAGATTACAGAGAAATATAATAAATCGTAAATACTAATAGCTATGTTTGATCAACCTCTTGCTTCTCGGATTAGATGTATCAATAAGCCAGACACAAATGGTAGTGGCGATTGTGTTGTCTACGTCATGAGTCGTGACCAACGAGTTGATGATAATCATGCACTTATCGCTGCGCAGAAGCACGCTATAGAAAAGAGTCTCCCTCTCATTGTTACTTTCTGTTTGTATCAGTCGACAGGACACCGCACGAAAGAGCAGTATGAATTTATGCTGCAGGGTTTGGGCGTAGTTGAAAAGGAACTGAAAGATAAAAATATAGTGTTTCATCTGATTGTTGGTAAGTCCTCACAGGAGCTTGGCAGTTTCTTTGAGGAGTCAAAACCTTCTGTAGTGTTTTTCGACTTTAACCCGCTATCTGGTCCTCGTACATTACTCGACTCATTGGTTGAGTCGAACCCAGACATACCGATGTATGTTGTCGACACGCACAATATGATTCCGTGCTGGGTAGCAAGTGATAAAAAAGAGTTTTCTGCTGCGACATTTAGGCCTAAGGTTCATAAGTATTTTGGTGAGTACCTAATAGCACCTGATGATATAGTCAAGCATCCTCATGATTTCAAAGGCAAGACATCTTCGATAAGGAGTCAGCAGAAGGATATTGATGCGATTTTAGATAAATTGGTGTCGACTGGGATTTCATATGATTTCAAGCCAGGTGAGCATGCTGCTCGAAAAAAACTAGCCGACTTCATTCATAACAAGCTTGAAGTATATGCACACGACAGAAATGATCCAACAAAAGATGCACTTTCTGGCTTAAGCCCATATCTTCATTTCGGTCAGTTGTCGAGTCTACGCGTAGCGCTAGAGTTGCAAGCAGTCGTAAACGGAGCAGGTGCTAGCTTGCATTTGCTGGAGTCTAAAAAGATGCCCCAAGCTAATTCGTTTTCGAATAAAAAGGTAGCTAGTGCGGCTGTCTTGCTGGAAGAAATGATTGTCAGGAAAGAACTGTCAGACAATTTTTGTTATTACAAAGACGACTACTTGCTTGTTAGTGGAGCTCACGATTGGGCTCAGGAAACTATTCGTGAGCACGATGCTGATAAGCGAGAGCATCAGTATTCAAAAGAAGAATTGCAAAATGCAGAGACACATGACGAGGCATGGAACGCGGCTCAGCGACAAATGACGAGTACGGGTAAAATACACGGTTATATGAGGATGTATTGGGCAAAGAAGGTGAAAGAATGGACTCCAGATGCGCAGACAGCAGTCGATATTTTAGTCGAGTTAAATGACAAGTATCATCTTGATGGCGGGGATCCAAACGGGTACGTGGGTATCATGTGGTCGGTATGCGGAGTACACGATCGTCCATGGACAGAACGTGAAGTCTTCGGCAAAATCCGCTACATGAACTACAGCGGGCTTAAAAGAAAATTTGACATTGAAACATATATAAAATTGCATAAAAATAGTAAATAATGTATAATATGTCCCATAAAATTATTTATTAGGAGATTAATAAATGGCTGGAGCATTTGGCGAAAAAAATACACCTGAACATGAAATACCATTCATGCCTAGTGGATTTGAAGAAGAACGAAGAAGAGATGCTGAATTATTAGAACAATACGGCTTTCCGGAACCAACTACTAGAAGTGATTTAGCTCACATCGAAGATGGTTACCCAACGTGGGATTGGATGAGCACAGTACCTTCTGTCGGAATTCCTCGATTGCCGAGGCGAGTCGATACCCAAGTTGATAGTACTGACTTTATAAGCGAGTCAATAATTGAATACCCTGATGGAATTCTTCCTAGGTTTTATGAACCTGATTTAAATAAACAACAAACCACTAAAATTGATGCACTGCTACGTAAAGAATATCTTCCCAAAAAGATTTCTAAGCCATATGATGAAAAAAATACATACCCTTCTGATGAAGATTGTGTAAACGCCAGTGGACGGAGAGTAATCCTAGGGGTGGCTTTAGAGCAAGAAGCTCAAACTCAAGCAGAGATTGCAAAAGTAAAGCGTGCTATAGAAGCTGCTGGGCTTGACGGCAGAAACAGAATTTTTGGTAGAGTAGAGGTACTTGATCCTTTCCAAGCTCACATAAGAAGTGCATTCCCTAATACAATGGGAGGAGCGATTACTGATTTTTACGTGAAAGCTTCAAGCGCTGACGATTTAAGGGCATTAGCAGACCAGCTAGAAGCTCTAGAATCTCCTGTAGCTGAAGCAGAGTAACATGAATCGCAGTCACTAAATGGTAAACTAACTGTTATATGGCAGTTAGTTTTTACTTTTACGATCTGGAAACAAGTAGTGGAAGTCCGCGAAACGGGCGGATTATGCAGTTTGCCGGCCAGAGAACTGATGAGCACTTGCAGCCTATCGGAGAGCCAGATAATATCTTAGTTAAAATTGCCGACGATGTATTACCTGAACCTGATGCAGTGTTGGTGCATGGTATCACTCCGCAAAAAGCCTTAAGCGAAGGCATCACAGAAGCAGAACTTGCAGAGTATGTGCAAAAAAACGTCGCGACGCCAGACACGATTATGCTTGGTTATAATTCCGTGCGATTTGACGATGAGTTTATGCGTCGGTTAATGTACCGAGACTTATTTGATCCGTATCAGTGGCAATGGAAAGATGGAAAAAGTCGTTGGGATCTGCTCGATGTCATGCGTATGATGCGAGCTTTAAGACCTGATGGTATCAAATGGCCTGATCTGAATGGCAAGCCAACAGTCAAGCTAGAGTTAATGGCGAAAGAAAACGGACTATTGCATGAAAACGCTCACGACGCGCTTAGTGATGTACAAGCGTTGATTTCTTTAGCTCAAAAAGCGAAAGAAGCACAACCTCAGATGTTCCAGTATTTATTGCAGATGAGGCAGAAAAGTAAAGTCATTGAACTTGCGGAGAAGCCTGAGCCTTTCGTGTATACATCTGGTAAGTATTCAAGCGAGTTTTTGAAGACTAACCCTGTTGTAAGTTTATTTAAGCATCCGCGTCGAGATGGATTTATCGTGTTTAACCTGCGTGAAGATCCAGAAAAGTGGATGAGGAAATCAGTCGATGAGCTAGTAAAGCACTGGCAGGCTCGTTTTGACGAAAACATCGAGACAGCACCGCTTAAGACAATGATGGCGAATAAATGTCCGGCAGTCGCTCCACTCGGAGTTGTTGACGTGGCTTCACAGGAAAGGCTGTCGATACATACTCAAGAAATAGTGAAGAGAGCAAATACACTTCTAAAAAACAAAGAGTTTTTGGATAAGTGTCAAAAAGCATTGGACATCATTGAAAACGAGCAGCAACAACGTTTCGAGTTGAGCGAGAATGCGGATGAGCAAATCTATGATGGTGGATTTTATGATGGTCGTGCTCAACAGGAGCTGGAGCTCGTGCGTTCAAACATTGATAATATAGCGAAAGTTATGAATGAAGTAAAAACAAAGAAAGTTAGAGAGCTCATACCATTCTACATCGCTAGGAATTTCCCAGAAAAACTAAGTCCTGAACAACGAGAATGGTGGGAAGGATATAAACAAGCGGTGTTTTATAAGGGTGGTGCCAATAGTAAAGTAGCTCGTTTTTCTAAACGCCTCCAAGAACTCGCAAAAACCGCTACTCCAGACCAAGAATACTTATTAACTGAGCTTCAGCTGTATGCAGAGTCGATACTACCAGAGCCGAGTGATAACTCGTAAATAGTCGCTATCAGAATAAATTTTCTTAAGTTTCTTGTCGGCTTTTTTAGCCAATGTAGTAATGTCTGATTTTAGTGTGTTAAGTGGCTGAGATATGTTAGGCGTCGTGAAGTCGTGGTTAGCTACAAAAGATATCGAGCCATATACAGAAAATCGAAGTATGAAAAATAGTAATACAGCGGAGCATAGAACAGTTACAAAAAATGTCCATGCTTCAAACGTTACTTGAAAATCTGTCCCCGGCACATAGCCAGAAATAATAAATTGCCACATTGGTAGACAACCACCTCTCTTAGAACCAGCAGCCCTCCACCTGTGATAAAAGTTAACTATTAGTAAATCCCTATAATTTCATGATACCACAAAGTATGTAAAAAGTCAATACTATTGTAAACGATTATTTTTTACCTGTACGACGAAGTTGTTTATCAAGCCAGTCTATACGGTGACGATTCATTAAAAATAGTGTTGTTGATCCGGCCATGACTCCATAGCTAATGCCCTTCCAGAACCAATGCTCAACTTGCAGGTTCATGAAAGTTCCGCCCACAAGCAGTAGCACGCAGAAAATGTCCCATAACCATTGTATCCACTTCACATCCGGAAATATCACATTTCGTAAGCTCTCTGAACGCTCTTTAACATAGTCGACGGCTGAGTCAGCCCAATCGTGGTTAACTGCTAGAAAACCGAAGCCTGCAAGAAGAAGTGGTATGCCACCTGGTCCAGGAAGTGGTCCAAGAAACGGAACCAACAGTAGGCAGCCAACACCTGCTGCGTCCGTTAAAACAACTTTCCACAAAGGGTTATTCCGCTCTCGTATCTTCGCGTCTTTAGACTTAGTTTGCTCAGGTCTTTTATCCATGCGCTTTATTATAGCGCACATGATAAATATCACAGTCCTTATGCTTGTATTCTAATGAGGTTAGCAGTATCTTATAAGCAAGTAGAGATAAAACAAAAAGGGGTGTCGCAGATGGCTTCAAGTTTAGGTTTTCAAAAAGGACATGAAAAACGAGCACGTGATGGGATGCATCGTTCAGCGAATCGAGAGGACAGACAGGAGTACAATGAACGACTCAGAAGAACACAAGATGTCCAGATAGCACTTGGACGTTTAGTATTGCCACGGGTCAGATCTAGTGGTGCTAAGCCAGGGCATCATCCTATTGCAGAATATGTGAGTAGGATGGGTTATAAGGATGCTAATCAACAGTTCGGTGAAGCTGTGACATCAGATGCTCTGATGTTGCAATATCTGACACCTAATATGATGGCAAATCTTTTCGATTGCTTCATGGACGGTAATGGTAGTAGAAGAAATACAAAACTTACACCTCGTGGCCGTAAAGAAGCGTTTCGACAAAAGAAGAAAGAAATACAGGCAGACTTTCATGACCTTCAAGCTGGAAAAGACCCAAGAAAGTTAGAACTTGTAGCACCACTCAGGAACAGAATATTTGATGACACAGCAGGTACTGGACTGATAGAGCTCTCAGTCAGTAAAGAAACTCATCCAGCAGATGAGATCATCGAGCAAGACATAGATATAATTAATAGTATTTTCGCAAGACGCTTGCCTGGTGCACCGGAGATTGGGTTTGAAGATGTTGCCTTTAGGCTACCAGTGTTTAGAGTAGACGAGAAATCTAGAAATGAAGATACTGTAATTAGTCGACCTCTACTACCAATGGCACCGACTGTTTTCCAGCCATTAGGCATACATGAAATACCTTCTAATTGATAAAAAAGCATAAAAATAGTATAATCGCCCACAATAATGGGAAAAAATATAAGTGTTGAGGTCGCAACTCCGATGGTTGCAGTTGAACCTAGTGCCATAAGTGACGCAGTAAGCGGCGTCAACCGATTGCTCGTCAAGAAATTGGGTTTGATAGGTGGATGGGTTACTGATGATGAAACACAGCAAGCTCAACGAGCTATACCAATTTTAATTCGTCCAACCACAGACCTACGATACGTGCACTATGCCCGCTCCATGGTCAAGGGTGGTATCCAAAATGCGCCACCTGAAATTATTAGTTTCATAACAAATGAAGACCCTAACTACAGACCAATCGGTGCAATTGGTGGCGATGATATGCCGACAAGGATTGGGAAACGTATGGCGGGAGAGATAGGTAGATGTACCGTTGGCGAAATGTCTCACAAATTTGACGATGTTAAAATAGTTGATCCAGTCAAAGATAAAGAAGACAAACACAAGGTAGTCGTTTTAACTCAGTTAACGCATCTTACGGATGAACAATCTGTTACAGCACTTGATATTGTGACCGATGAAGTTAATACTATAATGTTAGAGGGGTATCCGGAGATCAACTCAATGGGCATCGAAAAAGATGCAGAAAATATCGGTATCGAAAAATCTATCCCTATCGCAAGCGTATACTTACATGACCCAAGTAAGCAGAGTTTCGACATAGGAGTGCTAGAATTTGTCAGAAAGCAATTTTTTGCACATTTAATTGATCCCACCTGCGACTTCAAATCAGGAGAGATTGATATCTCTCACGAATCGTAGGTAGCGATAGTTGACCTTGGGAGTCTCAGGGCTCTATACTAGATAGACGATGTCAGAGGTGATAAAAGTACAGGGTGCTCGAGAGCACAACCTGAAAAACATAGATATTGAAATCCCGAGAAACTCACTTGTAGTTATTACTGGGTTGAGCGGATCAGGTAAATCTTCGCTTGCTTTTGACACGATTTATGCTGAAGGCCAGCGACGGTATGTTGAGAGTTTGAGCGCGTATGCTCGACAGTTCTTAGGGCTTATGGAAAAGCCAGATGTCGACTACATCGAAGGCTTGAGCCCGGCGATATCTATAGACCAAAAGTCTACGAGCCGTAACCCTCGCTCGACAGTAGCGACTGTGACAGAAATTTATGATTATTTACGTTTGCTCTATGCGCGTATTGGTATTGCTCATGGGCCCGATGGCGAGCCGATTCAGGAAATGACGATTGAGGATATCGCCAAGGGAGTCGAAAGTTTGCCAGAAGGGCACAGATTGATGATTTTAGCGCCAGTAATCGTTGATAAAAAGGGTGAGCATGCACATGTGCCGGAACTGTACCAGCGTCAGGGCTATGCTCGAGTCCGTGTGGACGGCGTGATTTACGCACTTGATGAGTTCCCAGAGCTAGATAAAAAGTACAAACACACCATTGAGATAGTTGTTGACCGTGTCGTGAATGATGAGAAGCAGAAGAGTCGTATTTTCCAGGCAGTGGAGAATGCTTTAGGTCTTGCCGACGGACAGTTGGTCGTGGTTGATGTTGAAGACGATGGTGAAGTACATCGGTTTTCACAGCGCTACTACAATCCTGAGTATCCTGATTTTAATGCGCCTGAGATGGAGCCGCGAACGTTCAGCTTCAACTCACCTCATGGAGCATGTCCCACATGTACGGGGTTGGGAAATCGACTTGAAGTCGACCCTGAATTAGTATTGCCAAA
Organism: bacterium; assembly: GCA_030427445.1. Classification (GTDB taxonomy): domain Bacteria; phylum Patescibacteriota; class Saccharimonadia; order Saccharimonadales; family SZUA-47; genus JAUIBQ01. The sequence continues at coordinate 43,269 of JAUIBQ010000003.1, read as the reverse complement.
CGGTAAGCTCACGATTGCTGAGGGTGCAATCCGTCCGTATAACCGAATGGCGCCAGATGCATGGAATATGAAGAAAATGGCGGCTGTCGCTGAGCGATATAACTTCTCATTGCAGAGCCCGACAAGTGAGCTTGAAGAATCACAGCTAGAAAAAATCCTGTATGGAACTGGACGAGAGAAATATTCGGTGTCATTAGGGAGTGGTCGACATTTTGACACAACGTATGAAGGAGTCATACCTAACTTGGAGCGTCGTCACAAAGAGACTGACAGTGACTTTATGCGACGGGAGATTGAGCGATTTATGGTCGAGCGCCCATGCCATGTTTGTAAGGGTCAACGCCTTAAGCCAGAAGTGTTAGCAGTGACAGTGCATGGTGAATCAATCATGTCTGTCTGTGAGCGTCCAGTTGCAGATGCTGTTGCGTTTTTTGATTCATTAAAACTTTCTGAGCAAGAAATGGATATCGCGAAACAAATCATGAAAGAGATTAAAGACCGCTTGCGATTCTTAGACCAAGTCGGCCTTGGCTACCTCACGCTTGCTCGTAGCGCAAGTACGCTCAGTGGTGGTGAAGCGCAGCGTATCCGCCTCGCGACGCAGATCGGATCAGGGCTTGAGGGCGTGCTTTACGTATTAGACGAGCCATCGATCGGCCTTCACCAGCGAGATAATGATCGACTAATCCAGACGTTGAAACGACTTAAAGAGCTTGGAAATACAGTAATAGTTGTCGAACACGACGAGGACACTATTCGTACTGCTGATTACCTCGTCGATATCGGACCGAAAGCTGGAGTACATGGAGGAAAAGTCGTTGCTCAGGGCAAGCCAGATCAAGTCGAGAAAGTGAAGGAAAGTATCACTGGCCAATACTTGCGCGGTGAGAAATCGATTAAAACACCTAAAAAACGTAGAAAAGGCAATGATAAAAGCTTAGTTATCAAAGGCGCACGTGAGCACAACCTTAAGAACATTGACGTTGAGTTCCCGCTTGGAAAGATGGTTGTTGTGAGTGGTGTGAGCGGGTCGGGTAAAAGCACTCTTGTGAATGATATTTTAGCGAAGGAGCTGCATGTACGATTAAACCGTGCTCACGAAGCTGTAGGGCGGCACGACGATATTGAGGGTATTGATAACCTTGATAAGGTAATTATTATTGATCAATCACCAATCGGTCGTACTCCACGTTCTAACCCTGCAACATATGTAGGTCTCTTTACACCGATTCGTGACTTGTTTGCAAGTACGCCCGAAGCAAAGATTCGTGGTTATAAGGCAGGGCGCTTTAGCTTCAATGTGAAGGGTGGTCGGTGTGAAAACTGCCAGGGCGACGGCGTTATAAAAATCGAGATGCACTTTTTGCCGGATGTGTATGTGCAGTGTGAAGTGTGTAAAGGCAAACGCTATAACCGCGAAGCGTTGGAGATACGCTATAAAGGGAAAACTATCGCTGACATCTTGGAGATGACAGTTGAGCAGGCGCATGAGTTCTTTAATGCAATTCCTTCGATTGAGAGAAAATTAGGAACGCTCGTGCAGGTAGGCTTGGGTTACATGCGATTAGGTCAATCGGCAACAACTTTAAGTGGTGGAGAAGCACAACGAGTGAAGCTAGCAACAGAGCTTTCCAAGCGCTCCACAGGCCGCACACTCTACGTACTTGATGAGCCGACAACAGGACTCCATATGGATGATGTCAACCGTCTCCTCGAGGTCTTACACGCTCTCGTAGACGGTGGCAACAGCATGGTGATTATCGAGCACAACTTAGATGTGATTAAGAATGCAGACCACATCATAGACATGGGGCCTGAAGGTGGCTCAGGAGGTGGTAAAGTTCTTGCAACAGGAACGCCAGAGCAAATCACCAAAGTAAAAGACAGCTTCACTGGACAATATCTTAAAAAAGTGCTATAATATAATAATTACTTTTTATATCTTAGTATTATGAGTGCCATAACTGAACAATATCTTGATCATCCATCTCAGCTTTTTAGTGATGTGTTAAGCGTATATCCGTTTTTTACAGATGATGACAAGCAAAAGCTTGCTGTGGTTTTGGGGCACGCATACGTTCAATTAGTAGGTACATACGAGGATTATAAAGTTTGGCAAGATGTACTCCCGACTTTCGAGCGAGCGTATGGTGAATCTCTCATGGATACTGTTCCAGTTCCAGGGAGTTCTAGAGATGAGTCGCTAAAACATAAAGCAGCAGGTGGGGTGCGATTTACACGGAAAGATAAAAATCGTCAGATGTCGGAAGAGACTGTTATTGAGTATGCTCTCGATGGCAGGCTCTTTTTTGAGTCGTAAAAATCTGTTATAATACACTTTCGAAACGTAATTATTTAAAGAAGCAGCATGTGATTACAAGTCTGCTATAGGATTGAGAGAAAAATGTCGACTAATATTGAATTAGCAGCACAAAAACGAGAAATAACGGGCAAAAAAGTATCAGCCGTGCGAGCAGAAGGATTTATCCCTGCAACTATTTACCAACACGGAAAAGATTCAGTGAATGTTAAAGTCGAATACCAGCCATTTGTAAAAGCATTTGCTAGCGCAGGATACGGACAGCCAGTACATCTTAAAATCGAAGGCAAAGAGCGTCTCGCTATGATTAAGCACGTTCATGTCGACCCTGCAAAGAACACGTATATGCACGTAGAATTTCACGCGGTTCGAGCTGACAGGGAAGTCGAAGCTGAAATCCCAGTACACATCGTAGGAGATGTACCAGCTGAGCAGACAGGTAATTTCTTAGTACGACCAAACGATCACGTCGTAGTTAAAGCGAAGCCTGCTGACCTCCCAGAGTCTTTTGAAGTTTCTGCTGAAACACTTGTAAATCCTGGAGACTCACTTACAGTAGCGGACATCAAAGACGTTGCCAAAGGTGTTGAGATGATTTCAGAATCTGAACTAACACTGGCAGTTGTTGAAGAACCACGAGCAGTCGAAGAACCAGAAGAAGATGAAGACGTGGATGCTGCAGATGTCCCAAGTAACAACGGCGGTGACTCCGACGAATCTTCAGAAGACGACTCTGACAATAAATCAGAATAAACAAAGTAATGAGCGAGCTCTCACCTAAGCGAGCAGAAGAACTTATTGAAGAGGCTTCCAAGACTATGTCGGGGAAGCCTCTTGACTATGACCCAAGAGAACAACAGGCTTTAGACGATGAGCTTAAAAGACACGAAAGAGTTATTGGCGAGCAACGTAAGAGAGATGTAGTGGGTGCAAATACAATACCTATGCCTGATGAGTGGTTTAATGAGGTTGAAGACTAGGTATAATTATTAGTCATCTTGGAGGAACCCGCCAGACTGGTGTGACCAGAGCTTGGCGTATGTGCCTTTTTTATTTTTTAGTAGCTGGCTGTGCGTTCCTTCTTCGACAATCTCACCATTATCAAGCACGATAATCCTGTCCATATTTTGTATCGTGCTTAATCTATGCGCAATGACAATGGCTGTCTTGCTTTTCATTAACTCTTTGAGAGCATCCTGAATCGCGACTTCACTCTCAGAGTCAAGTGCAGACGTCGCCTCATCCAGTACTACTATAGGTGCGTCTTTCAGCATGGATCTCGCGATAGCTATACGCTGTTTCTGACCACCAGAAAGCTTTACTCCACGCTCACCTACAAGTGTTTCCATGCCGTCAGGGAGATCGTTAATAAACTCAAGTGCATGTGCTTTTTTAGCTGCTTCAATGATGTCATTTTCAGTTGCAGAATCTTTTCCATATGCAATGTTCTCACGGATTGAGCGATGGAATAGTAGAGGTTCTTGTGGTACATATGAGATAGCACGTCGTAGGTCGTCTTGGGATATTTCAGAGATATTGTGCCCGTCGATTAATATCTGTCCTTTTTGTACGTCCATGAAGCGAAGAAGAAGCTTTGTAATCGAGGTCTTGCCACCACCAGATGGGCCGACTAAGCCAATCTTCTCACCACTTTTAATGTTTAAGTTAAAGTCCGTAAATAAGCTCTCTGACTCAGTTCTTTCGGGGTACCAAAACGTTACACCACTAAAACCGATAGCTCCAGTTACTGCTTTAAAATCCTTGGTGTCTTTATGGTCATCTACTTCAGGAGAGATAGCGAGAATCATTGCCATGTCACTTGCATCACCAAACACACGGTTGAACTGCCTGAAGGTGTTGTTCAGATCCCATAATTTACGCATGATTGTCATGGTGAAGGTGAGTGCAAGGTAAATTGTACCTACTTCGACATTTCCATTTATTGCGAGCAATATAGAAATGACGATCGTGATGACATTGATTGAACGCTGCACGAAGCCAATTGGTAGTTCGTGGTTCATCGTGAATCGCATCGTATCCATAGAACTGCCAAAGACATCATCCACTCGATCTTGCATGAGTTTCTGTTCAAACGTTGAGTTAGAGAAGGATTTCACTGCAAGGATGTTGCTGATTGTGTCTGCGAGCTGTCCCGTGCGTCTAGACTCAGCAGTTGCCCATTTTCTGTTGTATGGAAGTTGGCCTTTTCTGAATTGCCATACAAGTGGTATGTAAATCAGCGCAATCACAAGTATAGCTATGGCTACGGCTGGGATTCTTGGCATTAAAATAACAAATGTCGCTAGAGCTGCAACAATTAATTTAAAGACATTCCACGTTAACGCGTCAGTAAGTCGCTCAAATGATCCGACAAACTTATTTGCTTGGTTTACCAGGCTTCCCGCGAATCTATCTGAGTAAAACCGATAGCTCATCGTTTGCAAGTGTTTAAATACAGTCATCGCAAGGTCGCGCTGGATCATTTCTTGGGTGCGCCAGAATAGTGGGATGATAAAACGGTTCCACAGAAGGTGTCCAAAAATTTCTGTGAACGCTATGACAACAAGGATAGGCCACACAACGCTTAGCTGAAGCTCGTCAGTGTTGCCTTGGGCGATGTTTGTGATGATGCCGCTTATCAGTACTGGCTGGATAAAATCTTCAACAACTTGAGCAACAACCATCGTAGGGTAGATGGTTAATAGCTGTTTTTTGTACTTCTTCGCGTGCTCCCAATACACGCGAATAGTCATTTTGTTAGATTCGGCGGTAGCCTTACCCATATCAAAATCTCCCAGGTTACTAGTTGTTTGTTTTTAATGGATTGTTTTTGTTTAGGGTTGTTGGTCATTACGGTTCCCCGACCAACTAGGTTTTTTGCACGCTTCGTTATATATCTTGATGCATAACTATAAACCAGTTTTCTCTGTAAAGCAAAAACTTTTTGTTAAAATGTGTGGAGACTATGACAGATGATAATGAACGATTGAAGCATAATCCCGAAAAAGGCCTTTCCGGGAGTGAGTCTTCGCGTGACAAGAAATCATCTAAAAAATCCGAAAAAAAGACTACCGAGAAAGACACGAAGGCCCCGGAAAACAGAAAAGCGTCCTTTTTCGCTCCCAAACAAAAAGACACTGACGAGCAAGATAAGAAGAGCTTTTTCGACGATGCAAACGAGAAAAAAGAAGATAAAGGACATTTTGATACAGTTAGCAAAAATGAAAATGCTGTTGAATCGAAAGAAGTAAAAGAGCAAAATGGCGTGGAAAATGACCAGACTGAAGAAGATATTTCAGAGGCTGAAGCGCGGGAAATTGCTTCGCATGTCACTCAAGCGAGACAAGAAGATGTTGCAGATAATTTAACGCGAGTTGAGCCGGATTCTCCTGAAGAAGCCGGGGAGCTCGCGGCAGCGGCATTCTTGACAAGTGTTGAGCGACATATCGGTAGTGGTGAAGACCTCACTGAAGATATGTTAGACAATGCTGAGCAGGAAACTCTTGAAGATCTCGAGTACGCAACAGAGTTCAGCGAGCCCTCGATCGATGTAGCTTCTGATAAAGAAGTAGTAGACGAAGAAGATGACTCGACTACTGCGCAGGTTCAGCAACAACCAACTCAACAACAGCAAGCGCAACACATGGGTGGCCACAATGTGCATCAACAGCCTCCTCAGCAGCCGAATAACAACAATCAAAATCAACATCACACTCAGCCAAGCGGACCTTTTAGCCCACAGCAACCTCCAAACACCCCGCCACCACTTGGCGGAGGACCTCCACCGAATTACGGAGGCCAACATTTTAACCTGAATATTCCACCTAACTCACCAAACCATACTGTCGCTTCATCGGCGCACGACAATTCACTTAGCAGAGTAGAATCTTCTACGTGGTATCGAAGAAAACGAGCCAAACATCTGCTGATTGGTGGCATAGTCGGGTACGTCATAGGACGTCGTGGTGGCAGGAAACGCACAGAGAAAAAACTGCAACCGAAAATCGACAACTTAGAGAAAGATGTAGCAAAACTACATGATGAGATTGCATATCGTGAAGAAAGAGTGCGCGAAGTAGCTATGCGGCACGCCGAGGAGACAACTCGCCTAAAGAGTGAGCTACGTAAAAAAAGTCCGGAACCAAAAGAGGCGAGCAAGAACGACAAGCAGACTAACGAGGAGAAACCAATAGAAAAAACAAACAAAGAACGTATCCAGGTTTTTGTACGAAAGCAGCAGGAAAGACAGAAAGTTAGCGAGAAACGTAAGACGACTGAACGGCTCCACGAAGAAGGGAGCATCAAAAAGATGGCCGAAGTTCACTTGAGCGGGCTGAATATGTTTGTCGAACGACGTAAAATAGACGGTTCAGAGAATACGCGTAAGCGCTTCGAGCAGATGACCGAGCAAGAGTTGAAAGTGCAGGCTAAAGACATCGTTGTGGATGGTGTCAGAGTGGTTGATGCTTTTAATGAAAAAAGAATTGATCAACAGACATTACTTGAGACGACAAAGAGATATTGGCGGAAAGGGACTGGAAGCTATGAGACAATCATCAGAAATAGCATTAAACCAGACGAAAAAGAACTTGCTAAACACCGCGAGAAACTAGAGCAAGCGAGAACAGCTCAGGAAAAACCCGTTAGTGAAGAGGCGAAGCAAAGAGCTGCGGCTGAGTACGCGCGGGAAATAGCTGATGATTTTTATCATAAAGATCCATTTACACTTGAAACCGACGAAGAAAAACAAGCATACTTCCAACGATATGCAGAAGAAAGTGCACAGGCTTCAGAGCTAGGTACATTGCTGAAAAAAGCACAAAACGGTTCGTTGATTAAGCGCAAAACTGGTTGGATAGCGCTTCTGTTCGTGGTAGTGATCGCATGTGTGCTGTGGCTCATCATGGGCTCGCTGAAATCAGATAAAAGTGATATAATCTTGTGTGGTAATAACCGAGAAACAATCGTTACGAGCAGCCAAGACTGCTCTAACTAGCTAACAACTAGATTCATGAAAAAAATTATTCTTTATTATAAATTTACACCGATTGCTGACCCAGAGATGGCAAAGCGCTGGCAGAAAGAGCTCTGCATGCGCCTCGGGCTAAAGGGTCGTATCTTGATAAGCCCGCACGGTATCAACGGAACACTTGGGGGAGATATGCAAGATCTCAAAGCCTACTGCAGAGCAATGAACGAAACTGATGATTTCAAAGGTATTGATTTTAAGTGGAGTGACGGTAGCAAAGACGTAGAAGATTTCCCGAAGCTTAAGGTAAAAGTGAAGCCAGAAATCGTTGCATTCAATGCATCTGACGAAATAGTAGTAGGTAAAAACGGTATAGAAAACGGTGGTGTCCATCTAAAACCTGAAGAACTTCATAAATTAGTTGAAGAAAAGGGCGACGATGTGATTTTCTACGATGGACGGAATATGTATGAAGCGCAAATCGGGAAATTCAAAAACACCATCGTGCCAAAAACTGAAACATCTCGCGATTTTATAAAAGATATTGAAGAGGGAGAGATCGCGAAGCACAAGGATAAGCCGATTGTTACGTATTGTACAGGCGGAATACGCTGTGAAATCTTAAGTGCCATGATGAAAAATCGTGGCTATGACGAGGTCTATCAGATGGATGGTGGCATTGTCCGATACGGCGAAAAGTATGCCGATGAAGGATTATGGGAGGGCAAGCTATTCGTCTTTGACGACCGGATGCAGATGGCGTTTTCTGATAAATCAAAAGACATCGCGAGTTGCGAAAAATGCGGTAAAAACACCTCAAATCTCATGAATTCAACGAATGTCCGCCGTAAACTACATGTTATCTGTAAAGATTGCGCTACTAAAGAGTTAGTATAACAAAACACTATTGCTTAAAAACCAAATCTATGCTATAATATAAAGATATGGCAGATATATTACGTTCAGTTTTAGATGCACGAATACCTCCTATGAGAGTTAAGTATTATTTAGTAGGAGGAGTGGCATTATTCAGTTTAGGATATTGTTCAGGAAATCCAGACACTGATATATCGAAAGCCGCAGCAAGTGCTGTGGATTTTGCTGACAATATTGCTAATGGAGGTACTACTTATGAGAAGACACCTTCAAACGAAATTGCTCAAAACATGCAGAATGATCTAGCACCTTACCAAGTGGTTGATCCTGGCGAAGCACTGAGAATTGCCCAAGAAAGAGGTACGAGTGTTATTCTAGGTGAGCAAATTTCTGTTGAGGATGCTATGCGCTACAACTATATTGCAGGGTTTAGGGGAAATGACTTAGTTATTAAGACAGCAATCGATGGCAAAGAATCTAATTATCATCCTGGAGCAGTAGGAGACGTTAATTGGAATCTGAGTGGAGATCGTTCTGTGGGTACATCTCAAATATATTGTCAGCCAAATGGAGATATATCATGTGAAGGTATTAGAGACTGGAGAATGAATTTTCATCCGCAAGCAAATGCAGACCACGCCTATCAATTATATGAATGGGCAAAAAATGGCCCACATCATGACAACGGCTTAAGTAATGACGGACGCTTTGCACCGTGGCGTAACAATCCTGATGGAGTTCGTGACCGATTAGATATGGTGAACAAAATCTATCAAAATCTTTCAGAGATGTATGGTAGTCTAGAATAGTATTGACAAAAATGCTCAAAAGTTATAAACTGAACTAAATTCAAGGAGTTTTAAATAATGTCTTATACAGAGAACGACACTACACGTCGTCAAAAAGTGAAGAACTATGTTAATGAAAGTGGCGAGAACCCAAGACTGCGTCTAGGTGGTTATGGAACAAAAGTTGCTGCATTTGCAGTATTTGCTGCGATTGCAGGTGGCTTTAGAGGTTGTGCAGAAAATATTACTGATTTTAGAGAAGGTGGACTAACTGAAGTAGCTAAAGGGAACTGGAATGCATTTACTGGTGCTTTTGGAACTGAAGATATTAGCTTGAGCGCTCCAGACATAGATATAGATTTAAGTGGTCAAGAATTGCGTATTGGTGCTGGAGAGACTACTAATGAACCAGCTACTTCGGGGGATTGTTACGTTGGTGAAACAGTGGTAAACAATAATGACAACCCGTTAGCGATCATTGGAAGAGTTACTGGTAATAATTCTTTGAGCGCAGAAGAAGATTTTTACAGAAACATGAGCGGTGAAGCACGAGATGCTTTAAATAGTTTTTTGGCTAGTCCTGATTCAATTGGTAAAACTGTAGAACTTGAAGTTTGTTAAATTGATAAAATAGTAGAGTGAACAAAGCTCTAGCTGAAAAACTTAAAGAATTACCAAAAACTCCTGGAGTGTATTTCCATAAAAACTCCAAGGATGAGATTATTTATGTCGGTAAAGCAGCGGTGTTACGAAACCGTGTTCGTCAATATTTCCAAAAATCACGTGCACGTGACCCGAAGACCGAAGCTTTAGTTGAAGAAATCGTCGACTTGGAGTGGATAGAGGTTGAGACGGAGATTGATGCACTATTCCTTGAAGCGGAGATGATACGTCGGTATCAGCCTCCTTACAACATCTTGCTTCGTGATGATAAGAGTCTGCAATATGTGCGGATAGACATCAATAGTCAACACCCGACCGTCACTATGACGCGTCGTCCACTTGATGACGGTGCTGAGTATTTTGGACCGTACATCCAAGGATATGCGGTTAAGAGAGCGTTGCGATTACTCAGGAGAATTTTCCCGTTTGCAACTCGCGAAAAAGAAGCAACAATGGGTTCAAAGCTCTATGAACAGATTGGACTTGATCCAGGCATCGCAACTGGCAAAACAAGTCTAGAAGAGTACCGTAAGAACTTGCGAATCTTAATGTCTTATCTACGCGGAAATCGTGTAAAAATCGTTCGAGCTATTGAAAAAGAAATGAAGCTTGCAGCAAAAGAGCAAGACTTCGAAAAGGCAGCAGCCTTGCGAAATAAGCTCTATGAACTAAACAGCTTGAAGAAACAAATTATATTTAGTGACAGAGAGTTTATGGATTTAAGTAAGGATAGGGGGCTACAAGGTTTACAAGAATTACTGGGGCTAGAAAGTCCACCGAGGCGAATTGAAGGTTACGACATATCGCATATGTCAGGAACTGATAATGTGGCAAGTATGGTAGTGTTTGTGAGCGGTATGCCGCTGAAAAGTGATTACCGAAAGTTCAAGATGCGGATCAAAGGCAATGACGATTTTGCGCATATGCATGAAGTGATTTCTCGCAGGCTTAGTCCTAAAAATGTAAAACAGTGGGGTAAACCAAATCTATTTTTGATAGATGGAGGTAAAGGGCAGTTGCAGGCAGCAATCCGTGCACGCAACGAGCTCGGTCACGACACACCAATGATTGGCCTTGCGAAGCGTGAAGAAGAAATCGTCATCCATAAAGAAACTTCAAATGTCACATTTAACATACAAATTGCGAAAAAATTGCAATTTGACAGTAGAGTCACTGAGAATGAAGAGTTTATCCTTGTCGAGCTTGGTAAAAATACAGATGTTGTGAAGCTACTACAGCGTGTACGTGATGAATCACATCGGTTTGCGGTCACTTACCACTCGACGCTGAAGCGAAACAGACAGACGACGAGTTGGCTCGATGAAGTGCCCGGCATAGGTGTAGCAACGCGTAAAAAACTCATCCGTGAATTTGGTAGCGTACGCGGTGTCATGCAAGCACGTACTGCTGACCTTGAGAAAATACTCGGCGAGAAGAAAGCGGCGATTTTAAAACAGTACATCCGCGCTCATAAGAAAAGTGCAATATAGAACTTAAAGCAACATTCACTTCGTTTATAATGTGGAGCAATGTTTAATTCAAACTTTTTTAAAAATAATCGTGAGAGATTGGCAGCGTTGCTCCCAAACTCTTTGATTTGTATACCAGCGCATGTGTCACTTCAAGAATCAGCCGATCTGCCGTACAAGTTTCGACAAGACAGTAACTTTTGGTATCTCACGGGTCTAAACGCGCCAGACGCGATATTGATAATCGATACGAGTAAAAATAGCTCGACACTTTTGTTGCCGGAGCAAAATGAGTACCAAAAAGAATGGGATGGTGCACAGAGCCACGCTGATTTTAAAAAAATAAGCGGTATCGGTACATATGGAGCCGTAAGTGAGCTTTCGAATTTTGTTAAAGAAGCTGAGAAAAAGAATCTTGCTATTTGTCATCTCGCCCCGCTTCCAGAGCGAGTTGAGCCGTACGGGTTTTACGCAAATCCTGCTAGAAAAATGCTCGAGGCAAAGTTACGAGAACTTGTATCAAGCCCTGACGAGATTATTGATGTCAGAAAAGAACTTGGGCGACTTCGCCAAGTGAAGCAAAACGTCGAAATACAAGCGATCCAACGAGCGATCGACATCACGGCTGATACGTTGGAAGAAGTTAAAGCAAAGTTGGGCGATTTTAATAATGAAAAAGAAGTAGAAAATGCAATCACTGCAGGATTTTTCAGTCGTAATAGTCAAGGTCATGCATATGAGCCGATAATAGCTGGTGGAAAAAATGCGAGTATCATTCACTATAACAGTAACTCTGAAGCGCTGATAGGCGATGAGCTCTTGTTACTCGACGTTGGAGCGAAGGTCAATGGCTATGCAGCTGATATTTCACGAACTTGGACCATAGGGAAGCCTACTCAGCGACAACAGGACCTATACAAGGCAGTTTTAGAGCTGCAAGATTTTGCGATGAACCAGTTAAAGCCAGGAATTAAGTTGCGAGACTATCAGGAAAAAACTGAGAATGAAGCGAAACGAATCTTTAAAAAATTGGGTGTGAATATTGACCGCTATCCTCATGGATTTTCCCATTTTCTCGGGCTCGACGTTCACGACGCAGGGTTGTACGACGAGCCGCTTGTAGAGAATTCAGTACTCACAGTAGAACCAGGGATCTACTTACCAGATGAAGGAATTGGAATTAGGATTGAAGATAATGTGGTGATAACAAAGAACGGCATAAAAAACCTCTCCGAATCAATCCCAAAACTGTTATAATAAACACCAGATTATGAAAAAACTAATAGCAAAATTTGCCACACGTTGGGCTGTGTCAAGCGTTGGATTGTGGATCGCTTCTGAGCTACTCGGTAGCGACAGTATTAGCTTTGAAGGTCGTTTTAGCGCTGTAGTGTTCGCTGGTCTATTTTTAGCTTTGGTTAATACATTCATTAGGCCGTTGGTAGTTTTTCTTACTTTACCAGCAGTTTTGATAACCGTTGGTATTTTTATGGTAGTCATTAATGCGCTTATGGTGTTGCTTGCTGCACGTTTATACGGTCCACTTGAAGTTGAAGGTTTCGGAGTTGCTTTAATTACCGGTTTAGTCGTTGGCTTGGTACAATGGGTAGTAACGAGTATTTTTGAAACTGAATAAGGGGAATACATGAGTATTTGGAATATAATCACAATCGTCAGCGTCGTTATTATGACGATATTAATCTTGGTGCAAGTACGTGGAGCTGGCCTTGGAGCTGGCCTTGGAGGAACTGGAAGTTCAGAAATGAACATGACGCGTCGAGGTTCTGACAAAACTATTTTTAACCTTACGATTATCTCAGCTACAGTATTTGCGTTATCAATATTGCTGCAGCTAATCTTCGCCTAGTCGAATGATGACTTAATAGTGGGGTGTAGAGTAAAAAATCAACATGGATTTTCAACCAAGAAAGAAACGTAGTGTACAAGCTCAAAAAAGAGATGTATCTCCTGTTGAAAAGAAACCTCAGTCACAAATTACCACTGCTCAACAAGTCACGTCTGTGAAAAAAGTAGCAAAAACAAAGCGTAAAATTAGAAGCATCGTTCGTCGTCAGAAAAAAAGTGCTGATAAAGCGCGTGAACAAATGGACCAGTCAGTCGATGTACATTTTCTTAAGCGGCTAAACAGACTCTATAAAGTGCGGCGATTCGTAATGAGCTGGGTTATTTTAGTTGGCTTGCTTATCGCAGGAGCGTGGTGGCAGGTTTCTTCTCTTGATCAATACTACCTAAAAACAGCTGCTGTCGGCGGAGGAGTGTATCGTGAAGGTATGATTGGCAGCTTTACGAACTCAAATCCTCTATATGCTACTAGCGGAGTGGATGCTGCTGTTTCAAGGTTACTGTATGCGAGTTTATTTGTGACTAACGGCGATGGGTCACTTCAACCAAGATTAGCAACAAAATATACGATTGATTCAACTCAAAAAATCTACACAGTGGATTTGCGACGTGATGTTCAATGGCATGACGGAGAGCCGTTTACTGCAGATGACGTGATATTTACCTATAGAACTATCCAGAATCCTGATGCGCGTTCACCACTTTATAATAGTTGGCGATCGGTTAAAGTCTCTAAGATAGACGACTATACTGTTCGTTTCCAGCTACCAAATATCTATAGCGCGTTTCACTACTCGCTCACAAACGGGGTTGTCCCCGAGCATGTGTTAGCTGATTTTGATCCTCAAGAGTTAAGAAGTACAGAATTTAATACTTCCAGCCCTGTAGGTACTGGTGAGTTCATATTTGGAAATGTCGCAGTGAGTAACACGAATGATGTGGAGAAGCGAAGTGAGCGAATTGTGCTACAGCGCAATGATTTGTACTTTTCTGATAAACCGATGGTCGACAGTGTGATAATTAGAACGTATCGTAATGAAGACTTGATGATAGATGCATTTAAGGCAGATACGATTCAGTCTATGGTCGGTTTAGATTCAATACGAGAGGATATTATCGCTGAAGATGATGTTTCTGTAGTCACGGCACCACTGACTAGCTCAGTGATGGCATTTTTTAACAACTCAACTCCTCAACTCTCATCTAAAGAGGTTCGGAGAGCTCTTGTGCAAGCGGTAGATGTTGCTAAGGCACGAGAAGCGCTTGGGTTTGACACATTGCCTGTTAATAGTCCGTTTTTACGTAGTCAAGATACATACGACCCTGACTTAGTTCAGCTTACCTATGATCAAGAGGCTGCTAAGGCAGCTCTGGAAGGTGCTGGATGGATAGAAAACGAGCGCGGTATACGTGAAAAAGATGGAGTTGAGTTGACAGTTCGGTTGTTCTCACAGTCACTGGGTGAGTATTCAGACGTAATAGGTCAAATCCAAGAAGATTGGAGTGAGGTTGGCGTTAATGTTAATGTCTTCTTGCAAAGTGAATCTGATATACAATCAGGTGCAATAGCACGGCATGATTATGATGTGTTGCTCTACGGGATTTCTATCGGCTACGATCCGGACGTGTTCGCGTACTGGCATAGTTCTCAAGTCGATTCAACAACAGGAAGCGGACTGAATCTTTCGGAATTCAGTAACGATGATGCTGATGAAGCACTCGAAGCTGGACGAACACGAAACGACATTGAGCTCAGAAAAGTAAAATACGAGCCATTCCTTCAAGCGTGGCGTGACGAAGCACCAGCTTTTGGCATCTATCAACCACGGTTTACGATGGTCGTTCGAGGGACATTTACTGACTTTGATAACTCACCTATGCGTTCTAGTAGTGATCGATATCGCTCTGTATCTCAATGGAAAGTAAGAAATGACAAAGTGCCAAAACTAGTTGAATAACTGGCTGCTATAGGTGTAAAGTGAACGTGCTTATGCTACACTATAGAAAATAATCTCGAAGTAATAGGGGAGTAAAAAACGTAAATCCCGTAAGAAAAGAGATAATTGACAGGTTTTAGAATATAATCATTATTATGAAAAATATGTTACAAAAAGTACTAGGAGATTTCTAACGGGATGAACAAAGTTGCACATTATTTACAGCAACATTTAACTGGAGAAATACTAACTAGCCCTGATGTCCTAGAGCATTTCTCGACAGATGAAAGCATCCTTAGTGTTAAGCCTATATTGGTCGCGCACCCGAGGAACGAACAAGACATACGTAAAACGGCTCGTTTTAGCTGGCAGCTTGCAGAACGCGGGAAAATCATACCAATCACAATTCGTGGAAAAGGCCGTGACCAAACCGGTGCTTCGTTAGGAGACGGTATTGTTTTGTCAACAACGGCACACATGAATAAAATCATCCAGCTTGACCCGAAATCTGGTGATGTAACTGTTCAGGTTGGCGCAAATGCTGGTAAGTTGCAGCAAACCTTGTACACTCACGGTCGCTATATCCCTAGTTTTCCTGTCGACGACGAGCGCGTGACAGTAGGAGGAATTATCGGAAACAATGATTTAGTCGGTGAGGCGTATGCGTATGGCCCTATCAGTGAGCTTACTCATAAGTTGCGTGTTGTTTTAGCGAATGGTGAGATTATCGAAACTGGTCGGTTAAGCAAGCGTGAGCTGAACAAAAAGCTTGGTCTAGCTTCATTTGAAGGTGAAGTATATCGATCATTAGATAGCTTAATAGAAGAGAACAGTGATCTTATAGAATCTATCCGCTCATCTGAAAATGGGTTCGCTGGTTATTCTATAGCAGAAGTTAAATTATCTGATGGCTCATTTGATTTAACGCCTTTATTTGTTGGTGCTCAAGGTACGCTTGGTCTGGTCACTGAGGCTACATTACTTGCACGTCAGCATGACCCAAAGCGCGAAATGGTTGTGGCATTTTTCGATGATGCATCACATGCTTTTGCAGCTGTCGATGAAATTAACTCATTAAAGAAGACTCCTTTGAGCGTAGACTTCTTAGACGAAAGTGTTGTCGACTATGCAAAGAAAACGAATCCAAGTGTTTTGAAGAGTACATTTGGAAACAGTACGCCAGCAATCACGTTGTTCATCACCTATAACGAAGGTGACAATATGGGTAAACGTGATGTTAAAAAGATGCACAAAATCTTAGAGAAATTAACAGATGATGTAGTGATAACAGATGACGAAAACTTTGAACAATGGCAGGCTGCTAGTCATCTCGCAGGATTATTTTTAGCGCATAGCGAGAATGATTTGCGGCCATTGCCAGTAATCCCAGGAGCGACCATCCCTGTAGGAGCTCTATCTGATTTCCTATTAAAAGCAAAAGATTTGATCGCGACCGTGACGGGTCGTCCTGCGATACTATATGGCCAAGCGGGGCTTGGAGTTGTGCATGCTGTGCCGTTGTTTAACGTTTCTCAGCTCGGAGATAGGCAAAAAGTGTTCAAACTAATTGATGCATATTATTCTTTGGTTGCTGAATATCGCGGAACTATAGCGGGTGCGGTTAAGAGTGGTCGTCTGCTCAATGCACAATTGCCGAAATTTATGAGTGAAGAGCAGCTAGCTTTAATGAAAAAAATCAAAAAGGTATTCGACCCTTATTCAATGTTAAACCCTGGTGTCATGCAGCAAACTCACCAAGATACGCTTAAACCGTTACTACGAGAACACTATACGATTATTGATCAACACTCATTCTTCCCCAGAGGAAAATAGCTTTTTAGTAGATACAAAAGTGGATGTGCAGTATACTCTTGCTTAACATAGGCAGTAAGAAAAGGAAGAGTTTATGCAAGTATTTATAGATTACTTAGGGGAGCTGAATGTTTTAGCAGTTCTTATAGCTGCAATTGCGGCATTTGTGAGTGGGGCTATTTGGTATAGCAAGCCAGTTTTGGCATACCAATGGGGCAAAGAAATAGGCTTCAGTAAAAAGAAGATGGATGAAGGCTCAAAAGACGGCATGGGCAAGGTCATGGGCTTGTCGTTTCTGTCAACACTTGTAACTGCAGTCGCCATGGGGTTGCTTGTCAAAGTTCTAGTTCTTGATGAACTATACCAAGGAGCATTGTTTGGCGCTATGGTCGCGGTCGGGTTATTGGGCATGAATAAGCTCATGATGTCGCAGTTCGAGCAACGGTCATTGAAATACTGGTTGATTGTGCTTGGTGGTGATATTTTTGCCCTTTCAGTGATGGGTGCAATTTTAGCAGTTTGGCAATAAAATCCACGCCATTTGCACTTTTAACTTCTTATATTTTCACACCATTTAAAAAACCGGTCTCTTTTATGAAGACCGGTTATTTATCTGGTGGGTGATGAGGGACTTGGCATCGTCGCTGGCTTAGAAAACGAGTTTCCAAGTGACGCTCCTACTCAGAGTGCCTCTCTGGCACTCATCCCCCTCACGGATTCAAGCCCCTCTTGTCACAATTAAAAAAGTCGACCTTTTAGATCGACTGTTTTATTTGGTGGGTGATGAGGGACTTGAACCCCCGACCCTCTCGGTGTAAACGAGATGCTCTAGCCAACTGAGCTAATCACCCATTTTTACTCAAGTAATT
The DNA here is from genome assembly GCA_030427445.1 of bacterium. Taxonomy (GTDB): domain Bacteria; phylum Patescibacteriota; class Saccharimonadia; order Saccharimonadales; family SZUA-47; genus JAUIBQ01. The sequence goes on along the minus strand of JAUIBQ010000003.1, from coordinate 25,703 downwards.
CTACCCTAGAAAAAGAATTTAATCAATAGTAATCACTGGAATGAGAAGAGTTTAGTTGCTATAATACTCTTCGACTTTCAATTCCATGCGGATGTGCTGGAACTGGTAGACAGGCTACGTTGAGGTCGTAGTGAGATTTTCTCGTGGAGGTTCAAGTCCTCTCATCCGCACCAATAAGTAATTTATATAGTTATTAAACTATCAAAGATTCATGATGAGCAACCAATGACTAGACCTGACATGGATAAAATCAACGTTGGCATAGCTGATAGACAAGATATTTTTTATTGGCAGACAGACCGTGCAGTTGACCCAGAACAAGCTGGTCATATATGGGCTGACAGACATCGTTATTTTACAGATGAAGAACTTGTAGTTGCTGTGAACGGTGTAATCAGAGAAGATAAGCTGGCTAGAGTTGAACCTTTGGACCTAGAAGCTCAAACTAATCTAGGAAATGTAAATTCGGTTAGAGTAGGCGAACTTGTATCGGGTAAAGAAGTAATCATTCGTTGTCATCCTAAAGGTTTAAAGAATGGTTATTTTCATTCTGAGTCAGTAGCTGCAAATAAAGCAATAGAGGCTGGTCTACCCAGTTATGACACTTTAGCAGTCCACGATTACGAGGGTGGAGATGATTTTGCATTTCAAGTTATCGAAAAGTTATCTGGCACAGCCATTAAGAAATGGTTAGAGCTACATCCTGATGATGAAGCTAAGTTGTTACCACAAATTGGTAAAATGATGGCTCGACTACACCAAGTACAAGTTGATGGATTCGGTCCTTTTAATAATGAAAGGGCTAAACTTGGCGAACTAGTTGGATTACATCAGACATTCGGCGATGCAGTTCGGGCTGGCTTGCCCTTTAATCTTGAAGTCTTAACAAAAGAAGGTGTACTTACCGCCGAGCAAGCACAATCTGTTACAACTTTGTATGGTTCGGGCAATTCTCTATTGGACGTACAGCAAGCTATATTAGTGCATAATGACTTCGCAGATTGGAACCTGCTAACAGATGGCGATGATGTTACTGGGATTATAGACTGGGATGAGTGTGTTGGTGGCGATCCTGTTAGTGATATTGCGTGCTGGAGCACATTCTTTGACCCACAAAGATTAAAAGGTTTCCTTGACGGCTACTGGCAGATTGCGGATAAGCCAGAACATTTTGATGAAAGATTCGAATTGCTTCGATTACGCTATGTCCTATCTAAGATGACTCTACGTATACGGCGTTACTCATGGGAAAAGACTGACTTTATGAAAGATAAAATCGAGGTTGGTAAGGTGCATTTAGCTCAATCACTCGGCCATTTCGACATTTAGTTGCCGATAAGAGACCATGGTTTTTGTTGTAAAAATAGTGTAAGTGAGGGGATACTTTTGCTATACTTAAACTATAAGTTAGAGGAGGAATATAAATGATATTGTATGTAATCTTAGGATTGGTTGCGGTACTCGCAATCTTCTTTATAGCCGTGTATAACGGACTTGTTAAAGCAAAAATCCGTGTAGATGAAGCGTGGAGCGACATTACTGTTCAACTTAAAAGAAGAATCGATCTTATACCGAACTTGGTTGAAACAGTTAAAGGATATGCAAAACACGAAAAAGGTACTTTTGAAGAAGTTACTAAGGCACGTGCAGCGATGGCAAATGCTTCAGGCGTACAAGAGACAGCTGAAGCTGACAACATGCTAAGTGGGGCTTTAAAAAGTCTTTTCGCAGTCGCGGAGGCTTACCCAGAGCTCAAAGCAAATGAGAACTTTAAAGAGTTGCAAGCTGAGCTTGTAGACACTGAAGACAAGATTCAAGCAGCACGACGATTTTACAATGCTGCAGTTCGTGAATTTAACACAAAGCTTCAGGTATTTCCTACCGTCATCTTTGCGGGCATGCTTGGCTTTAAGTCACGAGAGTTCTTCGAGCTTGATGAAGCTGAGCAAGCAGTAGCTGAAAAGCCAGTCGACGTTAAGTTTTAAGGGACTTAAAAACGTGTACTCAGCAATAGCTCAGAACAAGCGTAAAACGATACTTTTGTTAGTATCGTTTTTGCTGTTGATAGGTGCGTTGTCATATGTCGCTGGACTCTACTGGGACAACTGGTCGATCACGATCGGAGCATTAATCGGCTCAGTAGTCTATGCTTTGTTTAGCTATTTTGGTGCAGCAAAAGCAGCACTGGGTTTTAGTGGTGCGAAAGAAATTCAGAAATCTGATAACCCAACTCTCTGGAGGGTGGTTGAAAATCTATCAATTACCATGGGTTTACCGATGCCAAAAGTGTATGTCATCAATGACACTGCACTAAATGCATTTGCAACTGGTCGTGATCCGAATCACGCACATGTTGCGATAACTCAAGGTTTGCTCGATACACTTGATAAAAACGAACTTGAAGGCGTTATGGCGCACGAGCTCGGACATGTCAAAAACTATGATATACGAGTGAGTATGGTGGTATTTGGCCTGGTCATTGCTGTGTCGCTACTTTCAGATATTTTTATCCGCTCTACGCTATTTTCAAGCCGCGACAACGATAATCGCTCAGGACTGTTTGCCTTCTTGGGTATAGCTGCTGCTATCTTGGCTCCGTTGATAGCAAGTGTTATCCAAGCAGCGGTGTCGCGCCAACGAGAATTTTTAGCTGATGCAACTGGTGCGATGACGACCAGATACCCAGATGGGCTCGCAAGTGCATTGCAGAAAATATCTGCAGGTAATCCACGAGTTAAAAAGGTAAGTAGCGCTTCTGCGCACTTGTTCTTCGCAAATCCATTGAGCGCAAAAAATTTCGGAAAACTTTTCAGTACGCATCCACCAACTGAAGAGAGAATTGCTAGACTGCGTGAAATGGGCGGAAAGCTATGAGTTCTGCCTCTAAAAAAACAAAAAATCAAAAGAAAGTTGTACGCGACCCAAACGTAGTCTCGGCAGATGCAAAACTTCGTAGAAAGCCAGTGTATAAAAGTTTTCGCCTGCATAAAGCGATAAAACCTCACAGACCATCTATCGCTACATGGTGGGAGCTTATCGGGATGTCGCTCCAGCTCATGAAAGCAAACCGACGAGCGTTGTTCACGTTCACACTTATCTACGGAATTCTAAATATTCTTTTAGTGCGAGGACTTAATAGCCCGATTGATTTCACTGAGTTACAGCTCGTGTATGAAGATATCTTTGGCGGAAGTGTCGATGCTTTGACTACGTCATTAACGACATTTGGACTACTGCTAGGTGCGAGCGCAGACGCAGGTGGTGATTTAGCGCAGATGTACCAGTCCATTTTGATCCTCCTTGGCAGTTTAGCGATAATCTGGCTGTATCGTCAGCAGCAAGCAGGCAATAATGTAACTATGAAAGATGCGTTTTATAGAGGCATGTATCCATTGATCCCGTTCATTCTAATACTCGCCGTGATTGGTCTGCAGTCGCTACCCGGTCTCGTTGGTAACTTTATCTATACGGCTGCTATCTCAGGTGACTTACTTTTTGGAGCATTTGAACACATACTGATGATTACGATGATGGTTCTATTAATAATACTCTCGCTGTATATGATGAGTAGCTCTGGGATTGCTCTCTATATAGCGACATTGCCTGAGATGACACCACTGCACGCATTGCGAGAAGCTCGAGAGTTAGTTCGCCATAGAAGATTAGTGGTTTTAACTAGGTTTATTATGCTGATTTTGATCGTACTATTTCTTTTGTTTGTCATTACGGTGCCGATAATCTTCTTTGCTCCGGCATTTGCCCCGTGGGTATTTTTCTTAAGCACTATTTTGGCCGTTCCGTTTGTGCATGGATATTTGTTTAGTTTGTATCGAGAATTGTTGGCCTAAGGTTATGACAGAGCACGAGGCAAGACAGAAGATTGATAAACTTAAAAAAGTTATTACTGAGTATCGTTACGAGTATCATGTGAACGATACGTCTACAATGAGCGAATCTACAGCCGATTCGCTGAAGCATGAGCTTTCAGAGCTAGAAGAGCAATTTCCTTCGCTGATAACTCCAGACTCCCCAACGCAGCGAGTGGCTGGTGTTGCGCTAGATAAGTTTGAAAAAATGCAACACTCACAGCGAATGCTCAGCTTAAACGATGTGTTTAGTATTGAGGAAATCAAGAAATGGCTGAGTCGGATAGCGAAGCTAGATGCACGAGTGAATGAAACGAAGCTTTTTGTTGACTTAAAACTTGATGGGCTTGCGTGTGCTCTGAGATACGAAAATGGGCACTTGGCTGTTGCTTTGACACGTGGGGATGGCTTGACGGGAGAAGTGGTGACGCAAAATGCTCGTACGATTGATTCAATACCACTGCACATCAGTGATGATGACCCACTCGAAATACGTGGAGAGATAGTTATCCATAAAGACGATTTTGAGCGTCTAAATAAAGAACGAGAAAAAGCAGGAGAAGAGTTATTTAAAAACCCGCGCAACCTTGCAGCTGGTACGATGCGTCAATTGGATGCAAAACTTGTGGCAGCGCGTCCTTTGACGTTTTATGCGTATGAGTTAGCAGGCAGTGATCTGGATAATTCTGCGCAGTACAAAAAACTTAGAGACCTCGGGTTTAAAACTGGATCGATGGCAACGACATTAGACATGAGCGAAATGGGGTCGTTCTTACATAATTGGGAAGAGAAGCGCTCACAACTGCCATACCAGACTGATGGTGCAGTGATAAAACTCGATAGCCGTTCACTAATGAATAATCTTGGAGTTGTTGGTAAGGCACCACGTGGAGCAGTGGCGTACAAATACCCAGCTGAGGAGACGACAACTGTACTTAAAGACATTGTGATAAGTATTGGGAGAACTGGCGCTGCAACGCCTGTTGCTGTGTTTGATCCTGTGCAAGTCGCCGGTACGACGGTGCAACATGCGAGCTTGCACAATGCTGACGAGATCGAGCGTAAAGACATTCGTATCGGTGACACGGTAATTATTTTCAAGGCTGGAGATATTATCCCTCAGGTTAAATCTGTCTTTAAAGATCTCCGGCCTGACGGTACAAGACGATTTAATTACGAAGCCGAGCTCGAGCGTCAGTATCCAGAGCTTGAGTTTGTGAGACCAGAAGGTGAAGCAGTCTATCGAGTAAAAGGTGTGACAGGCCCGATTTTACTCAAGCGAGGTTTGCAACATTTCGCAAGTAAAGGTGCGCTTGATATCGATGGAATGGGTGAGAAAAATGTCGAAGCTCTTGTGGACGCTGAGCTGGTAAAAGATTTTGCTGACATCTACACTCTCACGATTGAGCAGTTGATGAGTTTAGAGCGATTTGCAGAGCTCTCAGCAACTAACTTAGTCAACGCTATTGCTGACAAAAAGAAAGTATCACTTGCTCGATTTATATACGGGCTAGGCATCAGACACGTCGGAACCCAAACTGCGATCGATCTGGCAAATACATTTAAGAAGCTAGATAACTTAGGTGTGGCTACATATGAAGAATTAAAAGCAGTCGATGGTGTGGGTGAGATTGTCGCCGAGTCAATCCTGGGCTGGTTTGTCGATGATGATAATCAAGCGTTGCTCGCTAAATTCCGCAAACTAGGTGTGTGGCCAGAAGACGTGAAGCATACCGGCGGAAAGTTGAGTGGCAAAAGTTTCGTTATTACAGGGACGCTTGAGTCGATGAGTCGAGACGAAGCAGCCGATAAAATTCGAGCACTTGGTGGAACATTTCAGACATCAGTTGCTAAAGGTACGACGTACTTAGTTATGGGAGCTAAGGCAGGGAATTCGAAAGCAGAAAAAGCCCGCAAGCTCGGCACAGAAGTAATCGATGAGGCGCAGCTATTGCAGTTACTATGACCACCATCTTTTTAATCACAGGGTTTAGGCCTGGTGTGACAGCTACGCATGACAAATATAAACATTTTATAAAATTACTTGAGGATAAAGGATATAAAGTAGTACCAGTTGATATCGATTGGTCTTATAAAACGCACACACAATTCGTAAGTCAGTTTCTGAAAAATTATAAGGCTATGAAAAGTGACAGAAATGTATTAGTAGGTAATTCCTTTGGTGCTTTAGTTGCATTGCTTTCGGCGCGCGAATTCGAGCCGGATGAAATATACCTTTGTTCTCTTTCCCCTTTTTTGAAGGAAAGTTTGGTAGATAAAGAAGTTGAGAATTATTCTAAGAAAAGATTCGGTACACGCAGAGTAGAGGATCTCAAGCAGTATTCCATAGTAAGAGTGGCTGAAGAATTGAATAATACGCAAACCAAAGTACACTTTTTATTTGGTTCTGTGGAGAGAACAATGTATCCGATGTTGCCTAAGTTTACCGAAACGTATCAACACTTGTTTAAAAACTCTACTATCACTGAGCTAGATGATGTTGCGCACAGTTTGAGGTTGCCTGAATACTACAAATCAGTGGTAGAGTTATTGTAGATAGTATGAATGTAGTTTACGTCACAGGAAATGCTAATAAAGCAAAATACTTTTCGAAAATGGTGGGGATAGACATCCCACACAAGAAAGCTGATGTGGATGAGATACAAAGCTTGGATCTCACTGAAATCGTTGAGCATAAGGTCAGGGCAGCATATAGAAACTTGAAAGTTCCTGTGATTGTTGAGGATACGAGACTGACTTTTCATGCACTCGGTAAATTACCAGGGCCATTCATAAAATTCTTTTTGGAAGAATTAGGCCCGTCAGGATTGTGTAATTTGGTAAAGAATTATGAAGATAAATCCGCGACTGCTGGAGCAGCTATTGCATACTATGACGGAAAAACATTGAAGGTTTTTGAGTCATCTCTCAAGGGCGTGATAGTGGAATCACCACGAGGGGAGAGCGACTTTGGGTGGAACTCGGTGTTTCAACCAAATGGTTCAGAAAAAACTATGGCTGAAATGACAGAAGAAGAATTTGAAGTCTACTATAAAAAAGTGAAGCCGTTTGACCAAATTGCTAAATTTTTGAAAAGTTTAAAACTGAGCTAGCAACTCACTTGCTTTTACTGCACTGATAAATTGTTGCATACGGACTTGATGGTTACCTTCCATGTGCTGGGTGTTGCTACGGGCGAGCCAATAGCCTAACACCAGCTTCGCATAGTCAATATTTATGTAACCAATGTAGGGTGTTACATCTATATCTGACTTATGAAGATCGAGTAGGAACATTGTTTTGTCGCCACCACTTAGTCCAGCATCTGCCCATGACCAATCGACGATTTTAGCTCCGTGTTCGGGATGCCAAGCGATATTTGCTTGACGCGCATCATGATGATTGAATGCAGTAGGTATGACTCCAGCTCGTTTTAATGAGAAGTCTGAAATGTTCGCAACGAGACTCCGAGCCAGTGGTGCCGTCTCTGGGTGTAGATCCTTGCCCCAGCGTGCAATATTTGTTTCAACGAGTTCGTCTGCGTCTGTGTTGCGGAGGATATCCCATCCGTTATTATAGAAAATATCGATGGAGATTTCGTCTCCTGCTTCAGGCGTATGAGGCGTAAGTGGCTCGAGTTCATCTAGAGCTGTAAGTACATCTTGGACGTAGTGGGCTTGCATCAGTTCATCAGCCGGAGCTCGCCAATACCAGCCATTTGAGACACTCATCCCGCTCAATGCGAGTATGTTTTCATCAAATTCAATATACTCAGGAATACGAGAAAACTGGTGACCCCTCAGATGTTCATACACTCTTGCTTCTTTTTCTAGGAAAGCCAACATCTCCGCTTGTCTCCACTTTTCTCTAAGAAGTGATGGGTCGTGAGCTTTGATGAATACTGATTCATCAGACTCAGGATGAGCCAAGAGCAAACGATGGTAGGCCATATGCCCACCAGAGTCATCAGGGTGTTCAGATAATTCTGGATAGCGATTGGCCAGGAACGCTTGTTGGTGATTAGGCAGTCGCTCGATCATAGTCCTATATCCTGCAGCGCAAATTCAATTAGTTTTTGGTGAGAGCCATGGAGTGGTTTAGGGAGCTCCTTGACATCGAACCATTGAGCATCGAGAGCATCATCACCCCCTACTACGTCAACAGTTTCATCCAATATCCAGAGCAGGGCAGTTGTGTGAGCCCACGCATGAGCAGTTGTTCGCTCATCAGCAACTATCCCATCGTAAACAACCAGCCCTTCGTACACTGGAAGAGTTAGGTCGCTTTCTTGTTTTGCTTCCTTTCGAGCTGTCATTTCGGCATCATCACCATGTTCGAGAAATCCACCCGGCAAAGCCCATTTGAGATTATTCCTTCTTTTTATTAGCAATAGCTGCGGATCATCTAAGTTAGCGATGACGATAGGGTCAGCTGTGTAGTTTGGCCCCCAGTTCCAGTATTGTCCGGTCCCTGTAGCCACTCCAGTAGTTTTTAAAAGACCATCTATCCACGGGTGAATTGGCTTACACTCATCATCAAAATGGCACCCATAGTCACTTAAGTTGTCTTTTATTTTTGGCGAGATTGGTTCCTTTGACCCTACGTTCCAAGGCCCGTCAGGAACAGTAGACGCATCTCCACTGTATCGCTCTGTTTCGTACGGGTCGAAATCAGCTAACGACTGTTCGATTATCTCGAGGCAATGTTCTCTCATTGCTTCACGTCGCTCAGTTAGTTTCTCTTTCATACTGCGACCCGTTCTTTCTTTTTTGGAGCTTGTTTACGATATTCGACGTCTAACTGATATCTTGCTACATTTTCAGGGGCCCCAGTGTGTTTACCGGGTTCGTTGCTTAGTTTCACCGTCCCAGTGCCGTCAGCTTCTGTGGCTTTCATGACGATGTTGTTTGGTTTTAAGCCTAAATCATTTGTCAGTGTGGTGCCCCAGCCGAATATGATGTTCACTTGGTCTTTGAAATGATCAGCAATCTCGAGGATTGTCTCCATATCAAGTCCATCGCTGAAAACGATTGTCTTTTCTGTTGGATCAATGCCCTGACTGTGGTAAAAGTCGATAACTCTCTCACCGAATGCGATAGGATCTCCAGAATCATGTCGAAGGCCGGCCCAGTGCTTTGCTTGTTCTTCTGTGAATTCAGCGAAGAAAAAGTTATCAGTGTATGTATCGGTTAGTGCAGTTGATAGGTTGTCTCCATAGACTTCTTCCCAGTCGCGCATCATCCATGCATGCCCGGCTAACGGGCTGTAGTCTTCATTTTGAGCAAGTGCTCCGTAGACCATTGGCATCTCATGAGCGTAAGTTCCGATAGGCATGAGATCAAACTCTTGGGCTAATGCTACATTTGATGTACCGATAAGATTGTCTGGACACTCGTTCTTTAGCCGCTCAACTACGTGTCGCTGCCACTCTCTGCTAAATCGCCGTCGTGTACCAAACTCAGCAAATTTTATATCAGGGCGTGATTTTAGAAGTTCAATTTTCTCAGTTAGTCGACGATTGCCTTCAACAAACAGCTCTTCTTTGTCTATGCCGTTCCTCGCAATGTAGTCTTCAAAGTATAGTTCATTAATTTCGCTCATAACGACAGTTTCCCAAAATGTGACAAGTGGCCATTTGCCGGTTGTTTCTACTGAGATGTCATCCGTCTCATCGTCGACGCGTACATCAACTGGCGGAAGCTGATTTTCTCGCAAGTAGTCAAGGAAGCAGGCATCAAATAAAGGCTGTCCGTCCCGTCGTTCATGAGTTGCAAGGTATTCAACTTCGACATCTTGCCATCCAAGTGCAAATTCACCGAGCCTCGTAGTCAGCTCATCTACATCAACATGATCTGCAAGACGGTTTTTACCCCTGTTTTTTAAGGTGAAAGAGACATCGGCGTTTGGGTGTTTAAGAAACTGAACCTGACTCATTGTTGGCTTGTAGTAGTCGAGCCCTGTACTAATCGTAGGTGTTTGTTCGTTTTGTTGAGCTAGCGTTTCCATCTCAACCCTCCATTTCTAGCTCTTGGATGACTTCTTCGACGGTCATGAATCGGATGCCAAGCTCAAGCATTTCTGCAACAGCGAGTTTGCCAGTTTCTTCTGCAACGGGTTTTGTCGCATCTGTCAGTACCACGACGTCCATGTTCGTTTTCGTTTTGAAATCGATTGCAGTTGCTTTAGCGCAGTAATCTAATGCTAGCCCCGCGACTATTAACGTACGGACATCTTTATTCTCCAGGAATTCAGGAAGGGCAGTGTCGTCCTCAAAACTTCTAGCGTTAAATCCGCTATAACTTGTGTCATCCTCTCCTCTAGCAAGCACCTCATCACCTTTATAAAAGGCATTTGCTGTCACGCCTTCAAGGTGGGGATGAAGTTTTGCACCGTCGGTGTCTTGCTCACAGTGAGTTGGCCACGTAGTTCTAAAGTTTGGTTGCTCGTCGAAGTGAGCTGTACCATTTGGGTGCCAATCTTGAGTGGTGAAGACGACTGCTGTTTCATCAGACATCAGTGTACGAATAAGTGGTTGAAGGGCGGAGACCACGGTATCTCCATCTGGTACGGGCAGCTCACCAAACCCATCTAAACCGAGTCGCTCACCTTCAGCAGCAGGCATAAACCCTCTCTGCGCATCGATGATTCCTAGTGCTGTGTTTTTTCTATTGTTCATGACAAACCTCCTTATTACTTAGTGTCATATTGACAATAACAAGTATATGGTATATCTTACTTAGTGTAATGTCAACACTAATTATAAATTTTATTGGATGTAAGGAGTAAAAATCATGAGTATGCCAGAGAGATTAGTATTCGTGAGACATGGTGAGTCTGAAGCGAACCTCGTACATAAAGCAGAACGAGAAGGCGAGATTCATCCAAATCATGACGAAGTCTATGCACGACCAGACTGGGAGCAACGACTTTCAGTTATGGGTATCGTGCAAGCAAAGATGGCGGGGAGGTGGATTCGTGAAAATATCATGCCGATTGAAGATTTTGATAGGAGGTACGCATCTACATTTCAGCGCGCTTCTGAGACAGCATTACATATTTGTGGACTAGCGAAGATAGATTGGTATATCGATGATCGCTTTCGTGAGCGCGATTGGGGTGAGTATGGTGCGACGCCGTATGATGAACGGAAAATAAAATTCCCGTTTGCAGTAACCGCACAAGAAAATAACCCATTCTACGCTGGGTTGAATGGGGCTGAGAGCTTGTCGGATGTACAGATGCGAGCACGTGATACGTTTGGTACGTATCACCGAGATGTATCTGATGGGAGCGTACTCGTTGTTGCTCATGGTGAATTTATATCTGTAAATCGTTATTTAATCGAGCGAATGCTTCCTGAAGAGTTGGTAGCACTTGATAACGATAAGTCACAAGACATGAAAAACTGTTCAATTATCGAGTACACAAGGCGTAACCCCGAAAACCCAAATGATGTACGAGAGTATTTATCTTGGATGAGGATGGTGTACCCTTATGATATAGATTTAGTTAAACAAGAGAGAATGATTACGGCACCGAAGCTTGAACAATCTCCAAATGGTGGGCAATGGACGAATATCAACGAGAAGCGACTGCTTAATGTCATAGATATTAGTGAAAGATTAAAACTAAGCCCACCATTAACTCGAGAGGAGACGGCAGCATGAAGTATGATCATCTGGCAACAACAACTGCATATGCAGACGCAAAGGGTTTACCGTATGAGGCAAAGACAAAGCAGCAAATAGAGGAATTGGGTGGCGTGGTTTCAGAGCTTATTGCACCAGATGTACACTCTCCAGATTTCCCTGATTTTCAAGGTATGCCTGTCGGCACGTGGAGTGATGACACCCAGCACACACTTGCGATGATGGAGAGTCTTGCAACTGCGAGAAGTTTCAACTTAATGAATCTTGCACATAGGCTACGAACTGAAATGGATACGTCGGATGCTGGTTGGGGTGGTGCGACGAAACGAGCAATTGAAAAAGTAGATGAAACGATGTCAAAGCGTGATCTTGCTAGGCTAGGTGAAGAAGAATCCATGGGTTGTGGACCGCTTATGAGGCTGACTCCACTAGTTATTTTTAATGAGCATAACCCGAACAGTACAGACGCTAGAGATATCGGATTACACGCAGTGTATGATTCAACAACTCTCACACACTGTAATTTTCAGAGCATGGCTCATGCGAGAACACATGCAGATATATTACGTACACTGATAAAGGGTGATGATGACAGGCTACTGTCAAATATCGCTTGGTATGCTTCTGAAGCTCATACGAAACGTTTTGACGAAGTATCGACACTACATAGCAAAATTGCACGGGCTATTCGCTCTCACGATTTAGGAAATGATGTCTATGATGATATTGAAGAGTCTTTCGCATCGTGGTGTGTGCAAGCAGTAGCATATGCGACTTATGACAGAAATAGAGGTGCGCCATTCAACGAGCTTATCGATGCAGTTATAGCTGAAGGCGGGGATACTGACAGTACAGCGGCATTAATCGCAGGTATGTGGGTATGTGAGCATCCTGATGAAGATCCTGGAGTTGACATCACTCAGCTTCAGCAGAGTGAAAGATTAGTTACAGCTGGAAAAGCCTTCGCTCAGTTAATTGCTAGTCAAAGCTCCTGACAAGCGTTTGGAGCGTATTTTGTTTAAACGTGTAAAGCCGAGCAGGGCGGTGTGCACCTTCTTTAAACATCTCGTCTGTTTCTTTAATTAAGTCGAGTTGTGCAAACTTCTTCCGGAAGTTTCTCTTATCTAGCTCCCGCTGGAACACTGCTTCGTAGGCTGTCTGCAGTGCTGTCATCGTGAACTTCTCTGGCAACAATGAGTAAACTACATTTGTGTAGCTTAGCTTTGAAATAAGTCGTTCATGAGCGTACGTAATGATATCTTTGTGGTCATACGCAAGTTTTGGCAAGTTATCTACAGGGAAAAACTGTGTTTGCTCTGACGAGTTCTGCGGAGAAATATCGAGCCCGCAAGCCATATAGGTTACTGATACCGCATGGCCTCGTGGATCTCGTGCTACGGTGTCAAACGTAAATAGCTGTTCAGCAAACTTTGTCTGTTTTTTGATAGATATACCAGCTTTACGTTTCACGATGCGCTCAAGTGCTTCAAGCGTCGTCTCACCTGCGGCGTTGTAGCCTCCAGGTAGAGCCCAGCTATCCTTAAACGGTTCAGCGCTACGCTTAATCAATGCGACATACAGTACGCCGTCAATGATTTGAAATATCACACCGTCGACAGTTACTGTAGGTGGAACATACTCGGTTTCGTACATAGTGTCACTATAGCATGCTTTGTGGGAGAGTTGCATCTGCCGGCATCCGTAAATCGCCCCTTGGGCTCATTGAGACTGTGTCGACTTTTGGTCCGTCTGGCATTGCGTTGCGCTTCCATTGGTTACCGTAGTAGCGAGTCGTGAATACTCCTAGCCACTTTTCGATTTCCTCAGCTTCGTATTTTTCACCAAACGCAGCCTTTGCTAGATAAGCAATTTTTGCGGGCGCATCACCCCATCTATTTTGGTAATAGAGGAAGAAATCGTGAAGCTCGTAAGGTCCGATGATATCTTCAGTATGCTGAGAGATATTACCATCAACTTCATTGGTGAGCTCAGGAGAAATAGGCGTATCCAGTACGTCGCTCAAGATTTCATATGCCACTTGGTTATCGACGAGTGTGTCTCGACCATGAGCCACAAGATGTCGCACGAGTGTTTTAGGTATAGACCCATTTACGTTGTATCCTGACATATGGTCACCATTGTATGTGCTCCAGCCGATTGCGATTTCGCTCAAGTCACCCGTGCCTAGCACGATACCTTTTTCTTTGTTTCCCTTGTTGAACAGCAAGCTGGTGCGAAGTCGCGCTTGCGTGTTTTCGTACGTTACATCTTGTGTTTGCGTGTCGTGGCCGATGGCTTCAAGCTGATGTTGCGCGAGGAAGCTGATAGGGATTTCTTCGTTTGGGATGCCTAGACTATTGGCAAGTCGTGTTGCGTTGCTCTGAGTGCGATCGCTACTGGCCATACCAGGCATGGTAAGCGTTTTTATGATGTCGCCAGGCTGTTTGTCCATAAGCTGAGCTGTCTTGAGAGCAACCAGTAGGGCAAGTGTAGAGTCAAGCCCGCCTGAGAGGCCTAGTATAACTCGCTCAGCTCCGATGTGCTCTAGGCGCTTTTTAAGTCCAGCTGCTTGGATAGTTAAGATTTCCTCAAGCCGCTCAGCGACTTCTTCACTCGTGCCTTTCGGGATGAACACATCTGGGTCAATTGTTTTTTGCAGTGTGTCTTGTGTGCGGGTGACTTCAGTCGTTTGCGTGGCAAAATTTCTTTCTTGAGGGAAGTTGCTGTCTAATCTTCGTTGGTAGCGAATATGTCCGAGGTCAATGTCAGCAATGGTCAGCCGATCTGCTTTAAAATCGAACGGTTTGCGCTCTGCAAGCGGACGACCTAACTCGTTTACAAGCGCGTGACCACTCATGACGATATCACTTGTTGATTCACTTGGATCAGCTCCAGAGTAGATATATCCAGCGGCGATTCTACCGGCAGTTAATGATACGAGATCACGACGGTATGCACCTTTTGTCGCGATTTCTGGAGAAGCAGAAGGGTTGGCGATGATGTCAGCTCCATTTGTTACGAGTGGTATGTTTCTCTGGTCCGCTACCCACAAATCTTCACATATCTCTATACCCACAACTGCACCTGCTACTTCAAAAAGCTGGTTTGCACCGAATGTCGTGGTTTGACCGCCAACCTCAATTTCTTCAAGCTCTTCTGGTCCTTCGCTAAACCAGCGTTTCTCATAAAACTCACGATACGTAGGTAGATGTAGTTTTGGCACGATTCCTTTTACTTCTCCATCGGCAAGCAAGGCAGCGGTGTTGTACAGCCCATTTCTTACCTGCAATGGCAGACCTACAATCATCGCACCGTTTTTATCTTTCGTGTGGTCAGCGAGCTCAACGAGACCTTCGCGCGCATCTTCGAGAAGCTGGGTTTGCATTACTAGATCACCAATCGTATATCCGGTGATAGACATCTCGGGGAAGGTAGTAAGAGTAACATGTTGTTCTACAGCTTGCTCGTATAGCTGTTTAATTCTACTGACGTTTGTTTCAACATCACTTATGTTGACTTCTGGTGTCGCGGCAGCAACCCGTATGTGGTCTTGTTGTGGAGCGTAATTTTTATTCATGGCTTTCTCCTAGTTAGTGTTCTATTGACACTATACTAAACATTATATATAGTGTCAATAGAACACTAAGTAAGAAAGGACAACCACTATGAAAGAAGTTATCGTGTACGGTGGTGCATTTAATCCACCTACTGTAGCTCATCAAGCAATTGCTCAAGCAGCCGCAGACTATGCAGTAGAGCGAGATATGGAGCTCTGGTTACTTCCAAGTGGAGAACGGTACGATAAAAAGATAGGAGTTTCTGTAGAAAAACGTCTCTCTTACGCACATGCATTGCTGGCTAGTCTCAGCACAACGGCGACAACTCAGGTATGCGACGTCGAACTAAAAAATACTGAGATGTCACAGACCTTTCTTACTTATGAAAGACTGGCTGAAGACAATCCTCAGGCTACATTTACATGGATATTCGGTAGCGACAGTGTAAATACGATGCACGAGTGGGAGCGAGGGGATTGGTTGCGTGAAAACTTGCCATTATTGGTTGTTGAACGTCCTGGATATGAGCTACAAGACCACGGCAATAATATTCAGATACTAGAGGTGGATCAGCTCACTACTAGCTCTACTGAAGTGAGGACTCGACATGAGCAGGGACTTTCTGTCGCTGAGCTGGTCCCACCTTCAGTTCTGCCCCTACTGTGAGAAAAGCTCTACTAAGTCTGCAAACTTCTCTTTCAATCCTTTTGAACTCTCAATCGGACTCATCACGGATCTGACAGCTTTATTCCTCCCACCAGTGAGATACGCAAGTGCAGCTGCAAGCCCAATTCCAGTGGGCGAACTTTTGATAGCTCTTGCAGTAATGTAGGTGTACTGTACATCATTCACAAACTCTTGCGTTTGTTTTCGTTCGGACTTGCTTAGTGTTCTTGGTGCTGTGCGCGATGAGATGAATCGTACGACCACGTAAAGTAGCCCACTTATACTTAGTAGTGGGACAAACAGCACCATCAGTAATGCCCACCACTCTGAGAAGATTGTGGCTAGTAGTAGTGTGACTACAAGTCCTACAAAACTAATTGAGACGAAAAGAATTGTAAAACTTCCAGCGTAGCGCCGTATAACAACAGATGCAACTGCTCGGCCAGCTAAGAAATTCGGATTTTTATTCATTGCATATATCTTAGCAGGGCTAAATCCTTGAAACTGTAGGAATCTTGACATTCTACTAAGCATAAGCGATAGTAGTAGATGTAATCGGGTGTATCAGGCTCCCCGCTTAAAATAAACACAACAACACAAAAAACAGCCCGTGAGCCTGGGTGGGCACACCCGAGATAACCTCTGTGAGAACAGGGGTTATTTTATAGCTCAAGCATATTGACAAAATATAAATAGTATGATAATATATAGAGATAATAGGCAGGAGTTTATTTTGAAAAATTTCAACAAACTAGCAACAATGGCTGCAGTAGCATCTGCTACATATGGCATGGCCGCTTCAGACGTGGGTGCCGAATATGATGCATCGAAAATTCTTCCTGAAGGATGTGAAGTGTTTGAGGTTGGGCAAAATGTGAGTCGAGCAAGTGAACAAGAGCTTGTCGATGCAGGATACCCAGGCATCACAGTTGACGGTAAAGTAAGCTCTCAGTACGAACAAGAGCATGTCTATCGTGCACAACAAGATTTGAAAGTTATCGGTGCTCTAGATGCAAACACAAGGATATGTGGCTACGCAGGGGCAATTACGCAACTAGCAGCTGAAAAAGCGCAAGGGATCGATGCATTTGCTGGTGAAAGTGACCAGCTTAAGGTCGAGCAATCGGCATCTGTAAATGCTACTGAGGCTTGTGAAGAAATACGCCTAACTACTTGGGCTGCAGATGTTCTCCCAGGTTCTGACGGTGACTTATTACTAGATAATGGAACTGAAGCGATAGCTGTCCAGGAAGCACTTAACAGCAATGGGGTAAATGTCGGAAATGCAAACGGTATCATAGGCCCTAGAACGCTCCTCGGGTTTGCTGAGTTTCAGCAAAGAGAATTTGGGGAGTCTGATTGTTTGGCAGGAAGTGTTACGTTAACAGCTCTTGGAGTTCAGAAGGAAGCACCTGTTATATCGGTTGAGGATAAGGATGTAGATATAGACAAGGTGATTGTCGATAAAAGTGACGACACGTTGAAGGCTTACGACGGCGGTGAGCTTGTCATGCAGACAAGAATATCCCATGGAGATGACCGAATATATACCTATGAAAAAGACGGATATCTGTACAAAGGTAGAGCTCATACAAGAGTTGGAACGAACCAAGTGTACAGAACTGAAGGACCAGACTATGCTTCTCAGACTCTAGGTGGACCTGCTGGATCAATGGGTAATGCACGTTTCTTCGATGGCGGGATTGCGATTCATCAAGGTGATGTTTCTCGTCCCTCTCACGCTTGTGTGAGAGTTTCTCCGGCGAACATGAATCAGCTTGTTGATTTAGGTTTCGGAATCGGAGACACAGTCACCGTCCAAGAATAAGCGTGGTGGAGCATAAGGGATTTGAACCCTTGACCTCTTCCATGCCATGGAAGCGCGCTAGCCAACTGCGCCAATGCCCCAGTGAACATAATTATAGCAATCAAATAGTATGACGTGCGTAAACTGTTATAATTACAGGCATGAAGAAATTACCTAAAAGAATTTATAAGAAACTTACCTCAATATCTCTGAAAAAGTGGTCGATCGGCTTTACAAGTCTTGCCGTGCTCGTACTACTTGGTCTTGGATCATTTTGGTATGTAACAGATTACAATGAGGCAGAAAAGCTTAATGAGCGACGATTCTGGTCTGCAGTTGAAACGTCACTTCGTACGCAGAGCGTCGTAAAGACGAGTCGATCAGGTGCAAGTGGTCAACAAGACATCAACATGCAGCGTATATATTTGAGCGGTGAACGTTTGATACACGTAGACTATTTGACCGAAGTGAACAACCCAGCTCAGTCTTTTAATTTAACGATTAGCACAGAAGCTCAGCAGTATTACGATGGTAGCAACTACATAAGATACACAGACTATGAATCTTCTGAAGGCACGTCGTTGGGAGAGTATATAGACCAGTGGGCAGTTCAGGAGACGCCATCTGAAAATCTTGAAAACTACCAACAACAGTATGCGAGTGGTCTAGTTTCTGTTATACCTATAGCGAACCTCAACTCCTCTGTTCGTGCTGAAGTACTAAGCAAACTTAAAGAGGCGTATACAGTTCAAGCAAATAACGCTCTAACACAAGATGGAGTTGTACAAATACCTGTCATCATCTCCCTCAGACCTTACCTAGAAGCGTTAAATATAGCTCTCACAGCATCTGGATACCCTGACTTAGGTCTTGACCCAGCATCTGCTGGCGAAGGGACGTTGAGTGCATCTGTGGAGATTCGTACAAAAGATAGCGTCATAACAAAAGTCGCCTACGGAACTATCGTTGAAGAGTATTCTAATTATGGAGTCGTAGTACGTCCTGAAGAGCCAACTACAGATGTCACATACCAGGAGCTACAGCAGGCAGTCCAGCAACGATTATCTCCTGAATCGAATTAACACGAAAACATCCTAAGGGAAGGGTAGAATGACAGGATTTTTTGAACTAGTACTTCGCAAATTAGCTCAAAAGTATCTTCGTCGTGTGTCACCTGCCAAAATCATCGTAGTAACCGGTTCAATAGGTAAAACGTCCACTACAAAAGCTATTACGCATGTATTAAAGTCAGCAAATGTTTCGGTTCGCTCGACGAGACACAACTATAACACTAATCTTGGTGTTGCTGTTTCGGTGCTTGGATATGATTTACCAAAGAATGCCAAGAACCCGTTTTCGTGGGCGGTGCTACTTCTTAAGTCATTATATATGAGTTATTTCTCCAAGAATCACTTTGATTATTTTGTTCTGGAGCTTGGGACAGATAGACCGGGAGATATCGAGCAGTTTGCATGGCTACAACCAGATATCGCAGTGGTGACCGCCGTCGCGCCTGAGCATATGGAGAACTTTAAAACGATCGATGCCGTTGCTCGAGAAGAATTAGCAGTTGAGCAGTTCTCGGACACTGTATTAGTAAACAAAAAGATGGTAGATAGTGCGTACTTAAAACTTGTAAAAAATAAAGAGCTGTTTCACTACGATTCCTCGTCTATTACGGAGAACGGTATTCTGCATGAGGAGCTAAAAGTCATCGGTGAACATAGCTACGATGCACTCGGTGCTGTACTATGGATTGCGAAACACGAAGGATTAGACATGGGGCAAGTTAAAAACGGTGTTATCACATTTCAGTCTCCTCCTGGGAGAATGCGCCAGTATGAGGGTAAAAACGGGTCTACTTTGGTTGATGACACGTATAACTCATCGCCCGAAGCAGTCATCGCGGCAATCCAGTATTTATATTCTGTGCCAGCAACTCACCGAATAGTCATGCTTGGCAGTATGAACGAGTTGGGTGGTTCGAGCGCTTCAATGCACAGAGAAATTGGTGAGTACTGTAATAAAACGAAGCTTGATCTTGTGGTTACGCTCGGCAAGGAAGCTAACACGCATACTGCAAAGAGCGCAGAAAAAAATGGGTGTAACGTAGTGCGCAGCGACACTCCCAAAGAAGCAGCTGAGGCTATAGAAAGTCTACTTGCGACGTATGCACGATCGGATAAAACTATTATTTTATGTAAAGGCTCGCAAAACGGTGTGTTTGCTGAAGAGGCAGTCAAACTTCTTCTTAAAAATCCCGAAGATGCCAGCTCGCTCGTACGACAGTCAAAACGCTGGAAGCAAATCAAAGGCACTTTTTGGACCACTGCATGATGAAAACAGTCGTTGTTCAAGATATTTTGACGAGTTATTCTTCGTCTGGAGATGGAGAAGCGCTTGTTTTTTTGCATGGCTGGGGCGACAGTAAAGAGACATTTAATTTTATTAGCGACGCGCTTAAAGATAAATACCGGTGTATATCGATTGATTTACCGGGATTTGGTGGAACTCAGAAGCCGAGCGAGGCCTTCGACTTAGCTCGCTATGCTGAGTTTGTTCGGGAATTTTTAAATAAAATTGAAGTCAATGAGGTCTATGCATTTATTGGGCATTCAAACGGAGGCGCTATTGCAATGAAAGGCACTTCTGGAGGCGTACTCAAGAGTGAAAAACTTGTCTTATTGGCTAGTTCAGGTGTGCGTAATCCGTCATCGAAGCGAAATCTAGCACTCAGGCTGGTTGCTAAGGCTGCTAAGCAAGTAGCTCGTCTTATGCCTCATCATGTGCAACAAACAATGAAAAGGCGTGCATACAAGGCAATAGGGTCGGATGTATTTGTCGCAGAAGATTTGCGAAGCACCTTTGAGAAGATTGTTTCTGAAGATATTAGAAGTCAAGCGACAGCTATACGCCAAGACACGATACTCATCTACGGTGATAAAGATACGGCAACACCAGTAGCGTACGGAGAATATTTTGCTAGTGCAATTAAAAAGTCTCGTTTAAAAATAATTCCTGACGCTGGTCATTTCTTGCATGTCGACCAGCCAGAAAAAGTACTTAGTGAAATACGGACGTTTTTGCGATGATGGCTACACTGCTTCGGTTCTGGCTATCTTTTTATAGCCCAGCATCGCCTACCATGATAGTGTACATGGCTCAACAAGTAGAATATGAGCCTCGGGAACTATTAAAATGGCTTAGGAGATTGCCGAGTTTATTGAATGTGCAAAGACGTAAACGTCTGGACTACACCACGCGAGCTGTGCTGCTGGTAGCCGTTCTCTACACCATCTATCTGTGTGCCGCTCTTCTCATTGGATTTTTAGCCCTAAAATCGTTATATGTTTTAAGTTTGAGTGTATTTGTGCTTGTGCCTTTTGCGATGGTTGCAATAACCGTTGCAGCTTTGACAGTAGGTCATGCACTCAACCACTTCGGCAGGAAGCGTCTTATTCTGAGAGCTACAGAAAGATTTAAAAATTCAAGAGCAAAGAAAATCGCTATCCTTGGAAGCTATGGCAAGACAACCACGAAAGAGATTTTGACCACAATTCTGTCGTACAAACATCCTGTATCTGCAACTCCGGGGAATCAAAATGTCCTCGTGAGTCATGCGAGGTGGATACTTAACACCGTTAAAAATAGCGATGATTTTTTGATTGTAGAGTTTGGTGAGTTTAAGCCTGGCGATATCTCTAGTATATCTAGGTTGGTGAGCCCAGATATTGCGATTCTAACTGGATATGCTCCAAATCACTTAGATAGTTACAAGTCGGAAAAGTTGTTAAAAGAAGACTTGAAGAGCATTCAAGAGTTTGTAAAAAGTGAAAATATTTATGCTAGTCAGTTCGTTGCAGACATGCTTGAGATTGAATCGAACAAATACACAGACGAGGAAGTTCTGGGTTGGAAGATAGATTCAATCTCTGTCTCACTTGAAGGTACCGTATTTACGATATCTAAAGGAGCGCAGAAACAGACACTTCAAATGGGTCTAATTGGCGAGCACCTAGTGTCTGTTGCGGTGCTTAGTTCTGTCTTAGCTAACGAGATTGCGAGTATGGGCTGGGATGATATTAGAGAAGCTCTAAAGGGTGTAACCCCACACGAACATCGCATGCAACCTAGACTTATCAGTGGTGCTTGGGTTATTGATGATACATATAACGGTAACCTTGAAGGTGTACGTGCAGGTTTACGATTACTTGAAGTTCTTCCTGCAGAGCGTAAAACGTATGTTACACCTGGCCTGGTCGAGCAAGGAGACAAGACTCAGAGTGTCCACGAAGAAATAGGCCAGCTTATAACGAAAGCTAAACCAGATAAGGTGGTACTTATGGATAATTCAGTTCGGAGCATAATTGAAAAATCACTTATTGAAGCAGGATTTAAAGGAGATCTGTCAGTTGAGTTAAACCCTAAGAGTTATTACGAAGGTCTTGAGCATCGGTTAGCAGTCGGGGATCTTGTCCTCATGCAAAATGACTGGACAGATAACTACCATTGACAAATATGATTTATATATGTTATAATATATAGATATGAACACACTTTTGTTCAGGGATTCTCAGTTACCAGAAGATTATGTGGATGCAATAGAGCTTGCTGTAAGAGCGTCAAGCTTAGTTTTGCCAGGCGTAGGTGGTCTGGTTTGTGATAAATGGATAGAAGTGGACCACTACCCTAAGCTAGGAAAGACGACTCAAGTTGATGCAAATATTATCGACGGTCTTAAATCTTGGCAAAATGGTGCTTTATCGATTGTGGCAACAGGGGAAGATTTAGGACACAGAAGTGTTAATTTTCTATTTGGCATGTCTAAAACTGGCCAAGGCCAGGTCATTGTCTCAAGCTACAGGCTTAGTCCAGAGCAATTATTTGCCACTACAGTTCATGAAATAGGACATAGTTTCGGACTAGTAGAACCTAGCTCGGAACGCTATGATAATTCTTCGTCTTTTGCGGGCCATTGCGCAGTAGATAATTGCGTGATGAAAGAAGTTAATAACGTCGTAGATATGCAAAGAGCTTTTAATGCCATCAGCGATAACCCAACTCAGGCAGGACATTGTGATGGGTGTGCGGCCGACCTTTCAAGAACTCATTATGCTTAGCATACAATTAACCATCAATAATTGTATGCTACAATTGAAACATGAAAAAGATAGCGGTTATTTTTGGCAGTCGTTCTGCTGAACACGATATATCAATCATCACAGCAATCTCAGCAGTCATTAAGCCACTAGAAGCCACTGGAAATTATAAAGTAGAGCCAATATATATTGATAAAAGTGGTCGATGGTTTTGGGATGAGAAGTTAAAAGACATTTCGTTATATCAAAGTGGTGAGATTAACGATTTTTGTGATAAAGCACCGCAGGTACAACTTCAGTTTGGCGAAGGATTAACGTTGGTGAAGTCTAGTCAGTTTGCCGGAAGGAAGAAATATCAGAAGATAGATATTGTGTTTCCAGCTACTCACGGCACGTACGGTGAAGATGGGTCATTGATGGGGTTGCTTGAAATGGCTAACGTACCTTACGTTGGATGCGGTTTGGAAGCATCAGCAATCGCTATGGATAAGGTAACCTCAAAACTTCTCGCTGAAGCCCATAAGGTGCTCACACCAACTATGCAGTTTTTTACAGCACGTGAATACGCGCAACATCACGACACGTGGCTAAAGGAGATTCAGAAAAAACTATCTTACCCACTGTTCGTAAAGCCCTCGTCACTAGGCTCAAGCATAGGTATTTCACGGGTTGAAAATGAGCGAGAATTAATAAACGCAATTGAAGTAGCGCTTCGTTACGATGACAAAGTTCTAGTAGAAGAAGCGGTGCAGAATCTCGTCGAAGTAACCCTACCTATTGTGGGTAATGCGGACGAATCGTTAACCCTCGGTAGTGTAGAGCAACCGTTATCTAAGGAAGACGGTGTGTTTGATTTTGATACAAAGTACCTTAATCAAGGTAAGAGTGGCAAAAAAATGGGCGCAAAAACCGGCGCCCAAGGCTACAGTAAGATCCCCGCAGTATTACCTGAAAAGCTTATCGCTTCTGCACAGGAAGTGGGTGTTACGGTTTACCGTGCACTGGGATGTGAAGGTATTGCTCGTATTGATATGCTCGTTGATACCAAGGCAGGGATTGTTTACTTTAATGAAATTAATCCTTTACCGGGTAGTTTGTACAGGCATAACTGGGCGGCAAGCGGTATTTCGAGTATTGAGCTTGTAGAAAAGTTACTCCAACTCGCTGAGAGTCGTTGGCGACGTAAGCAGTCTCTGACTACTACTTTTGATACAAATTTTCTAAAACAATTTTAAGGTAGACATGGCAACAATGTATAAAAACGTGTATTTTGATGGGAAAATTGTAGATGCTGATAAAGCGAAATTGAGTGTTGCGAGTTCTGCAGTGCTATACGGCCTGAGTGTCTATACAGTGTTCCCGGTACATATAAATGGAGATGGCGAAAAGTTAGCATTTCGCTTGCAGGACCACTACAAACGCTTAGTTAATTCATCAAAAATTATTGGGATAAATACTTTTGTAGAAAAGTGGGATTACGCTTCGTTTCTAGATGTCGTGAAAGAGCTTTTAGCATCAAATGATGTTGAGGATGATATCTATGTTCGTGCAACTGTACACGTCGATGAGCAAATAGCTGGTACAAAAGTCCGTGGTCTAAAACACACGCTTAGTATGTTCATCTACGATGCAGTTCCGATATTGTCTCCGGAAGGCTGTCGACTCAAAACAAGCCTATGGAGGCGTATCCCAGATAACTCAATCCCGTCACGAGCGAAAGTAAACGGTGCATACGTCAACTCTGTTCTTGCTAAACAGGATGCGCTGGATAGTGGATACGACGACTGTATTTTCTTAGACGTGCAAGGGCATGTCTGTGAGCTTTCCGCTGCAAATATATTTGTCGTGCGTCATGGGAAGTTAATCACACCGAGCAACGCCTCAGATTTGCTAGAGGGAATTAATAGAAACACTGTTATCATGCTTGCGAAAGATATGGGCCTAGAAGTAGAAGAGCGAACTGTCGACCTCACGGAGTTGTATGTGGCAGACGAAGTATTTGCGTGCGGTACAAGTGCTAATATCTCTCCAGTGCTTGAAATAGATGGCAGAACTATTGGTTCAGGTGAAGTAGGTGAGCTTACTAGTAAAATTCAAGAAGAACATATGCAGTCTAGACATAGCACAAATGACTGCCATCCAGAGTGGCTAGTATCGTTGTAATTATAATTATTTTCCAGTCTTCATTCTCTGTGTAGAATAAAAGTAATTGGTGGAAACAAAAAGTGAAGGAGGAGCAGACTGTGTCAACTGATAATTCCGGAGAGATGTTACGACCAGTAGAAATACAACAAGATTGGCGAGCAGATGCAAATTGTAGGGACGAAGATCCTAATCTGTTTTTCCCAGGAAGGGGTGAAGATAATAGCCCAGCAAAAGCAATATGTAGGGAGTGCATTGTAGCAAAACCTTGCCTAGATGAAGCTCTCGAGAAAAATGAAAGATTTGGCATCCGAGGTGGAACATCGGAAAGAGAAAGACGCCGGATTAGGAAAAATCGTAATTTAGCTGGACGAGGTCTAGTGGACCTTTAGGGTATATGACAGGTATTCACAAAAGAGGTTATATACGAAACGATGCAATAAAAGTAGGCGTCGAGGTTTTTGATATTCAGCTTTGGGTAGGGAATGCACATAGAGTAATCTCTGAAGATACAGCAATTGTACTAACAGAAGCAATGAGTCAACCCGATGAAGTACTGTCTATGGATTATTTTAATGCTTCATATGGTCATCTTCAAAAAAGAGATGTTCAATATGCAGTCGCTCAAACAACAATGGATGCTTCGTTAGTGTTTCCCTGTGCCCAACATTCTTCACTGTATCTTTTAAGCGCTGTCTACGAAAATAAACCTCGTACTTCAAAAACGACAGCGACCCCTCTTAGAGGTATGCTCGGGGTGGTATTTAACTCGCTTGCTGACAATGCTTCAATGCCATATCGACTTCTAGAGGATGATGGTTCTAGAGAAGAGGTAGAGCAAGATGCGCAAGAAAAAGTCGATATTCAGGTCCCGAATAAACGTGCGTTTGAAATATATGCAACTGCCGAAAATCCTG
>JAUIBQ010000040.1 GCA_030427445.1 bacterium | reverse complement strand
TTATATTTACAATTTCTTTTTCGATAGGGTTCATCCTTTTAATTTTATCATTTATATAAACTAAAAACACCGCAATGGTGTTTTTAGTTTAGTCCGATTCCTTGAGGATGCTTAATTTTAAGATTTTGAAAGCGTTGAAAACAACGGCTCTCGAGCGCTCGAACTAGCGCTCGTGATGGTGACCCCACGGAGAATCGAACTCCGATTTCCAGGATGAGAACCTGGTGTCCTAGCCGTTAGACGATGGGGCCATGAGGAGAATAGTATCCTAATGAAATAAATATTTCAAGAAAAAAAGAGCGAAGAAGTTCGCTCTTTTGTTTAATAAAGTTGTCTTGTTACCACCATCCTCTACAAAAACCTCTGCTTCGGGTGAAGATCGGCTTTCCAAAGCTGCTAAGGTATTGGTAACCACCTCCAAAGTTTGCAGCTGCAACCTCAGGGATGTGAAGCCCGTTATTCACAAACGGCCTATTCCAACCATATCCATAAGAGAAGAAGGGTAGTCCGTTACCAAACAGTGAAAAATTCACATTCGTATTAGACCTCGTCCTCACATATCTACGACTATACTGTGTTTGATATGGAGTGTAAGTTTGCACAGGTTGTCGCTGTACATATATCACTCGTTGTTGCACTGGAGGGTTTGTCCTAACAGGAGCGTAAGAGTTGATCGGAGGATTAGTAACATTTGAGACAGGTTGTTGTACCTGAACCGTTCGTTGTTGGGTAAATCCAACCCGACTTCTTTGTTTCTGTTGTCGTACCGTATGGCACGGAACCTTTCTGTTTTCATATGATATTACACTCTTGTGTGACACTATATGACCGAAAGCATCTCTGACAGGAATCTGTTTCTCAACAGCTACTTTTTGATAGCAATCCTGTGCTGAGACAGAAAGACTAAAAGCAAGCGTGAGGAGGATAGGAAGAAGTTTCTTCATGACTATAAAATTTTAGTTAAACATTTAAATTATGTATACCATAAAATACAAAAAACACCAGGTTATGGTGTTAATCTTGTTGAGGTCCTGCCAGTGAGTCAATTTCAAGCTCAGGAGATGCTCCAGTGATCTTCGTGATATCCTTATCAATTTTCTTAAACTCATTCGAGGCTTTGTTGTAATGATTCACTGTTGTCCCTAGGGTGTTTCCAATTTTGTTAAATACCTCGTTGTACGCTTTCAGGTGGCGTCCTAGTAGTTGAACATTCTTCTGGATCTCGACTGCTGATTTCTCAATCTTAAACGCTTTGAATCCATACAATACTGATTGAAGGTAAGCACTAAACGTAGTTGGAGAGACGATAATTACCTTTTTGTCATTGTATGCGTAGTCGATAAGGTTTCGTGTGTTTGCTTTAACAGCACCCACTTCATTAACGAGAAGGTCGTAATATATTCCTTCAGCCGGGATGAACATAAACGCGAAGGGAAGCGTTCCTTCGTCTGGACGAATATACTGAGCCGTCTCATCAATTCGTTTTTTGAGATCTTTTTTAAACTCTTTCTCAAGTTCCTCACGTTTTGCATCATCAGTCTCGTCAACAATACGACGGTAGTTTCCATCCTTGAATCCGTACTGCATTTGGTAGTTAGTAGGTGAGAGAATATTTGAAAGAATCAATTCAAGACCCATTTCTCCTAGGTTTCCACGAGTTTTTTGGTTCTTCAAAACCTTTTCAAGATCCTGGAGCTGTCCAGCAAGCTCAAATACTTGTTTGTTGGTTTCCTTTGTCTCAGCAACCTGCTTTGTTACATTCTGAAGTTCCGAAGAAACCTGGCTATTAATTTGCTGAATCAGTCTCTGTGATTGGTCGAACTGTTGCTGAACCGCTTGCGACATATCACGTGAAGAGCTCGAAACTTTTTCATCCAAGCTATCACGTAACTGATTCATGTTTTGAAGCAAGAGTTGCATTGCGTTGGTATCTTCAGATCCTGAATTCTTTTTTCGAACTTCAACAATGAGCCAAATAAGTAGACCAGCGACAATAAGTGAAATAATGATAAATAATGTTTCCATGTGATTAGTATATCAAAAAACCCACACTATAGGTGTAGGTAGTGTTTGAGGGTGTAAATCCAATCCTCATCAGGACCCTCAGGGTCTTGTTCCTTTTGGTTAAGTAGCCACTTCAAATACCCAGGATCATTCTCTG
>JAUIBQ010000024.1 GCA_030427445.1 bacterium | reverse complement strand
AGTTCGTCAGCATATTCACGAGTGACATGCATATATTCGCCGGATTTGTTTACCGCATAAACAGGTGCACCCGACCCTATGAAGCCGTTCTTGTCTGTGTATGAAGCCTCTGTCGTTGGACCTGAACCTCGAACGAGCATGAAGCCGCCAGAAATCTGATCCTTATTAATACTATTAATATCTGATGCTGCGTTAATATCATATCGAAGAGCTTTTGCGTCGAGATCTTTTTGACTGACAACTTTAGGGTCTGTCCATGTGCCATTTGCACGCATTTGTTTTGCCGCATCAGCAGTAATGTGGAAACGCTCTCCTCGCTCGTTTAAGGCGTATACTGCTGCGCCGTTACCTTTATTGGCACCTCCATCATCTGGTCCAGTCGGTCCATCACCTCTTACAAGTGTAAATTTCGGTGTAGGTGGTGTGCTGCTTGCCACTGGTGCCAATGGCCGTCCCTCGTACTTACCATGATGATGCCAATGGTGCAACGCTGAAGGCATCGTACCGTTTGCGATAGCTTTTGCAACATCTGGGTTAGCCTCAAGATATGCTTTTTCATTCCAACCAGCTGGAGCTACTAAAGTAGGCTTGGTGGTCGTGGTGGTACTGCCATCTCCACCTCCATCTCCACCTGAAGAGCGGTGATTAAACGCTATATGCTCAGTCAACTCTGCCGATGGCACAACCCTTCCACAATAACTACATTTCGATGTTTGTGTACCCGAAGGCCCATTTGAAGGCAAAGGAGTGTTTGCATCGGTCTGTGCTGCAATCACTGCTGCATCGTTAAGCCCAGGATATTTATCGTACATATCCGGCGTACCATCCCCGTCAGTATCGCCATATCCTCCGTTAGATGATGAAGTACTGGTGCTAGTACTCGTGCTCGGCTGGTCAAGTTGACCACCACCACTATTTGGACCACCCTGTACCGAAGTGCTGTATTGGGTACCTCCACTGTTTGGTCCTGTGTTCGGGGCAAGACTAATCATGTATGCGTTTGCATGCTTAGGGTCAGGAGATATATCACGACTTGACCCCATATAATCTTTTCCATTTTTCTTTATATCAATATGATTATTTATGGTACTCCATGAGGACTCCAGCCCGCATACAGAACACTTATACTTTGTCATTACCTATAACCCTTTTTTGTTGTTAATTTAACTTAATTCTAAATAAAGTGTAACATAAGCGGTTTTAAATACAATTTTTTAGATAATGGTTCTAGCTATACACTTTGTATTCTGGTTGACCAGCACACGTAGAAACTAAAATCACATCTACGTTCCTGTTTGCAGACTCCAGAATATCCCCATTTCCAGTGCGTGGATCCCGGACATCTATATTGCTCGCGGGCACGCCTGCAGCGATAAGGTCTGACTTCGCTTTTGCAGAACGCTGATTTGCAAGTTCGATACCCGAACTATCTGTAACGTCTTGATTTACGTCACCTATGATGATGATTGAGTAGGATTTACCTTGAGCGACCTGAGCAAATTCCCCATATCTTGCTATAGCATCTTTCATCTGATCTTCGTACTGGTACGAAGTGCTGTCGGGATTAAAGAAGAAGTTATCTTGCAAGTAAAGTGGATTATTTGCACTTTCTGATATAAAGTATGCCTGATCTTTAAAACCAGCTTCAATGTCAGATTCTGTTATACATTGACCAACAGTTGCAGAAGTTTGAGCCGAACTATCACCCTCTATAGACTCTTGTGTGTCTTCTATTGCCTGCGTGCCACCGATGCCCAAGTAGATACCCGACACCTCGAGGTCACTATTAAGTTCAATCCTAAACCACTTTTCATTATCCTCGACAAGTCGATACGTAATCTTATAAGTGTCATCGACTTTTTCAAACTTGGATATCTTGTAACCGCTATCTCCGAGTTGGCTATCAAGAGACTCTATCAACCCGACCACTGCTTGTTTCTGGTCGGCATCTGAGTTAGTAAGTTCAAATGCCTCATCATAATCACCGTCTACAGTAACTACAACAAATTTATTTGCTGCACTTTTAGCCTGTGCCTGCGGCCAATATGCTATAAAGAACCAAACCAATGCTGCAACGAGGATAATGACTCCGATTATAGCTGCCACTATCGCAAAGATTTTACCTGTATTTCCATTACCACTAGGAGCAGCCATAGGCATCTCTGTCGACACCGGTGCCATTTGCGGATTTGAAGGCTGAGATGGCGATTGAGGTGTACTCGTTTGAGGTTGCTGAGGCGGTGCTTGTGGTGGCGTTGCTCCTGAAGTTTGATTTTGATTGTTATCTACTTCCATCATGAAGTCCTTATCAGTTATTTTTTTAGCTTATGCTTATAAATAATAGATCATACCTGAGCAAAAGCCAAGGTGCTTTATGATATGTGAGACTCCAAGAATGCATCTATAAACTGATTTATATCACCATCAAGTACTGCTTGAACATCAGTTGTTTCTTGTTTGGTTCGAGTATCCTTGACCATCGTGTAAGGATGCATGACGTAGTTACGAATTTGATTTCCCCATGCTGCCTGCTCGTTAGGACCACGTAAATCTTCGAGTCTTTCGATGTGTTGCTCAGCTTTAAGCTGTGCAAGTCTTGAGCGTAAAATCGTCATTGCAGTCTCGCGGTTCTGTAACTGGCTTCGTTCGTTCTGAATCGCGACAACAATACCTGTTGGTACGTGTGTGATGCGAACAGCAGAATCAGTTGTATTAACACCTTGTCCGCCTTTGCCACCACTGCGATATACATCTATTTTTAAGTCCTTTTCATCGATCTCTACATCTTTTGGAGAAGAGATTTTTGGCATAATCTCAACGCGTGCAAAACTTGTTTGGCGTAAACTGTCGGCATTAAACGGGCTTAACCTGACTAAACGGTGAACTCCATTTTCACTTTGGAGCTTACCGAACAAATAGTCGCCACCAGAGAGTTCGAGTGTTGCACTTTTAATTCCTGCTTCATCTCCTGACGATGATTGAATCAGCGTTGCTTTAAGTGATTCTTTTTCTGCATATCGCGTGTACATACGTAGGAGCATTTCCGCCCAGTCTTGAGCGTCAGTGCCACCTGCTCCTGCATAAATAGACATAATGACGTCATAATCGTCATATTCACCATTAAACAATAGTTGGGTCTTCGCCTCATTGAATGTTTTATGTAGCTCACCCAGCTTTTGCTCAATCTCAGAACGCAATGATTCGTCTTTAAGTGAGTCCAGCTCCTCTAGGTCTTCGACGTCTTGTTTCAAGGTTTTCCAGAAAGAAACTCGTTTTTCTAAGCTTGCTTGTTTTTGGGAAATTGCGGCTGCCTGCTCAGGGTCATCCCAGAAGGTTTTCAACGCCATTTGAGCTTTTAACTCTTCTGAGTTCAACGCCATTTTATCGACGTCTAAATCTGAGTACGCCTTATCAACCATCGCTTTTAGCTCAGATATGGTTGGTAGTTCTTCCTGGTTCATCTGCTATTCTTTCGTGAATATTTCTGCTGCGTAGCCATGCAGCTTCCGTGCTGGCACTAGTGAAGTCGAACCCAATGCGCCGAGCCCCCACAGCTTTGCATCGCACATCTCTACCATTAATTTACGTGCTTGTTCTTTCGTTATGCTTTCTATAATTGATACGAGACGATTCACACTAGCAGGCTCGTTCGTTGAATAATACGAAGCGTACTGACTGACCAAACCTGAGGAAGTTTGTCCGGAGCGCATCGTTTTGCCTAATAAGTTTTTGCGTGCTGCTTCGAAATCTTCGTCATCGATATCACCATCACGCACGCGGATGCATTCATCACGAATCAGACGCATCAGTGGCTCTGAGTTTGTTTTACTGACCTGAGCGCCAATCCACCAGCCTGACGCGCTACCTACACGAGTTGTGCTCGACCCCATGCCATACACCCAACCCTTTTCACGAGCGACACCAAAAATAGTTGAATACATTGTTTCTGTGAGCATATTTGATAGTAGATTCATCGCCCAGTATTCTTTTTCAGACATAATTCGAGGCACGTACATATCAAGCAGCAAGTAGATGTTTGGCACACTCGGTTTACGTATCACGATAGGGTCTTCTGGGGTCACAGGGATTTCATCGGGCATCGAGATACGGCCTCGACCTTTGTTTATCTTTAAATGTTTTTTAATCAACTCAGTAAGTTCAGTGTAGTCACCTGCGAAATGTCCAGAAATAATAAACCGACAATTTGAGAGGGTGTGAGTCTTTTTATAATGCTCGACGAGATCTTCACGCTTTAAGCCATCAAGCAACTCCACCCGCTCCGGGTCGGTCAATGCACACATCCCCATTTCTTTGCGCATCGTGATATTTAAATGCCTAAAATGACTATTACTTCGGCTAATTAGCTCCTCACGAACATTAGAAAGCTCGCTTTCAAACTCTTCTTGTAACAGTTTCGGCGTACTTATTGCGTCGAGTAAGAGCTTAAGCACTCGTTGCCACTCAAAATCTGCCGCTTCGACTTCATACGTCACATCATAGACGCTCGTGCTTGCATTGGAGTACGCGCCGTTTTGCTCAATCGCTGCCTGGAAATCTCGAGCTCGAGGAAAATCATCGTTAGCACCAAGCAACACATGTTCAAGCATGTGAGCTGCCTCCCATTTTTCTTTCTCAAGCATAAACTCACCTGCTCGGAAACTAATCTCTGCAGTTACGACACCGGTTTTCGGTGTATCAATGATTAAGCCCTCCAAGCCATTTGGCAATGTCAGCTTATGAACTTTATGACGTAACACCTAGGTAGGTCCGCCCCTTTCTGCTGGTTATTTACGTTTTCTTTGTTTTGCTCTAGCTTTACGTGCGCGCTTCTGTTTTGCTCGCTTATCTTTTTTGACAACTTTAGTTTTAGTTGCGTTTTGTGATTCACCTGAAGCGACGAAGTCATCATCGTCAACTTTAGTTTCACCACTCAAGATTTTATCTGCGTTATCGACTGATGCTTTTGCAGCACGCGTTAGCTCAGTATCCACTGAGGACTCAAGCTGACTCTCATCAACTGGTCGTGCGTGAAACAACGCACGAAGTGTGTCGTGGCGAAGTTGCTGTTGCATCGCCTCAAACATGATTTGGGCTTGGCGACGATACTCGACGAGCGGGTCGCGCTGACCGACAGAAATCCAGTTGATTCCTTGACGCAAATGATCCATGTTTTCTAAGTGTTGCATCCACAAGTTATCGAGTACTTGCAAGAAGATATCTCGCTCCACTTTATGCATAACTTCTTCACCGAAACGCTCACCTTGGTCTTTGTATTTTGCTAAGACTTCTTTTTTAAGTGCTGGTTCAAACTTCTCTGCTTCTACGTCGAATAGTTTGTCGATGACTTTGTCTTCGAAGTCGAAAAGCTCTTTTAGGATGACTTCAAACTCTTCACTCATAGATTCCGGAGATGCGACAAGCATACTCACCTCATCACCGATGAATTCTTTGATACGGTTTGAGATGGTTGCGTGCTTTAAGATTTCACGTCGCATCGTGTACGTCGCACGTCGGTGTCGGTTCATAACGTCGTCATACTGCACAACATTTTTACGCGAGTCGTAGTTGAACCCTTCTACTTTCTTCTGTGCGTTCTCTAAGTTCCGAGTAATAAATCTGTTCTGAATAGGCACATCATCTGCTGGGCTTAAGCGCTCAATAACAGCTTTAATCTTGTCCGCACCGAAAATTCGCATCAAATCATCTTCAGTCGAGACGTAGAATTGTGTCTCACCAGGATCACCCTGTCGACCCGAACGACCACGTAGCTGGTTGTCAATTCGGCGTGATTCATGTCGCTCACTTCCGAGCACGAACAAACCGCCAAGCTCGCGCACGCCTTCACCTAATACGATGTCTGTACCGCGACCCGCGATGTTTGTCGCAAGTGTGACAGAACCTTTTTGTCCAGCACTTTCCACTATTTGTGCTTCGCGTTCGTTATTCTTCGCGTTCAACACTTCGTGCTTAATTCCGGCTTTTTTAAGCTGACGACTAAGCTCTTCGTTGTGTTCAATTGCTGAGCTACCGATCAACACCGGCTGGCCTTTATCCTGAAGCTCCTTGATATCCCGGATAATTGCTTTGTACTTCCCTGCTTTCGTTGCGTAGATTTTGTCTGAGCGGTCAACACGTGCAATTGGCCTGTTTGTCGGCACCTCTAGCACGTCTAGCTCATAGATCTGTTGGAACTCTTCTTCTTCAGTTTTTGCAGTACCGGTCATACCCGCAAGCGTGTCGTAGAGACGGAAATAGTTCTGGAATGTGATGGTTGCAAGTGTCATAGACTCCTGCTGAACCTCGACTCCCTCTTTCGCCTCAATCGCTTGGTGGAGTCCTTCATTGTAGCGTCGTCCTGCAAGCAAACGACCAGTAAACTCATCCACAATCACTACTTCGCCGTCTTTTGTTATCACGTAATCTTTGTCACGCTTGAACAATGACTCGGCTCGAAGCGCTTGATCCATGTGATAGATTGTGCGAATGTTTTTCGTATCGTACAAGTTTTTGATGCCGAGTATCTTTTCTACTTTTTCGATACCTTCATTCGTCAAAATCACAGACTTACGCTTTTCATCTACTTCGTAGTGTTTGTCTCGTTTTAGCTGACGAGCGATCTTTGAGAACTGCTCATAGCTTGAGCCACTAGTGGAAGCTGGTGCAGAAATAATCAATGGTGTTCGTGCTTCATCAATCAAGATTGAGTCAACTTCGTCAACGAGCGCATAGTGAAGCTCGCGCTGTCGTAGTTGGCTCTCTTCACGCACCATGTTGTCACGTAAGTAGTCAAAGCCGAACTCGTTGTTTGTTCCGTACGTAATGTCTGCCGCATACGCTTCTTGACGCGTACATGGACGAAGCTTCTTCATTCGCTTGTCGCTCATGTCTTCGTTGTTATAATTCGCGTCATAAATAAACGATTGGTCTGGCACAACAACACCGACACTCATGCCGAGGAAGTCATAAATCTCGCCCATCCAGCCAGCGTCACGTTTTACCAAGTACTCGTTCACAGTCACGAGATGAGCACCTTTACCTGTGAGTGCTTTCGTATACATTGGGAGAGTTGCTACGAGCGTCTTACCTTCACCAGTACGCATTTCTGCAACCATTCCTTCATATAACGAAAGTCCACCGACAATCTGCACGTCATAGTGTCGCTGGCCGAGAACACGCTTACCTGCTTCACGCACAACTGCGAACGCCTCATCAACGAGGTCTTGAGATGCTGTCTTTTCTTTTTCTAGACGTTCTTTAAGCTCTTTCGTTTTAGCTTTTAGCTTTGCGTCGCTAAGCTTTTCCATTGCAGGTTCAAGCTCGCCAATACCCTTCATGCGCTTTTCTAAGCGCTTCAATGTTTTTGGCTGTGGATCCCCTAAGATTCGTTTAATTGTTTTTTTCATGTAATACCTTATTTACGCCTTTTTATAACGTTTGATTTACCACCATTATCCCTCTGATGTTAAAGGGTTTTATTTCTAGGACAATTATACAGTAAGCCCTCAGGTACTACCAAAGAGAAAATTAGGTCGATGGATCTATTCAGGACGATTGAATCTGAGAAATCGACGAGCGCGATTTTGGCTCTTTTTATCCTTACTTATACTGTGTGTTTCTTTGTGCTTTTTGATTTGCGTTAAGAGTTTTGTCTCTACAACATCAACACTAGCGAACATGTTTGAAGTCGTCTCTTTCGCTGTCAACTTGTAGTCAGGTGTATGCAAAATAGCTTCGCAGGTAAACTGCTCACCTGACTTTGTTTTCGCATATGCGAGTTTCACATCAACTCGAGCTTCTGCTCGGTTTTTTCTGGCCATGCGTCGGTCAAGTTTCCCCAACTTCTTTTCGATATATTTCTTCAGCTTGTCAGTTGGTTCATAGCTTTTTTTAGTACTTGTGATGTCGATATGATTTATCATAATCGTTCCCTACCTCCTAAGTATGGCTTTAAAACTTCTGGTGTTGATATGCTCATGTCCTCGTTTTGATAATGTTCTACAATCGCTGCGAGTATACGACTTAGCGCAAATGCAGTTGCGTCATTTGTGTGTACAAGTTCGGTCTGTCCATCGATTTTCGTGCGCACATTTAGGTCACGTGCTTGGTAGTCTGTCATGTAGTCAGCGGTGTGTGTTTCAATGTAGCGTTGCTGTCCTGCAAACCAACAATCAATATCAATTCCAGCCGCATTCGGCTTGCCGATATCTGCAGTGCTTTTGCGGACAAAGTTGTAGTGCAGGCCGAGTGATTGGACGAGTTTTTCTTGAATCGCGATGGCTAATTTGTGTTCATCGAACCCACTTGCTGCGCTTGAGAAAATCTCCATCTCAAGCTTATCGAACTGATGAAGTCGGATGATTCCTTCGGTGTCTTTGCCGTATGTCCCCGCTTCACGGCGGAAACTTGTCGCGTAACCGATATAGCGAATTGGTAATTCTTCCGCTGGAAGTATCTCGTTCCAGTACATCGTACAAAGTGTGTGTTCTGCGCTTGCATTAAGCCACAAATCATCTTGCTCAATGCCGTAGGTGACTTCTTCTGCGTTTAGACGAGCACTCGCTTGATATGGTTCTGTGCGTAGCATCTGTGGTGGCAAAATCGGTGTAAACGGCTTTGCAGAAATGTTGAGATTATTTTCATCAATTAACTCCTGGATAAATTCTGTGTCACTGAGTTTATCCATAACCCATTGCATAATCGCAAACTGTAGCTGCACGACAGAACCTTTGAGGTACACGAAACGACTTCCAGAGATCTTCGCCGCTCGTTCTTTATCGAGCATGCCACGAGATTCAAGAATCTCCCAGTGAGTTTTAGGCTCGAAACTAAATTTCGGCTTCTCGCCTCTTGAATATTCAACTACATTATCTTCTTCTGTTTCGCCGATTGGCACATGGTCCATCGCCAGGTTAGGGATTTTCTTTAGTGATTCATTAAGCTCTGCCTTCAAAGTATCAAGTTGCTCTTCGATTTCTTGCAAAGCTTGTTTGATTTGTTTGCCTTTTTCGATAAGCTCAGGCTCTGGCTTGCCGCCCTTCATTTGGTCAGAGATTTCGTTGCGTTCTTGGCGGAGTTTCTCTGTACTTTGCAGCATTTCTCGGTATTGTTCGTCGAGTTCTAGAAGTTTTTTTGTATCTACGTTTACTTGTTTTTGTGCGCTCTTCTGTGCCACTAACTCTGGGTTTTCACGTAATAATTGTATGTCTATCATAATAAAATTCTTCCTTCAGTATATCTTATATGTAAGGTTTTAGGCCAATCATTTGGCCATTTATGCGGAGATTGTTTAGGCAAAAACCAAAAGTCCCCCTACAGAGAAGAGAGGTGCGAAGATGTCTTGTAACAAATCGCTTTCATGCTTAGTATTCTACTATGATTTTCGTTTCTGGACAAAATCAAGAGTAAGTTTTGTTCTGGCCTTAGCATATTCACAATGCTCACATGGTCCGCCCATTGCAGCAGTACCGACTGGTGGCATTTCGTCTGAGTCCATGACTTGTTTCATCTTCTTGACAGTATCTTCAACCCAATCACTATTGCCGTGATGAGGGAACACGTGAGTATCAAACTCCACAACATTGTTAAATCCGTCGCGATCTTGCGTACCAGTCGCGTAGACAAAGTACCCTGTGTCGCTTACGTCAAAACCGTTTTGCTTCAACAACCATTGATAAATCTCCATTTGCCTACGGTACATGTCTTGCCATGTGCCTTCTGGGCCAAGCTTCGTAACTGGCTTATCTTTCGCTGTCGCTTTGTAGTCAACTACAATAAGCTTGCCGTCTTTATCGGACCATATATCATCGACGGCACCAAATAAATGAAGATTTGTCGATTCATGTAAGTGCACAACACCGACGAAATTTTCACGCCATTTATCGAGCTCTGCGTGTTTGTACGGCAAGATACCGTCGAGGTTGTTGTCCTTCATGAGTGGGTGTTGTTCGCCCTTTTCACGGTAGACATCAAACTCTTTTTTAAAGAGCTCATCAATCGCTTTGTTGATATTAAACGGCGGACTACTTGGTCGTTTAATTTTCAGACGCACATCAAGCCAAAAACAGCGCGGACACTGCATAAACAACTCGATTTTACTTCGAGAAATTTTAAACGGAGTTTTTTGCCCAGGCTTGTACGGTTGGCTTCGCTCTTTCCAATAATTCACTCACTCTATTGTACCAGCGCCACTATGACAAGATTCCTTCTATACAAGAAAATCTCTATAGTCTTGGGCGTCCCAATACTTGTGTATACGATGAATCTTCTCTATCAGATAAGGTACAGCTTCTTTGACATGTTCAATCTCTACAATTCCTGCTTTCCGCATGTCTACGACACCGTTTTCAAAGAGTATATCGAATTGAGAGAAATTTTCTTTGAGAAACCACAGAACATCAGGTGTCAGAAACTGCAGAGATTCGATTTTAACATCGTCAGGAATAAACACCGTAAAGTGACTGTCCATGCCCCCTGACAATGATCTTCTGTGATAGTTTGCAAAAGAATCGTGTTTACCAAAGTACAATGAGGCTGATTTATCTGTAGAATCCAGCAACATATTTGGCATAGTGACCGACCTACCACTAATTAGTATTTGCGTTGTTCTTCTGAAGAGCTTGCTCCTATGTATAAATACAGTTACAGCATAGGTGTGCTTATCAATAGCAATCATGTGCGAATATACCTTCTTAGATCTTTCGGTATAGTAATAAACAAACCCAATGAATACGGTTAAACCTAATGCCACAAAGAAAGACAGTAGCATGAGCTGACCAAAGGAAAAATCAAGATTAAATATACTAATTTGCATTATTATCTGTCTTATCTCCTCTTTTTAATAATCCTTACATAGATCCATACAAGAAGCGTGGGGAGAAATGTGAACAAAGCCAACACCATAAAAAACTCAAAACTCATATTCATTATCCTCTCGTTCTATAAATCTTCTGATAAACAATTATTAATGATTTAAACAATAATCCAAACAATACCACCGAGAATACTATCAAGAGTATTCCCA
>JAUIBQ010000023.1 GCA_030427445.1 bacterium | reverse complement strand
AAACTGTACATTTTTCCTTAACTTCTTGTGCAGGTCAGTCGAATCCATCTTTCTCATACAACCAGTTTAACAGGGGGTTAGATATATTTTTTTTGTGCGCGCACTGAGCATAGATAATAAAAAGTTAAAAAGGGGGGGACGGGGGTCTGCTTGCGCAGAGAAACAGCAACTGCTGGAGAAATTAACAGAGGTAAGCGTTTAAAACATGTGCTATTATAAAAAGGTCTAAACCAGTTGAAGCGATACATCTAAGATGTGTTGAATTTGTGTCCGTAAATGGGCATCCGTTCAACAAACAGTTGGGACACAATCTCTTCTGCTGGTTTAGACACCTAGAGCGGGTGTCCTTTTATTTTGAGCAAGGAGGTGACATGTTAGAAAAACTTGGAATTGTAGTAGGGGTGCTGGCGGTCGCTGGTTTCTTGATAGCGTCGTTGCTATTTCCTGGGGAGTATCTTACTGATGAACAATCCAATGATTACCTATTAAGGAAGGCATACATGGCGAAAAACGCTGAGCCGTATGCACGGTGTTATAACTCTGTAAATCATGGCCAAGTTCTTTTAGATGACGTTGAGTTAGATATAAAATCCTATCACTATCATGATCCGTCAATTACATCTGAGAGGCTGAACAAAATAGGAAAAAGATTCCTCGAAAATGTAAAAAAACAGTGCAACAAGACACTTACCGACTACGAAGATGCATACAAAGATGCTCTCGAAATTCAAAAAACAGCAAACAGTCTGCAAGGTGCCTGGTGGACATTTCTAGTAGGCGGATCGAAGAATGAAATAGCGAGCGAAGACCTGAGTTCCTACACGCCGGACAATGCTCGCCTATCATTATTTTTTACAGAGTACGTCTTCACGAGAGATGATGTGCAGGAATTCTATGACAAGGAACTTGGCCTATGACTAACGAAGAAGCTCGAAAGCGCGACGCAATGTTGTTGGCGGAGCTACTCCTTGATATTTATTTAGAACAAAAGGATAAAGATGAAGCCAGTAATGACAGTTGAAGAAGCTAGAGACATTCTGGGCGATGAGGCGAGCCAACTGTCAGATAGAGAGATGGAAGAGCTCATTGACGATATGAGTGCGATGGCTGGCTGGGCACTAGAAGAGTCTGTAAAAAAAGTGCTGCAGGAAAGGGGGCAGAGTAATAATTTATCAATAAATTAAACATAAGCGCAAAGATATTTTAAAGATATTGTATAATAGTCGGTAGTATGCGGTACCAAAAGTATCAGACTCAGGAGGATAAGGGAAAGTGGCTTAGGTTGGAGACGACCCTAGGCACAAATGAAGAGACTATCCGCCAGGATATACAATCATTCATTCGACTTGTCTTGAATATGACTCAGGAGGAGAAGGATGAGTTCGAGGAGATAACGGGTGTGCCGCCGGGGGATATTGTTGATTTCAAGATTACCGATCAGAAGACTCTGCAGCTTGTTTTGTTAAGAAAGTTTATCGCGGGAATTGGGTTATCGATAATTAACGAGGCGTTGGTTTCGGATGGCCTAACGGAAGAACGTGTATTTTTAAAACTTTGCAAAAGACTTCTCGACAAAGGCGAGTATCCAGATGACGTGTTCGCCTACTCCATATATCGATCTAGGGGCACTCCTAACACATGGCTCAGTATTCCCAATAAATACGTCAGCACCACAATTGAGAAAACGGTTGATACAAGTGTGCCAAAGATTATTAATAAAGTTAATTATCATCTAAATCTGACGCGTCGGTACATAAGCAAATCTCGTGTTGATAACTTAGTTTTGTATCTACTTTCTAAGCCAACCTCGGCAAAGGTTGTTAGAGGGGAGAGGAAAAATGTAGAAGTACAAGGGGCATCGTACACAATATTAGTTTTGGATTTGGATGAAAAAAGAATAGGCGTTGTAACGGGTAGTAAGAGAGAGGTGCAGATTGCCCACTACTATCTTATACATAAAGCTTTTGACGAAGATTTAGCACCTCCAAGAAATGATGTAGAGGAGAACGGTGTAAAGCTACTCAATCAATTGCTTAAACCAGATCAAGAAGATTTGATGTTACTACAATCGCTTGAGTTAAGAAAGACTTCGTTGCATAACAACCCCTCACTAAAAGTAAGGGTGCAGGGACAAGATACGCTTGATGAGGCTCTTGATACCCTCGAAGCGTACTGGACAAGTAGCTCAATCGCTGATGTTCGTCAGATTGAGTTTGGTGTACCGGCAGGCCCTGTTGGCATTTATAAGAAACTGGGGCTGTACACATACGGTGACGAATGGAAAAGGACGTACTTTAATACATCTAGCAGAAGGGTCACAAATCTTATAGAGCAACAGTTTCTCGATAAGATATCAAAGCGACTTAACAACAATGATATAAAAACGACGAGGTTTATACTTCAGGGAATTGATTCAAGATTTATCATAGACAAACTGCTAAAAGATAAGATTGTTTCGACGAATCCGGCCATACCCGAAGATGCTGAAAACATGGTGGTGCGTCTTACTGAAAAGAAGCTCATTGCAAATCAGGAAAAAAGCGCAAAAAGGAAATGCTGGAATTGTTACGCGGAATCTTGGAATCAACAGGAGTGTCCAAAATGCGGACGCTCGGATATGAGGATTGTAAGCGAAGCAATTAGGATACAACCAAACGAGGCGCAAATTATTCGTCAGATTAGCCAACACGATCAGATAAAGGCAAGTTATGAGACTAAGTACTTCCCTTCGAAACAAAGAAGGGGGCACGCGAAGCCAGTCTTATCAATTTATGATGAGACGAAAAATATAAATGTATTTGTGATTCTTGTATCAAGCAGAAAGGATATGTTGTACGCAAACGATCTTTCAAATGAAGGTTTTGGAGTTGTTGCAATTGCCGACCCTAAAGTTGACTCATTAACGCAGGAGATTGAGAGAAACGGTGCAACTGTTATTAGTCTGGTGGACATCATGCTACTTCTTATTGGTGAGACTAGTTCGATCAACTTTGCTACAGCAGTGGATAATCAAGAAAAAGAAATGTTGGCGAGAATAGTCACCAACGCAAAGTATTCGCTTGGACGCATAAAGAGTAAGAGGGCATATGATGAAGCGCAGTTCGAGGTCGACATAAAGAATATGATGAATCTTCTGGTTCCGGATGTAGTGCGTCTTGGAACAGAATATACGGGACTGTCTGTACCTGATGGTTATCTGCGTTATGGCACCGAAGGTAAAAGGGGTAGCAAAAGGGGGCGTAGGCTGTTTGGTTGGGATGCAAAGTACAGCGCTACCTCTACATACAGACTGGGAGAGCGAGATGTTAAGAAGCAAAAGAAATACATGGACTGGCTTATGGATAAAAATGAGAAGCCAAGTAAGTTTGGCAGGCTGGGTATTTATGCAATTGTAGCGAATTTTGATGATCCAAAAAGGATGGATGATGCAATTACAAATATAGCTAAATATAAAAAGCTGCCAACTACTACGCGGATCGTTCTAATTGAAGAAAGGCTACTAGCAAATATATGTGATTGGTTATTGGATAACTGGCAGTCTGTGCTAGATAATAATTCTTTGGTGGCAGATCAGGCGTTTAAGTTTCTTAGAAGGAAATCAAGAAAACAAATTTATACAATTTCGACAGCTGATGACTGGGAAAAATTAAAAACAATATTAGAAAAGACGATAATATAGCTATATGGACATTGCAGAATTTGAGGCATTAGTTGAAGGTGCAGAAGAGTCGCAATCTCTTGATTTTAAAGCCCCTTGTAATTGGAATGTAAGAACATTCGTTAAGGATATACTCGCATTTGCAAATGTGCAGGACGGCGGTTTCATAGTTATAGGTTTTAATGACGGCACCTTTGATCGTGTGGGCGTGACTGATGCGCAAGCTGAAAGTTTTAGTCAAGAGACGATGCAGGATCAAGTGGCGAACTATACAGATCCTTTCGTAACGTTTAATGTCTACAACAATATTGTTGACGCGAACGGACTTCGCTTTGTTGTAATAAGAATTGTAGAATTTCCCGAGGTGCCGGTTGTTTGTAAGGCGGACGGGGGTGATGTCAATCTAGGTCGGGTCTATTATCGTAGCAGGCGTAGGCGGCCTGAAAGTGAACCTGTGTCAAACTCGTTTGACATGCGCGATATATTAGATCGCGCCGCACTCAAGATGATGCTGAAGCGGCGCGCGCAGGGCTATACAGCGGAACAAGTAGAGGAAAATAATATATATGATGAGGAGCTTGGTGGGTTATGAGAGATGAACTAATTGAAACAATAAAAAGTCGTGGTTACTGGAGGATTAATTTTCAACCAACTGGCCAGCCCCAAAGTCTTACTTTGCGAGAGTGCGAGGATCTTATAGCGAAAAATCATGTAAGACTTAGGGGTTGGTACTATCCGTTTTATGGGCACGGTAGTGCTAATAATCACGGGATAGAGAATCATAATACTTTCTGCCAAGGTTGGATTGATTCAGGTGAATTCAAAGAATTTTGGCGTATGTATAAAAGCGGACAATTTCTTCATTATACTGTAGTGCATGAAGATTGGATGAACGCTGATACGGAGGGAGTAAGATTTCACGATCTCAACATTGAACCAGGGAAATACCTCAATTTTATCGGATCATTGACGTACTTCATTACGGAGATAATGGAGTTTCTTTCTAGACTACATAGATCGGGTATGTATCGGGAAGGTGTGACTTTCAATTTATCTCTTCATAACACTAGAGGCAGGGAGCTAACAAGTTTTGAAGCATTCAGGCACCTATCTTTTCCAAAGGCAACACAGGCAGAGACGATTGAATTTAAAAAGACCTATACACCAAAAGAACTAGACGAGGCTGCAAGGGATTTAGCAATTGAACCAATTCTTCATTTCTTTGAGCTTTTCAATTTTGCAGATGTTTCTGTTGACCAGGTGATCAAGAAAGATCAAGAGGGCTTGTATGGTGGCAAGTTCCAAGCTTAAGGGGGAAGAGGCATTTGCCAAAGTTTTTCAATTTGCCCCTTTTGTTCCATCTAGCGAGCATGAGGAGCTTCGAGATTTTTTGTACAAGTTTGCCCATAACTACTCAGAAGCAAAAGAATATCTCAAGTTGCTTCAGCAAGTTGACGATATTGATTTTAATAGTAAGTCGGAATTGCTTTTTCGTATCCAAGCCATGTCTCTTCAGTGTTTCCCTTTAGCGATGCGAAGAATGACGGATAATATAAGTAAACGTTCGCTCCAAAAGTTAATAACAAAAGTGATTAGAGAGGAGTTTAAAAATAAAGAGTTACAAAAAATACGCGATATTCATGCGCACTATAATCTATACCTAGATAAAGGTGTGGCGCATCAAGACGAGCTGAGTGTAAAAGAAACCTTAGGTGCATTTCCGGACACAGTAGTTATAGAGCGTGACATGAAAC
Organism: bacterium; assembly: GCA_030427445.1. Taxonomy (GTDB): domain Bacteria; phylum Patescibacteriota; class Saccharimonadia; order Saccharimonadales; family SZUA-47; genus JAUIBQ01. The sequence continues at coordinate 5,753 of JAUIBQ010000023.1, read as the reverse complement.
ATTTAAAGAAATTATACTTAAAGATCGTAAAAGAAATATGTACAAGTTATATTGTTCTAGATACAAAAACTCGAAGTTACAAGCCTGAACTCAAAAAGTTAGTCATCAACAACCAGAAATAGTCTATCTAGATACGAAAAGGAGCACCGAGAAATCGGTGCTCCTTGCATTGGAGTCTGACAAGTTTTTCTAAAAAGTTGTTACTTATTTTTTAGTTGTAGTTTCGCCGAACTATTCGGCATTTTTTTGACTATGAGACTTATACTTCCGGTCTCATATATTTGGTTGATTTGCGTTTCGAGCATCGAGCTTGCAAGGTTGGTGACCGACATACCTAGCTCTTTCGCGAGCGTGGATAGACGTACTTGCGTTGCTTGGTGCACTCGAATCGTTTTAGAGTCTTGCTCCATTCAACTCCTTTCTAGCTGATGTTCATATGGTTGGTAGATTGGGCACGATTGGTAGCCCAATCTACGCTGCCATCAAGCTTCCCTCCTTCCTTGCCGCCGTAGCGGCAAGAGACGGTACTATTTTTGCATTAATCGTATAGATAGTGCGGTGCAACGCGGAAATCCACGTCAACCTTTAGATCCTTCTGTAAGCTATCTATCAACTTGCGAAGGGTTTTTTCATCGCTTGTAACGATGACGTGTGCCACAGGTTTTTCCTGCCAAAGCTGAGCTTCAATTAAGGCATCGTCGTAATGACGAACGACAACGTCTGCAATTTCTTGCAGGCGTCCATTTTCTTTTTCCACACCAATAGTAACCTGATACTTCCTAAAAACTTTTGTCATATTGACTCCTAATTATTAAAGTACCGCTCTTGCCGTTTTGGTTGGCATTACATGACCCATTTTAGGGTATTGTGTCATAAATGTCAATAATAATCACACTATGTCACATATAGATTGTTGCAATGGAAAGAAGGCCTGGTGAGAAGCATCGGTTTGCTGATTTCTAAACATGTCCACTAGGGGGAGCCATAGAAATAGCCAGACCATTTGGTCTGGCTATTTCTATTACCCGACTGCCGATTCCGAATCAGTGGGTGACAGCTTGCTGGCACAGCCACTGAGTTCGCACACAGTCAAATCTTTGATTTGTACGGTATCTAGCCGATGTTCCCGCTAGAATAGCGGGAACATCGAAGCGTCCATCCAGTCGCCGGAGCCATGGTTAGAACTAAAAATAACAGAGGTATTTAGCCTCTGTTATTTCTTTGGGGTCCATCGCCAAGGAATGTTAGAACGATTTTTAGCGAGATTAGTATATGGTTAGGTTATCCGAGGAACTTAAGAGCACTCATCCAGCCCGTACCGATTTGATCTTGGACTTTCATTTGAATCAGACCTATCCCTTCTAGGTGACGAGCCTCAGAAAGTGGACCTACATCGACAGGTCGCATACCGCTTGTTTTTACGAGTTCAGAGACCGTAGCTTTGGCATCATCGTCATCACCAGCAATAAAGACATCGAGTTCTTTACCTTCGACTTCACCAGCCTCTAATGGACCAGCGAGTGTAGTATTGAATGCCTTAACGACAGTTGCTTCACTTAGGATCTTAGCTACTTCCTGTGCACCAGACTGACCTGCTTCAGGAATAAGCTGAAAAGTGTTGAAATCAACAGGGTTAGTTATGTCTACGACTACTTTACCAGCAAGTCCATTATATTCTTTACCCACATTTTCAACTTCAGTATAGGGAGTAGCCACGATGACTACTTCGTCAGTCTCGGTACCAATAGGCACTACTTTTACATCTGCTTCACCACTTACTTTTTTAAGTTGCTCTACAAGCTCTTTGCCTTTGGCTTCGTCTTGAGAGTGAATTGTTACTGAGTGACCACCGCTAACTAGACGTGTGCCGATACCTTTTGCCATGTTGCCATTTCCTATTATTGATACTTTCATGTTGCCCCTCCTTAAATTGAGTGCTATAATTATTACAGTACTTTTAATTGTAAAGTACTTTAATAAGTAAAGCAAGTATATTTATGAAAACCCTTAATACGAAACAACCTATCTGCCTTCCAAGCCTCAAAATATTGAGTGACTATTGGACGTTGCGTGTAATAGATGAGCTATCAGACGGGAGTATGCTGAGATTTAATGAGCTTGAGCGGAGAATAGAGGGCGTAAATACCGCTACCTTATCAAGGCGACTAAAAGATATGCAGGATAGTAATCTTATAGACCGTGTAGAAAAGTCGAGAGCTGACGTTACATATAATCTTACGGAACTTGGTAGCGAGACAATACCGTTATTGAAAGCAGTGAATCATTTCTCTGACGCAAAGCAACGTCTGAAAAAGTAACAAAGGCAAAAGTACTTAGCTAATCAATGCCTGATCTTGCTTAATTGCGGTTATAACTTCCTCTATCATTGTGAGCCAAATTGGAATAGACGAAGTCAGAACCGTGAAAATGGTTCTGACTTTTTGATACCCAGAGTAGAATTGAAACCAATCTAGCTAAGTGCAACTTTTCTAAGCAACTGTGCGTTTAGTGCAACAATAATTGTTGAAAGCGACATGAGAACCGCTCCTAGTGCTGGCGACATGACAAAACCTACCCCAGCTAGGACTCCTGCTGCGAGTGGTATTGCAACAACGTTATAGCCAGTTGCCCAAACCAAGTTTTGTTGCATTTTTTTGTAAGTAGCTTTTGAAAGGTTAATGATTTTAGAAACTCCCTGCGGGTTACTGCTTGCTAGAACAATTCCAGCAGATTCAATTGCAACATCAGTACCAGCACCAATGGCTATACCAACATCAGCTTGTGTGAGTGCTGGTGCATCATTAACGCCATCGCCTACAAACGCTACTTTTGAGCCATCAGACTGCATCTTCTTCACGACATCGGATTTATTCTCTGGCAGCACCTCAGAGTGATATTCGTCTATACCGAGTTCTTTAGCAACCCACTGAGCAACACCTTCAGAGTCACCAGTAACGATTGCAACTTTCTTGCCAGACTTTTGAAGTGATTTAATTGCATCTTTTGATTCACTGCGAATCGTATCGGTAATCATCAGTGCACCAAGTATGTTTTTTTCTGTCAGGACATAAATAACAGTTTGACCATTGGAATTTGCTTGTTTAGTAGCTGATTGAAGTTCTTTACTTAACGTAGCTTTGTGCTCTTTCAGTAGTTGCGGTCCACCAATATGGTAAGTCTTCGAACCTATTTTTGCTTTCGCTCCCCGACCTTCCAATGCACTAAAATCATTGGCTTGTTTTGGTTTTATTTTCATGTCTTTTGCCTTCGCTACGACTGCCTTTGCGATAGGGTGTTCAGATTCGTCTTCTATTCCTGCTGCAATCGAGAGAAGTTCTTTTTCATCATCAGCAACGATTTTGACAACACCCTGTTCACCAGTGGTTAATGTGCCGGTTTTATCGAACAGCACAACATCAACATTTCGAGCCAGTTCCAAAGCACTACGCTCACGCACTAATACACCTGCATTTGCTGCTTTGCTGGTTGATATAGCAGTAACAAGAGGGATCGCTAACCCAAGTGCGTGAGGACAAGCAATAATTAACACTGCTACGACTCGCTCCAGTGTGTATCCTCCAGACTCACCAGCTAGTGACCAGCCGATAGCGGTAGCTAAAGCAGCAAGTAAGGCGATGTAAAACAAGTAGGCAGCAGCTCTATCGGCTAGGATTTGAGTTTTTGATTTACTATTTTGAGCATCAGAAACCAGCTTCATTATTCCGGCGAGTGCTGTATCGTCTCCTGTTTTAGTAACCTTCATTGTCAAAGAACCGCTACCATTCACAGTACCTGCAACTAACTCATCGCCTTTTGATTTATCAACTGGCTTAGACTCACCGGTGAGCATTGATTCGTTGACCTTTGAATCTCCCTTAACTACTACGCCATCGACAGGTATTTGTGACCCGGGACGAATCAACACTTTGTCATCGACTTTTAATTCGGATACAGCAAGTTTTCTCGTGCCAGAATTGGTAACAATTTCTGCTTCATCAGGCAGTAGTTTTGCGAGTTCGCTTAATGCCCCCTGAGCATTCATAATCGAAGCCATTTCTAGCCAGTGGCCGAGCAGCATTATCGTGACAAGTGTAGCCAATTCCCACCAAAAATCCATGCCATCAATGATGTTGAGGGTAATGAGTGAGCTATATATAAATGCAACACTTATTGCGAGTGAGATAAGTGTCATCATGCCTGGTTGACGTGATTTTATTTCAGCTTTTGCACTTTTTAGGAATACTAAACCACCATAAAAGAAGATAATCACACCTAGTACCGCTGGAATATACGCACTACCCGTAAATGAAAGTGCATCGTATCTGAGCAAGTCCTGTATGGTTTGCGAAAAATACAGTAAAGGCAGGGTCAAGAAAAGGGATAGCCAAAATTTCTGTTTGAACATGTTTGGATTATGTCCCGCATGTTTATCATGACTGCTATGGTCGGAGTGATCCATGTGCTGATGATTCTCGTGATTATTCATTGTTACCCCTTACTATTCGTTAAATGATATAGCTGTACCAGTTCGTCGATTATGACTTGCTTAGTTTTTTCATCTCCTTCACTCATACCTTGTTTAACGTGCGTATTCATGTGGTTTTCTAAAACAAGTTTATTGAGTGATCGTAACGATTGTTGTATCGCCAAGCTCTGAGTCAGAATGTCGATACAGTATTTATCATTTTCAATCGCCTCAATCAAGGCCTTGAACTGACCCTCAATAATTTTTGATCTATGAGTTGTGCGTTGTTTGTAAGTCTTTTTCATAACTAAGAGTATATACCCCCTGGGGGTATTATGCAAATATAGATTTTTTACCTATGCTAGAGATAAATCAGGCTTAATAACGGTTATAAATTCCTCTCTCGTTGTGAGCCGAGGTTAGAACCAAGATCAACAGAGGTGCTACGCCTCTGTTTTCATTATGGGGTAAGATATACATATGAAGTACGTTGCACTGCTTAGAGGGATAAATGTTGGTGGGAATAATAAAGTCGACATGAAACGACTCGTGAACGCAATGAGTAAAGCTGGCTTCGAAAAAGTATCGACTTATATCAATAGCGGGAATATATTCTTTAGTGCAAATGATCCTGAAGCAAAGCTTACCGCTAAGCTTGAGCAGCTTATAAATAATGAGTTTGGTCTAGACATAAAGGTTCTGCTCAGAAACAAAGACATCATCGATGAGCTTACTCGCTCAATTCCGCCAGAATGGACTAATGGTAATGAGATGAAATGTGACGTAATGTTCCTCTGGGATAACTTCGACGATAAATCTATTTTGGAAGAACTGACAATCAAACCAGAAATAGATGAAGTAAAGTACGTTCATGGAGCTCTGATTTGGAGAGTTGATAGAAAAAACGTCACGAAGAGCGGGATGATGAAGATAGTGGGCACCGAGATTTACCGCAATATGACTGTTCGTAACTGCAATACTGTGAGAAAAATCAAGGAACGATTAAACAGTTAAGCCTATCTAGCTAGTGGCTAAATCCTGTTTAATTGCAGTTATGACTTCCTCTATCGTTGTGAGCCAAGCAAAGAAGTCGGTCCTCGTGACCGACTTTTTGCTTGATTCCGCTTTGGCGAAAAGGAGTCGAACCGAAAAGAGGTTCGGCGGAGCGAAGCGAAGAAGGCGCAGCCGCTGTCCACTCCCCGGAGTCCGTTCGGTGGTCGAACGTACTATTGGTATAGTTAAGTCATGAAAACTAGCGGCAACTACAATAACGGCCAAGCCGTTAAGG
>JAUIBQ010000002.1 GCA_030427445.1 bacterium | reverse complement strand
CGTAGGGGTCAGTTCCTACAGCATGAATCGTGTGCACCCCTGGCTCAAGCTCAACTGGTAAATCTATCTCAGCTTCTACAAAACCGTTTGAATCTGTTTGATGCTGGCCAAGGCTGACTGGGTCTGACTTAACAAAAATTTCCACGAGTGAATTACCTTCAAATCCGCCAGTCTTAAGTAGTAAATGCTGTGAGTCGGAATCTTGTTGTAGTGAGGCGTTGTGTGATGGCAAGGCAAGCGGAATCGGCTGAGGGTTAAATCGAGCATCATTCATCTGGTTTATTAAATCTGTAGCGTCCGCACCGAAAAACGACTCGTCTGGCCGGGGTATCTCAGTCGCTTGAGGAGATGGCATGTCCGTGGTAAAGCTTGCTGTGGCGTTTTTGATAACTGATGCGTACATTGCGTGTCCTGTAGGGTTAGGGTGGAAGGATTCGTTACCTAGACATCCATTTCGTAGTGCGCATATACCCCTACTTAAATAATCGAACACTATATTCGTAATGTCATCTCCTGCAGTAACGCCGTTAAACGATAGTTCTTCTTCAGATGCTCCCGAACAAAGCTGTGTGCCGTCGAGCGCTGAAGAAATGTCTACATAGAACACACCTGCTTCTGCAGCCGCTGCTTCCACAATCTCGTTCATGTACGATATACCTTGCGCTATGAACATGAGTTCTCTAGCATCAAATGGTACGTTCGCACCGCACAAGCTAAAGTCTGTAGTAGCAACAAAGTTTGGGTAGCCATGTACGTAAATACGGGTATTTTCTGAAGCTTCTTGCTTAACCTTCGTGTACGCATCACTTAATTCTCGCTTCAGACTAGCGATTTCTAGTGCTGTATTTTTTGCCCCTTCGGATAGAGGTGCAGCATATTTACATGTTGTCGGTTTAGCACAATCAGCTATTTTATTCCCAAACCCTGCGTCATTTCCCCCTATGCCTAACGTAATTACTTCTGGGTTAAAGTCTCTTTTTTTATCTCCAGCGAAAGTTATACCGGATAAACTACTCAGTTGGCGCGTCACTCCTTGTTGCCACTCAATTAAGTAATTGGTTTCTTCGAAAATATACTGATTATCTCGTAAAGCAAAATCATCTCCATTGCCCGTTGACTGATCTTCTCCGTTCGGTGCACCGCCGACGACATTGTGTATCACCGCCCCGGAGCATGCGACGGAGTGGAAGTCACCGTCTGAAGCTGGGGTAATCGGTGTTTGCTCACTGCCCTGCAGATAGTCTAAGCGCTTTGCGAGTAAGTACGGATAGCTTCTGCGTGACACGTGACATAAGTTTCGGCCCAAGAACGTGCCTTCATCACCATGCTCGTCCGTACCAGGCTCGTACCATTCACCACCCTGTAAATCACCTTCCCCAGAGCTGAACGAATCGCCCATCGCTAAATAGCCACGTTCCTTTGGGGCATTATTCGGCGTAAATCGGATATATTTCCTGCCAGATGTCGGGTTTCCGTCTTTATCTCGTTGAACGATAAATGCTGCTTGCACATAATAGTTACGTGGATGGAAATACGCTGTGTCTGCACCCCAATAACCTGGATTGTCGCCGAACACCTCGCCGAGTTGGCTCGTTAAATCAACTGTTTCGCACCCAGTAGCATCGAAGGACAGCGTCGAGACAAACTCCCCTGCACCCACCGTCTGAGTACATCCATCTGTTTTGTAAAGCTTCATCGCAAGCTTGCCAGCTAAGTTAATCGCCGAGCTGACTCCCGTGCCATTTAGTAACACTGCGCTTCCATCGTTGGCCACAGCTATTGAACCACTACTACCACTGTTCATAGTATCCCGAGACACTGTCGTATAGGTCTTTGTTACCGTGTCGTGCATCACGATCGCTTTCTTTTCGTTCTCGACGAACGCAATGTAGCGGCCATTTTCTGACACCCCAAAGTGCAACATATGTATCACCTGGTTGTCGGCGTATTGCATCAAAAACGGATCGTCACTATTAAACGCTGATGACAAGTTTTTTCTCAGCGTCGGAAGCGAAGAGCCAGTTCGTGCATAGGTATCTGAGATGTCACTATATAAGTCTCTGTCATAGTAGCTTATAACGCGTTGAGACGTGTCCCATGGAGCTGCGACGCTTACGGTCGTAATATGGCTCGGAAAATGACGAAAATAATTTGTCGGACCGTCGAGATCATGAACTTTGTCCTGACTCCCATTAAACGCATAGTACAGTCCATCGGTGAATCCGTAGTCCGTGTAAACACCACAGTAGGAGTCACGCTCAGGGTAAGAGAAGTAATGGTTCCCTCGAATCGTAGTACGCGCAGTGGTAAAAATTTTCTTAGTTTCGCACGGATGGCCGTTTCTAAACTGTCTGTCTTCATCTACAAGCTCTGTTGTGAAGCCACCATCCCAGACGTCTTCCGATTCGTTTGCTGAGGCCCTGGTCAAGTTCAATGACACTAAAAATAAGGAGAAAATCACCAGAAATGTCGATACACCGACAACCACTCCCCGTTTCATAAGCATAACTATAGTATGAAAACGCTTAAAAACCAAAAATGGACGGGTCTGGTGGCCTACTCAGCCGGCTTGATGATGATGTGACGGTCACGACCTTGGCCGTCTGACTCGCTTGTCAGTCCATGCTCTTCTGCAAGTTTATGAATTGTGCGACGGTCTGCTGCGTTCATCGGGTCAAGTGCTTTGGCTTGGCCACTGCTTTTCACTTCTTCTATCCATGTTTCTGCACGCTCACGTAAACGGTCCGCACGCTGTTTCTTGTAGTCTGCGATGTCGACGTTTACTCGATCTATCTCGTACTCACCTGTTTTAAGAGCCATGCTCACTAAATACTGAATGCTTCGCATCGTGTCGCCGTGGTTACCGATCAAAAGACTGTTCATGTGTGTGCTCGGGACGTGAAGTTCGATCACTTCTCCGTCTTCACTCGTGGCATAGACATCGGTGTTCAGACCAAAAAACGACAGTAAGTCCTCAGCATACTTCTTCGCGTATGCAATTGCCTCTTCTTGTGATTTCATAAATGAACACCTCCTTTATCAGCGTTTTTTACGCTTCTTTTTAGGTTTCGTCGCTTTTTTAGTAGAGGTGTTTGTGTTTGATGAAGATGCTTTTGTAACTCGTGATACCTTTACGCCACTTTTTGTCGTGGTGATGTGCTCTGCTTCTGGTTTCTTTTTCTTTGGAGTATCATCCAGCGGTTTTTTAGACACTACTTCAGCTGTCGCGACGCTCATGCTGTATTCATCCTGACGAAGTAGGTATCTCTGCTGGAAGTAGGCGACGACACCACTCACTAACCAGTACAGCGGCAGTGCGGCGGCAAATGGAATCGTTACGAAGAAGATAAACACTGGCATGATATAGGCCATTTTTTGGCCCACTGCTGCATTAACCTCGGAACTATCAGCAGGTTTTTGGTCTTCAGAAGCTTCTTTAAGGATCTGTCGAAGCCCACGTGCATTTTTATCCTTCGGCATTGTCTGACGAATAGAAAGCGCCTGAACAAGCACAGATGCAAGCACGATAATCATCGCTGGCATATACAGCTCGCCGTCGCTGTATGCAGCTTTTGACAAGTCAACGACACCGAGAAGCGTGTTATCAAACACTGCTGGATCTTCGTTGAGCTCTTGCATTCCTGGCAACTGTTGCACGACTGGGTATGAATACTGATAGACCTGGACCGGATCATCGATAATGCGGCGAATACCGCTGAAAAGTGCGAGGAAAATAACCACTTGGACAATCATGAGGCCGATAAATGCGAGAGGTTTGACGTCATGCTCTTTATAGAGCTGGCTCATCATTAGAGCTTCTTTTTGCCGGTCACCTTTCGCCTGCTCTTTCACTTTCTTAATCTCAGGCTGCATACGCTTAAGTGATGCACTGTGTTTTAGCTGCTTTTTAAGCAACGGGTACATCGCAAAACGCACAACTATCGTAAACACGATGATTGCCATACCGAAGTTGTGGCCTGGCAGTAGTGCATAGATGGTGGTTAAGACATTAAAGATTGGCTGAACAATAAAATCCATTAGTTTCCTTCTTCTTTTTCGAGCTAAACGACTTTACACGCTAGAACTCTCTCTTACCACCACTATAGCACGAGAAGTGTTGTGCTGACGAGGTAATGTTCGTCTTAACCTGAGTGCTTAACACACTGATCAAGACACTTGTATACAGACTTTTGTAAATCCGCATGGTCGCTCATCGAAAGTGAGGCGTCATGAATAATAAACACCATATCAATATTCGGGAGCCTATGCTCTTTATTGTATAGTCGGATCAGTTCGTAAAAACGTCGGCGAATCCTGTTTCGCTTTACAGCGGACTTATGAACTTTTTTACTAACAACCACCGCTGCGCGCCATGGTCGATGTGATGGAGATGAGAACACACTAAATCCAGGTCCTCTGCACGGCTTGGATCGAACCTTCTGCACGCTATTGTGCCCCTTGAATCTGTGTTTTCTACTAATCATACTTCTAGTGTAGCGTAAAATAACCCCTTTAGCTAAGGGGTTATACACTACACTTGCTTACTTGCTGTAGTTACTAGCGAGAAAGTAGTTTTCGCTGTTTGTTGCGTCGTCGCTTCAGCACTGCTCGACCCTGTCGAGTTGCCATTCGCTTCATGAATCCATGTACTCGTGAGCGTCGTCGCTTCTTAGGCTGATATGTTCTTTTAGGCATGAAAGCTATTTTAACACTTTAGAGCTCCCAAGTCCACAGTTGAATGCAAGCGTCAAGATTTGTTTACACACATGTTGCATTTTTTTCTAGTTTCTTTTTTTGTTATCCACCCTTCCACAACTTTTATCCACATTTTTAACAGATAGGAAAATGCTTCTGTGGAAAACTCACCTCAGAAACTCGATTACATTGCAAATTCTACACTGCCACTAAATTTCTGTGGAAAAGTAACGCTACTGTGCGGTATTATATGTGTATAAACGACAAAGTAAGGGGTATGGGTTGTCGACAAGAACAGTCACCTTCTTGTTGCGCTCTCAAGTAATACATGCAAGATTTAAATCGACTATGGAAAGCAATCCTTGGCGAGCTCGAAGTCTCTCTTTCACAGGGAAATTTCTCTACTTGGTTTAAGAACAGCTACTTACTTGAGGCAACAAGTGCAGGCACTGTGATCGGTGTCCCCAATGTGTTTATCAAGAACCAAATCGAGAAAAAGTACACACCCCTACTTGAAGAACTCTTAGAAAAAAATAACGTCTCAACAGACCAGATTGTTATCAAAATCTATGACCCACGCTCGCCTTCTAAGAAAGATGACACTGTGTTGTTTGCAAACGAAGCACTAAAACCGAAGACTTCTGGCATGGCTCAACAAATGAAACGAGGTAACTCTGTATCACACAAATACCGACGCGGACTTAATACAAACTATACGTTTGAAAACTTTATCGTTGGCTCTGGAAACGACTTTGCACACGCTGCCTGCCAGGCAATCGCAGCGAACCCAGGCACAAAATACAACCCGCTCTTTATATATGGCGGTGTTGGGATCGGTAAAACTCACCTTATCCAGGCCGTGGGAAATCAAATCGTGAAGCAGAACCCGCGAGCACACGTTGTCTATGTCAGCAGTGAGCAGTTTGTGCAAGAGTTCCTCGATGCAATTCGTTTCAAGAAAAACACAGACTTTGCTGACTATTACCGCAGTGCTGATGTGTTGATTATCGACGACATCCAGTTTATTGCAAACAAGGAAAAGACCCAGGAAGAATTCTTCCATACATTTAACGCGCTTCACCAGGCAAATAAGCAAATTATCATCAGTGGCGATCGACCACCTCAAGAGATTCCAACTCTCGAGGAGCGACTGCAGAGTCGTTTCGCATGGGGCATGACAATTGATATGCAGGTACCAGACTTCGAAACGCGTTGTGCGATTGTCCAACAAAAGGCTGAAGGAAGTGGCATGCGCCTTCCACATGATGTTGTCGAATACCTCGCAAACCTCATCACGACTAATATCCGCGAACTTGAAGGAGCACTAAACCAACTGCTCGCATTTTGTGAGATGCGAAGTATCGATCCAGACGTGACTGCAGCCAAGACTCTGCTCGGAAGCGCTAAATCTCGACCGAAGCACCTCAGCCCTAAGAAAATCATCGACCAGACAGCTGACTATTATTCTGTGACGGTAGATGAGCTACTGAGCCCTAAACGCGATAAAGAAATCGTCTACCCACGCCAGATCGCGATGTACATCCTTCGCAGTGAGCTTCATATGAGCTTCCCGAAAATCGCAAATGAACTCGGCCGCAAAGACCACACGACAGCGATCCACTCTGTCGAGAAAATACAGAATCAAGTAAATAATGATCCGGCGGTACGCCAACAACTATCAGAAATCCGGGAGCAACTCTATGTCTAAGCATGTGAATTACGTGTGTATAAGTCGTGTACAACCCGTGCATACTCTGCGGATAATTAGTGGACGAGTGAAAAGTTATACCCAGAAGACCTTTGAGCGAATCCAAAGCACCCACATTCTACACACAGGCCTTCCACATACATCCACACACTACTCCACAAGCCCATCACCACTGTTATTTAGGGGGTTATCCACGTTATGCACTGCCCCTATAAAAACAACAAAGAATATAAATAGATTAATTAATATACGAGGCTTATAAAATATGAAGGTCACAATCACTCAGGAAAATCTCAACCACGGACTCACTACAGTCGCGAAAATAGCACAGCAGCGAGGGTCGCTCCCTATCCTTTCCCATGTATTACTTAAGACAGTAGATAATCAACTATTTATTGCAGCCACTAACTTGGATATAGCGATGAGTGAAGTTATCGGAGCTAAGGTGGATCGAGAAGGCTCAATCACCGTCCCTGCTCGACTTATGCAGGACTACATCTCTTCGCTGCCAAAAGGTCAGATCACTCTAGAGCTTGATGGCACAAACCTTCACATCAAAACAAGTGATAAAAATTACACATCAACATTAAACGGGACTCTGTCAGACGACTTCCCTGCAATGCCAGAGGTAAGCTCAGGAAAATCAATCAGTGTTTCCGCTAAAGAGCTTGTCGGAAGTTTGGGTAGAGTACTGTTCTGTGCGTCTCATGATGATTCACGACCAGTGTTAATGGGAGTGTATATGCATAGCGATGACAAGGGTGATGTATATGTCGCAGCAACTGACTCGTATCGACTAGCTCAATGCAAGACGTCGATACAGTCGAAAGATCCAGTCTCACTTATCTTCCCTTCAGCTGCCCTCCAAGAGCTGCTCCGAGTTGCAAAAAGCGAAGACGAAAAAGTAGTAATTACGTATGATGAGCAGCAAGCAGTATTCCAGGTTGGTTCTGTAGAAATTGTGACAAGGTTAATTGACGGCACATATCCTGAGTATCAGAAACTTCTCCCGAGTTCTTTTGAGACAACAGCTCAGCTTTCTCGTGAGGACTTCCACGAAGTCGTAAAAATCTCCAGCTTATTCGCACGTGAAGCTGCTGGTGGCGTGACACTCCACTTCTCTGAGGATGACAATGCGCTCAGTATTAAGTCGATCGCCTCTCAGGTTGGTGAAAACACCGCAACCGCTGAAGCGAAGATTGATAAAGATGCACAAATAACCATGAATTCCCGCTATATATTGGACGCACTCGGAGCATTTAGCGGCGACAAGCTACTTGTACAAGTAAACGGAAAGCTTGATCCGTGCGTACTCAGCGATCCTAGTGATAAGGAATATATTCACCTTGTCATGCCGGTCAAAAGTTAGGTGATTCCACGCCGTTTTGGCATTTAACTTCTTAGGATTTCACCCCGTTAGTAAATGCTTTGCATTACTACGGGGCAAAGCACCTTATTATATCAACAGAATAGTGAACAGATAATACGCTACACTACTAGTATGTTGCACACGCTTGAATTACGAAATTTTCGGTCGTATGAGGATGGATTATTTGGCTTTGAGGATGGCGTGAATATCATCGTTGGTCCAAACGCGAGCGGTAAGACAAATCTTCTACAAGCAATTCATGCACTTGGTAATATGAAAGCATTTGGCGTGCAGAGTGAGCTGTTGATGTATGGTCAAGAACAGGCAAAAGCTCACGGCGTCTTTGATGACGAAGACAGAACGCTCAAGATTACGCAACTTGGCACTGAGCTTACAGTAGACGGAATAACCCATAAAAGGATTCCTGCGCAAAAGCGTTTACCGGTCGTTGTGTTTCAGCCGGATCATATGTTGATGCTTTCAAAAGAACCTGAGCTTCGCCGACAGTATATTGACGACATTATCTCCCACTACAAGAATGGGTACGCTTCCCTGCTTCGCAACTACAAGCGCGCGTTGTTGCAGAGAAATAAATTACTCAAGCAAGAACACTCAACTGCGTCAGATGCATTTGTCTGGGATATGCAGCTAGTAGACCTTGCAAGTGAAGTTGTGCGTGAGCGCAAGGCGTTGGCTAAAAGGCTAAACGAATACGTGTCACCGATGTACCATAGGATAGCAAAGCAGAAAAAAGATGACGTTGAGGTGGTGTATGAAACCCCCCACATCGAGGAGTCATCTCAGTACGCTGACGCTTATCATGCTCAGCTCAAGAAAATGTGGCCACTTGATAAAGCTCGAGGATTTACAGGAGTTGGCCCCCATCGAGATGATTTGAGTGTTAAAATCCGCGGTCGACTCGCACGTGATACTGCGTCGCGAGGAGAGTTGCGCTCACTCGTCCTTTCGCTGAAGCTCTACGAGCTTGATGTCGTACGGGAGCGGTACGACAAGCAGCCCATATTGCTTTTAGACGACGTGTTTGGGGAGTTGGATGGTTCACGTCGGAAATCACTCGCTAACGCGCTTACAGACACGCAAACGTTCGTCACAAGCACCGACGCAGACGTCGTCGTCGAACATTTCAGCGACCACAACATCATCCCACTTTAAGGCCCTACTACCTCAGCGCCATTAGTAGGATAAATACTCTCAAACCGCTCAAAATTCGTTGACCCAAGAGGTATTATTTCAATTTTCTCTGAATAATTCGGGTCTTCTATTTTAGCTGATATATAATCCACTGCGGCCTCTTGCGCATCCAACTCATACAGCCTAACTATGAAGCTATCTGCATCAATATCGTATTCTATGTCATAGCCTGGTCTTTGCTCTGGTAATGTAGATATAAAGTTATTTCTTGGAGAGTTTGATGGAAGTTGGTTTGGGTCTAGCTCAATAAGCTGCTGATTGAAGACGACGTTAATACGGTTGTTTGATAAAATCTCCACTGTTGTTTGTACAGGTTCTTCTTCATTAATCTCAAAGTATCCGCTAAACGACATGGTGTCATTTTGAGTGCTTATTGATTCTCCGTTAACGAAGAATATAACTTCTTCCTCAAGTTTTCTATACTCATCAAACGATTCTACGCCAAGATACTTTACATCCTCTCTAAGTAATTCAAATGACGCAGTAGGAAGGCTATTTAGTAATTCTGAATACTCGCCACTAAACAGTGCTGGAGTGTCTGCGAAGATTGGCTCTTCAGCTGTATCGTTTGCAGGGTTGCTCACAAAACTAAGTATAAAAAGAACAACTGCACCAATAAAAAGTAGGGCCGCAACTATTAGCTTGGCCTTATTGCTGTTCATCATAATGGCTTAACCTCCCATAGCCCTTTTATACTGCCTATAAACTGCTCTTCACTTAGTGGTGTGCGACTCTTACTTTCGCCGTTAAACACATTGAATGCTGCCTGTCTAGTATCTCTATAGTCATTAGGGTCTGCAAATAAGAATTTCCCATCATCTGTCACAGCTCTCATCACTAAAAGATGCCCTCCGCTTGTGAATGGTCCTGATCCTGCAGAAACCAGTATTAAAGAGCCCGAGCGTAATGCATCGGGTGCATCCGAGATGGTTATAGGGGTTGCTGATACTTTCCATTTCGCTTCGGAAGATTCTTGGGAGTTCCACCACCAATTAGATCCACCGCAAGGATCACCGTCAGATTGCCAACCATTCTCGTTCGCCCATTCAGCTACTTCGGTAGGTGTCGTAACTTCACCAGTAAGCGTACTGACAATCATTGCCCACGATGTCGGACCGCATCCGCAATGCGCTATCGGTCCTGGACCATAATTGTCGTTGCCGAAATATCCCGAGGGATAATTAAAGGACCTACCAATAACCTCACGTAATGCGTCAGCACTTAAAGCAGTATCATCTCCAGACCTTCTCTGGGAGTAGTAAACCATAGGATTCGCTCCTTCTCCTGGCAGGTCCCAGCCAGATGCACCAGCAGTCAAAGACCCACACTGAGCCGTGACTCCACCAGGTGTATCAGGCAAGTTTAAACCAAGGATGCCATTAAAAGTCTCAATATTTAGTTTGTAATAATTGAGCGGGTTATATACGTTACCTTTGTATTTTGGGTTTACTTCAGGCCTGTTGTTAGCGTTTTCGTCCCAGCTCACATACACGGCCATTGCAGGGTCCCATAAGTCTTGAGTGTTCCCCTTCTTTTCATCGATATCGTTAGGATCGAATGGCTCTCCTGGGTAAACAACGCTACCAGTTTGATGTATTGAGGAGTACTCATATACCGTATTTATACCTTGATACCTTCCTCCTGATCTCTCTCCGCTTAAATATTCCGGTATGGTAGAAATAAAGTATGCAATTCCTTCCTCTGCACTTGTGAATTGACGATATGTAGAGCTGGAGTTTTTAATACCAAAATAGTTGTACCTGCTTGAACTCGACCCTCTGAAGCCAGTTTCAGACCTGCCCGTGGCAACTATAAAAACAGGGTTGACGTCGTACTTTTTACTTTCTTCTATGATAAAGGAACCTAGTCCATTCCATGGGGTTGTTGAATTCTTACTAGCTATGAAAGTATCAATTTTTTGTGCCAAATCAGGGATGCTATCAAGTGCTTCAGGATAAGTAATAGATAAATACTCAGAAGTGGCTGGGTTTCTGCTGCTTACAGTACCCACAGTTGTGCAGTTCTCTGCCGGTAAAGGGTTGCAAGAAACCACAATAACTCCCTGTGCTCGTAATTGTGCCTCAGTGCATTCCTCCTCTTCTTGTGCAGTCACAATGGAAAACTGTAAAAGTATCGCAGTTAATGTCATGATGATTGCCGTAATCGAGGTGAGTAGGAATGATTTTTTAGTCATAAAGTTCTTTATTTCCCATCAGGTGAAAAATGCCACCATTCACAGCCACCCGAAGTTGCTCTAATTTCACCTTGAGACCCCTGGGCTACACACGAGTTAAGAAGTCCATAGCGAGGTGAATTTCTGGATAACCACTCCAGGCAAGGGTACTGACTAAGGTTTTGCAAGAAGCTATCTCGATATCTACCCGTACCAGCTGTGTAACTTTGTCCTTGTCCTTGACAACTGAAGTCGATAGCCAGTCCGAATTGGTGATTTGAATATCCTGGTTTTGCAAACGTCCCTGCCCCTGCGCCACCAGCATACCCTGCTACTTGGCTTGCGTGATCCCTAAAGCCACCGCTTCCACGTACGGTATAGCCTTCGTCAGCCATTTCATTTAACATGTCATCAAGTTGTTTAGCAATAAGGACATTTATGCGAATACCATGTACTGCGCACAGTCTAACACTGTACCTCACTCCTTTTACATAGGCCTCAGTTTCTATGCCTAAGTCTTGCACGGTGTCACTTATAGGGCATTCCATATTGCTTGTGTCCTGTGCTTCGATACTTGTGCCTTGTATCAATCCCTCCGCCGGTTCAATCGCAGATACTGAGTATGCATTCGGTGCGTTAGTTGGTTGTGTACTACTGCCACTGCCATAGCTACTGATTTCGTTCGAGAACAGTGAGCTATCTATGAAGTCAATCGAGTCTAAATATGCTAGATGCGCATAGAATTTCTTAGTTAATGTTTTTGTGCCAGCACAATCTTCTCCCTCTTCCATGGCGCTTATTTGATCGACAGAGTCTATACATAACTCCATAAAAGTAGTAAACTCGCTACTTTTTGGTTCGTAGCCTGTAGCTTCACTGCTTATATGTCCTTCGTCTTCTAATTCTTGAAGGTTCTCATCAACATCTATACTGCTTATATCGTCACGCATGATCGTGAGAAGATTACCCGATGGATCTGTCGCGTATTCTGTGCCGTTTATGCTAATTGTGTCGAACGCTAATTGCTCATCAGAATCTTGAGCATATGCGCGGCCGGTTGTTAGTGATGTAACGGTATTTGTCATTAATGAAGGCAGGCTCGCTACACTGGTGCCGAAATTTGATATCGCAGCAGAAGGTGTGCCGCTATTCAAAGCAAGTGTGGCTGTGGTTTGGTATGCGAGAGAGTCATAATCAGAGAAATCAAATAATCTTTGAGCAAGTGATTTATTTTTAGATTCTTCACGTTTCTCAGCTAGGAATATGTCTCGTGCTTGTGCGTATTGTGTGGCTGTCGCGGGTACCTGTCCAGCATTTAAGAATCTCTGTTTAGTAAGAACTCCCGCTCCTGAGAATAAAAGACTCGAATACATGCCCCCAGTCTCTTGTCCTGTGATTGCCATAGTGAGTTGTTTCTGCACATATAACGTAGTTAAGTTCAGTATTTCTTCAAAACTGTAATCAATTATCAGCCCCGCAAGTATACCAGTCAGAGCTTTTTTTGTAAAAAATCCCTGTACAGCAGTTTGTAGTGCTGTTTTAACCCCTGTGCCTGCAGCGGCGCCAGATCCTGGAACCGCTATCGACAATGCTACCGCACCAATCCCAAGACCTATTTGAAATGCCGTATTTCCCAATACGCTACATCCTGGTATCTTTCCGGTCGCACTACGTACGGCACCCCAAAATGCAGAAAGCTTTCCAGAAGTATTAAATTTAGAAGGCTGATTCTCCAGCGCTGACCTACTAAAAGAGCCATTACTTGCAAACTGAAAGCCTGCCGAATTAGCAAAATTTCCCATAGCTTTATCACTCAACATCACTCGCTTAACTATCTGCATCATTAAATCAAATGATGCTTCCTGTCTTCTTTGTCCATCATCTGCACTTACAAACACCAAAGCTGCGCGCATCATTTTGACGCTTGTAGCAGCTCTCGCCACTTTTACCGCCATATCGAGACGTGAATTTGCGGTACATGCTTTGTCGGCTATATCTGCAGGTAAAAGTGCAGACTTAGCAATGGTAACAGCTCCGGCAGCTGCCCCACCGGGACTAAGAAGACTCCTTCTCACCTCTGCTTTTACGAGATTTGGGCCATAGCCAAGATCAAGCTCATCACCGATAGGTCCAACCCCGCCAAGTTCATTAATACTTACTCCATCGGCAAGATCATCAGCAGCTTGCCTAAACACATTATCCTCTGGTACCAATGCTTCAGCCGCTTCATCATTAGCTTGATTATAGCTCTCATTATCGCTATCTATATTTTCATTCCCGGAGTCAGTATCTCTCTTTGCCGGAGACTCATCTATGCTTGTATCAATCTCGCTACCCTCATTAATTGAATTATTCTGAGTTTTGTTCATCTGTATCTCTGGGTCTTCTAGATCGCCTGGTTTAGATGTCACGGAAGATGACCGCACGACATTATGCCTATTAAAAAGCGCATCAGTACGTTTTGTTTTCCATGTCTGCGAACGTGTCGGTACACCAAAAATTTTGTAGCGTTGGTCCATAAATTCTGAGAATTCTTCGCCAGCTTCCGCTAGTGGTTTTGATGAGCCACCTGGTGCTTGGAATGTACCATTTTTAACGTCGATCTTATAGCCGAATTTCTTCATTTCTGCAATGAGCGCACCAGATCTTCTGCCGTCTATTGTAAATCTGTCAGTGAAACTAGCGAATTTCGAACGGCGATACTTTGCTTGACTATTAACTTGAAGCTCGCTTGTCTTGTCAGTAATAAGGGTGCTTATGTGAGACAGTATAAAACTTGGAGCAGCAATAAAACCACCAACCATTAGTCCAGCAACTCCAAAAGTTGCACTGGCCAAAGCAAGTCGTGCTCTGTGTCGCTTTGCGAGGCCAACTAAAGAATTATCCTGACGAAGCTTGTCGCTTAAAGAAGTCCTAAACTTACCTTTTTCTTCATCAAGAGCTGAACTTTCATTCCCCTTATGCGGAGAGGTGTTTGATTCACCCTTAGCCGCAGACTGGGAATTTTTAGTAGCGTTTTTTGGATCATTTGCATGATCTTCTAGTTGTTGAACGCCTTTAGCGATTTCTTCATCACTCCAAGGTTTAGCGACTGGATTTCTCGGGTCATTATCAGGACCTGTACTAGACCCTCCTGGTGTTATAACTGAACCTGGTCCTGGATACATTTTGTTTTTACGCGCGCCCTCTCATACCTATCGTAGATTCACAGTATCATTATATCCTGTTTGATTAAGGTCGACTTGCTGATTTTGTTGCTGCTGCTCGAGCTGCTTCACCTGTTCTGGATTGGTCGTGATAAGAGAAGCCTCTGTCTGGCTAGGAACTATTTGGATGTGCACATGGTTTTGACCAGCAAAGAACAGGCCTTGACCCACTGGGAACTGACTAAGACGCTTCTTCTCCTCACTCGTCAGCTTAAAGACGTCACTAAGTACATCAACCGCCGATGCCGACTGCTTTAGTAGAAGCTGCATGCTAGAGTTGGCGACGATAGCACGCCCCATACGAGAGCCCATAAAGTCTTCGACGTCTTGCGTAATGGTTGTGATGCCAAGGTTGTATTTACGAGCACGCTTCGCAAGAGAGAACATAAAGTTTGCCGAATCTTCGTATTTCATTAGTTGCCACGCTTCATCAACAACAAGCAAACGTTTCTTTTGGTCAGATTTTGTTTTGTTCCAGATGTAGTTTAGGACAATGTACATTGCGACTGGTCGAAGCTCATCCTCAAGGTCACGAATATTAAATACCACCAACGGGTTGTTGATATTTACGTTGCTTTGCTGTGAAAAGATACCGGCAAATGTACCTGTGGTGTACTTTCGCAGTCGTTGCGCTAGCTGCGGTCCGGTGCCTCCCATGTGGAGGAGTGTATCGTAGAGATCAGCGATAGTTGGCGGCTGAGATTTATGAGTTAATGGGTCATTTGTAATCCCGACTTTTGCGTAGGTTTCGATGAGAGCTTGGTCAAGATCTGATTCTTCGACTGGACTGAGTGCTGGCGCCATCATTGCGCCTTGTTGGCCTGCCATTTGCGCTTGTGCACCACCCATCATGAGACGAAGAAGTCCGTGGAGGGTGATGAGGTTGCTTCGCAGCGCGTTGTCTGCCTCTTCCCCGTCTACGACTTGCGGCAAGTCAAACGGATTGATTCGTGTTGTGGAGTTTAGGCTTAGTCGTACATACGCGCCGCCTACAGCTTCCGCCATTCTCTGGTATTCGTTTTCTGGGTCGATAATAAACACTTCAGTGCCAAACATCATGCTTCGAAGCGCTTCGAGCTTCACGGTAAAGCTTTTACCAGCGCCTGACTTCGCGAAGACAACAGAGTTGCCGTTCTCAAGGCTGAAACGGTCAAAGATCACAAGGCCTGAGTTGTGCATGTTGATACCGTAGAGAATGCCGTTTTCTTGAGATAGATCAGAGCTCGTGAATGGGAAGCTCGTGCTGATAGCTCCTGTGTTCATGTTACGGCGGATTTGTAGCTGGTCGGTGAATTGTGGGATTGTCGAGTTTAGACCTTGTTCTTGTTGTGCGCTTGCAGGTTTTGAGTACACAAGCTGTTGACCGAGCATACTCTCAACCTTGTGCGTAACGAACTCCATCTCCTCAGGACTGTTTGCGTATACAGTGAAATACAGACCAAAGCGGAAAAACCGCTCTTCGCCCACCTGGAGCTTGTCTCGTAACTCTTCAGCATCTTGGATAGCTGCTTGCTTTTGTGGGTCACGCACGCGACCTTTTTCAGCGTCGATTTGGATACCTGCTTCGAGCTGACCGACTTTTTTACGGAGGTTTTCGAGAACTGCTTGACTCTCAACCGGGTAGATAAACATTGAAATATCGATCACCTCATCGAGATTGATCATACTAGAAAGCCAGCCTGTATAAATTTGCCGAGGGTAGCCGTACACGAAATAGGTGCGCGCGAGCCGCGTGCCGATCTTAAACATCGAACTTTCAAACTCTAGGCTTGCCGGTGCGATGAAGTCCCGAAGTGCAGTCACGCCTTTTTGAAATGCTGCCTGTACCTCCATTTGCTCCTGGGCTTGCTGAAGCTGTGCTTGAGCAACTGGATCGAGTTTTGGTTTTCCTCCGAATAATCCCACGACTAACTACCCAATTCCTTATCTAGTTGCGGTTGAGCTGCATCGCCCTGCCCTTTTTCGATGACGTCAGTGTTGAGCATGCCGTCAAATCGTGTAATCTGCTGGCGTGTCGCAGTATCTGGGTTATACGCATCGTAGTAAAGTTCAATCAATTCTTGTGTATCAAGAGGTACGGACTGCACTCCACATTGCTGGAGTCCGGCCATAATTGCCTGGATGCGATTCCTAAGCTCTGCCTTACCTTTTTCAAGGTCTTGCTCGTTGATCACAACCTTTTCCTCTTTTTTACCCATAAAACTCTGGAAAAAGCCCTTACTCTGCTCTACTAGCTGTTGACCGTCTACTGACTTGAAATACGGGATGACAACATAGAATTTTTTATCCATAATGTTTGTTTCTTGTGCGAGTGAAGACATAAAGCCAATGTAGTCCTCCATTAAAAGTGCTAAAAGCATGTTGTCATGCTCTGAGCGGATTTTGTCCAACTTTTCAATGTATGGTCGGATATCTACTTTCTGACTTCTGACAAATATTTGTACTGGAAAATAAAGCGAGTTTAAAAATCCTTGATAACTGTACTCAACAGCCTCACGCTCTTCAGGACTCATGAGGTCAAAGTTGATGCTCTGACACGCGACTACAGCTCGGAAACTACCGTCATTCATGATGACGATTCCGTCACGGATTTCTGCAATCTGCAACGTGTTTTGTGTGCTATTTGGGTTGGTTTTTGGCGACTGAGCAACAGGCTGACCTGGGTTTCCAGGCATGCCAGCAGGTTGATTAGGATATTGGTTTTGCGGCTGCATATTTTCGTGTATTTACTGGTCTCCCACCCTTACTTCAAAACTGATTCTAACGTTTGAATCAGTTTTGATACTAGTGAAGCGAAATCACGACTTCGTCTTGGCCGTCGTCTTTTTTATTCGCTTGCCTCTGGATCGTAGCAACGTTCAAATCTCTGTTAGATGCTAGGTTCAGTATATCAGGATTAACAGGAGTAGTCACGTTTTGCTTATCCTTTTTTTCTTCTGTTGTTTGGCTTTCGTTTTGTTGAGGTACAGTGCCGTCCGGGTTTACTACTTTGCCATGATGTGAATGTGTCTGCAGTGCGTCTCTACGCTCTTTTTCGTGGATTTTATCCAACACTGCTTGCTCATCTACGGGGTCGTCTTTAACAGACTGAGTTGTGGTTTGTTGAGTGGTGCTTCCAGGAGACACAACAGTTGAGTTGCTAAATGTTGCGAGCGAAGGGTCTGGGGCTGCTTGCCCACCCTGGCCGTTTTGCTGATGCATAAACCAGAAATCTTGAGAGTTCTGGTCAGCTTTAGGTTTGGCAGTGTTATTTTTTTGTGCTGGGCTTAAGCTAGGTGCACTCGTATCTCCCCCACCACCCTGACGGGCTTGTTGAATCATTTTCAGAGTTTCACTTTTATGTTTTTGCTCTGACTGAGCGATCATGTTGTCGAGACTTTTTCCGACGACACCGGTGTCTTCATCAAGCACATCTTCAGTCTGCGCTAAAATCGCTTCGTTTTGACTTGGAGCTTGCTGAGGAGCTTCGACAAGTCGGTCACTCTGCTCTGCTACGTTGACTTGTGAAAGTCCCGGAACGCTCTTTACAGCCCAGCCACGGCTGTCTACCATCGTTGCTAACGCACCAAAGCGTTTTCTCACCTCACCTTGTGAGAGGCCGTCTGAATACACATGAGCTTCACGTTTTGGCACGGTGATTTTGACTAAGTCTTTGATGCCTGTCTGGTCCCAGATACGCTTGCGTGGTTTGAAGAAAAACCGGAAGCGAGCACCTAAGAACACTTCCGTCGGCTGGTCTTTGCTCCAGGGTGTCGCAAGCACGGCAAAAACGAGCGTAGGGATAGCGAAAACCGGAGCAAGAAACACCACCTTAGTTGCTGTAAGAAATGTGATGTATCCAAAGATTAACACTCCTCCGAAAAAGAGAAACTGCTTGAACGTCAAAGGACCTAAAAACTTGTCCTCTGCCTCGACATCTTGTGGTACTTTATAAACGGCCATAAAACACTAGTATTATAACAGTTTTACGTAATTTTCCTTAAAGTCCTTCAGTGGGTCCTGGTGTACTTGCTCCTACATCAGGGGTTCTTCCCATAATTTGAGATTGACCTTGATATTCGGCCTCTGTATATTGTCTTTGAATGTCTTGGTATGTACCAGAATCTCTACCCAGACGATGAGTTTCTTGCCTTACTGTTGGTGCATCACGTTCCTGAGCGGACAATATGCGTCTTCCCGTAGGGTCCCGATTGAATGGGCTGTTTGCATTAGCGGACGACATGCCTACATAAACTGGCATGTCCATGACTTCAGACACTGCTCTGTCTGCTGCTGGACTAGCGTTTTTTGCTATCACATGCGCCTGCTCTGCAACAGCAACAGCCTGTTCAATACGTCTCTGATCGCCTGACTCATAGGCTTCAGATATATTCGTTCGCAAGAAGCTCGCAACTTTGTCGTAGTTGCCAGCCTTCATTTGTTCATGTAGGAGAGATTGCATAGACTTTGACTCCATTGCTGCAGTTTCGTACCTGCGCTGTGACTGAGATATTTCATCGAAACTCCTCTCCCCTCCAGCAGAGGCAGCAGTTAGCATCTCCCCTCTTGTTGTGCCAAATCCCGCACCCCCATCTATAATTTGTCCCGCACCAATAAGAGCTTTTCTGCCCGTCACGTTCATTGAGGCAACAGCATTTTCGTTGCCTTCTGTTGCAAGACCTGCTGCATGCCAAGCTTCACCAGAGTTTTTATAGTAAGTTCCTCCTGCCATTGCTTTTTCAACAAGATGTCTTGATAAAATATCGTCAGAGTACTTTCCTCTAGCTGTTTGGACTTGTGCAACAGCAGTTCGTAGTTCGGCACCTTCCATACCGCCAATACGAGAAAATGCATTCTCAAGTCCCTGTCCTGAGTTTCTTCTAAACTGTGATACCATTCCTCGAGCCTCCGCCATGGCATCACTCTCGCTTAAGCCATGAGCTCTCGACAGTTGTAGAGCTAAACCAGTGACATTACCCGTCATTAAATCAGAGCTGATACCCGAAACAGTATCATTTCCATCCCATACACCCATATCATGATCATCGTCAAGCATCTTTTTACCATGAATAGCTTCGTTTGCTCGTCGTGCTGCTGTGATATTTCCTCTACTTAATCCAGCGACACCGTTATCAGAAAGAGACTTACCTATACCGTATGCACCCGCTCCCATAGACCCAAAACCTTTTCCGATTCTACTATTCTTTCCGACCCCAAAAACTCCTCCACCGCCAGCCTTAATTTGTTGTCTCTGGTTTGCTTTCATTCCTTCGCGAGCCTTACGCCCTCTGTCAAAGACACCTTTACTTCTGTCGTTCACCATACCAGCTATATTACCCAATGCACCACCCGCCATAGTAAAGAGTTTCGGAATAAAGAAGTATGGGCCTACATATGCAACTATTTTTATCATGGTTGTTATGACGTTTCCGTCTTCACCAGCAACCACATCTACGATTGAAGCAAAAGCCTTACCGAATGTTATTACTGCGATGACCACCGGGAAAAAGTACAGCATTTTTGAAAATGCCTGCCACCAAAACTTCCAAGGTTTATCATTGCCAGGAAAAATCCATGCAACAATTGCGAGTGGTGCGAGAATGACAAGTAAAGTGATAAGTAGTTCGCGAAGATACAAAAGTACAAAAACTATCAAAAGCGCCAATGCCCCCAGCGCAACTGTGACAAACAATGAGCCAATGGTCACACCCGACAGCGCAGCTATGCCGATACCACCAAATATTGCTAACCCATATAAAGCTGTACCGCCTGCCCCAGGAGGGTTAAATATATTTTCTAGACTTAACGCTTCTGTTCCGCCAAATGGTGAGGATATTAGACCTCTAGTGCCTGCACCTATGACATTGGTGACCTCAATCATCAAGAGGCAGATACTGTAGGAAAGTGTTATAAAGATTACCGCTGCAAATAAGCGTGGAAGAGCACGCTTGACTGTGTAAGCATCTAGGAAATTGAAATTCAATGCTGTGCCAATAACCATCACGAGCATTATCGGAATAAGTAATATATAGGCAATATTTCTAAAATTGTTCCATGCATCGCGAGTCCCGTCGTTTGTAATATATGAAGTATTAACCACAAGAGCATCTTCGATTCTCTGATCGAACCAGACAAACCCGTCTCCCATAGCCTCCAGTGCTGGACAAAGGATAAAACTAAATGCTCCTCCTTGAGACTCACAGCTTGGTTGAGCAGCGACAGCTTCGCCTCCATTGCCAGTTGTATTCTGGGGCACACCCGTACCTGCGGTAGGTGCTTTAGCCTGAATGTTTCTACCGTCTCCTTTTCCCTCCATACCATCGTCAAACTTGCTAACATTTTCCTCAATATTTTGGCAAGATAGTAAACCGCCTCTTCGGAAGCCTTCATTATGTGAACGAGCACTAGGTACATCGTCAAAGAATAGTTCACTTGAATAACCGAAAGGATAAAAATACCCTTCTTCAGAGTCGTCAGGACCCACTACCAAACTCCACCCTCCACTAAGATATGCTGTTGTTGTATCTATAAATGCCTCATAGGCGTCATGAAAAGCGCCACTATTTTCAGATGGGTAACGAGCATAATCTCTAAACAGAAAATAAAACTCTCCATCAGCGATACTAGCCCAAGATTTTCCTGCAAATAGTTTTCCGTCGCTTCCTTTATCAAAAGAAGAAAATACTTCACTCATCCTACTTTCGCTATAGCCATCTACCGGAGTAAACCCATATAGTCCAGCCGTACTAGATAAATCAATTCGTATATCGTCGTTATTTTGAGGTGCTGTGTCGGACCAGTCTAAGCAGTAGTTTAAGGCTGGTGCGATCCAGTTAGCGAGGTCAATCTCAGTTACGTTATCGACTAAGCTCTGACCAATTTCTTCAAACATCGGTTCAGTAATGGTATCTACAAAATTGCGCCACGCATTACTTCTTAGTTCTATAGTGCTGTTGATTCCCAGGACGTCTTTTAGTCCATCACCTTCAAGACTTTCAATGTACTCAATCATGTCTTCCTTGGTGTCACCTGCGCTCACTGATAAGAAGTTAATTATGTATGATTTTGCTTCATCTGCATCAGTTGGCCTGTCATTGTCAATTTCATAATAATCCATAATTCTGGTGACTGCTTCTGTCGCTATCTCGTCACAACTTGCCATACCATCAATGACACCAAAACCACTTGTAGATAAGCCCAAGTTTATTCTCTTACCAGGATCTGACTCATAATTGTTTCCGTCATATCCTGCGTTGTCGTTGCCTTCGTCGTTATCGTAGACATCATTCATGTCGTCGAGACTCATCCTTCTGTCATCGCCTCCATCAACACCACAACTGTAAGAAAAGCCCACTAGAAGGTTGTACACTGTGTAGTCTGTCTGTATGTTTTCATAGAAAGGAGCAGCCCTAACCTGACCTACGTTAAACAAACCGAGCATGTTTATAAGTAGTATCATGAAATAAGCAACTACAAACAATTGTTGTGCTCGAATTTTATTTAAGATGATGGCTTTGCTTTTATTTCTTTGCATTTCTATGAGTGAATACTAGCATATTATTAACTAAGGGCATATCGGTATAAGAGGTATCTATAAGTAGCTAAGCGAATTTAGTATCTTTGCCAGAACTACCTCGTTATTCTTATATGTTTTTTCGCTTACACTATAAAACAAAATGTACTCAGTCCCAGCTTTTATTCCTGCAACAGCATTTATTTTACTTGGCAAAACTCCATTTTCAGACTCTCTGTTGCAGTCCATGCTAATACTAAACGACAAATCAAAATTCTCCAGAGTTTGTACATCTTTCGTAGCGGAAATATTGCTGGGATCAGAACATATATACTCAAAAAAATCAGGATCAGTGTAGTCATTTATTAGGTTTGTCTCTGCAATTTGTTTTTCATTTGAAGTGAGATTGGTATAACTAAAATTTGTCGGTGCTTTATTTTCTACTCTAAAACCTAGGATATCATCTGCGCTTTCTAAACTATCCTCTTCCTTAGGCGAGTACGCGACGGTTAAGTCAGTAGATCCCGTGTAAAGTTCATTCCAGTTGTCTGGAGTCATGTACTCTACGTTGTTGTTTGATGTAACAACAAGGCTATTTTCATTAATCATCACCTTATCGAAAAAAAATCTATATACTATAGTGCCCACGAATACTAGTAATGCTAGCACTACTGATATAGTGATGAATTTGATTATAAATGCCTTGCCCAAGATGCCCCCTTGAATTAGTAAAATTATACCAATAAACCATTGATATTAAAAACGTAAGTACTATGTACACAAATACTATTTTTGTACATAGTATTAAATGTTTGTATACTATAAAATATAAAGGTAATAAAATGCTTAATCAAATAAAAATTTATATAATCAACTCACTCATAGTCGCGATTCTAGCAACAGGTGTTTTTCTGTTTTTTGTAGCACCACCCACAGTCTCTGCTGATGAAGAAGCATGCAAAGCGTCTGGTGGTACATGGACTACAGAAACAGAAGTAGTTGCTGGAAGAGCAGTTACAGCAGAGTATTGTCAGTGCCAAATCGGGACTAGCTCTATAGATGGAGCGTGTGTTAGCGAAACAGAAGGTGTAAGTGGTTTTGACGCCTCAGATCCAAATAACTGTGAGCCAGGTAATGGTGTAGCTCTTAGTAAAGACAATTGTACGATCATTAACTATCTAGTAATTGCGATTAACTTTTTGTCTGCCTTAGCCATTATGGCGATAGTCGCGTCAGTCATGTTTGCTGGATATCAATATATGTCGGCTCGCGATAATCCGGCGGCGGTTGCTGCAGCTAAAAAACGTATCGTTTGGGCTCTGGTTGCACTAGCACTATTCGTGTTTGGGTATGGTTTACTTAATTTCCTCGTGCCAGGAGGAGTGCTCTAGGCTTTGGTCTTTGGCTAATAAATGGTATATGATATTTGTAATGAAGCTGCAGACTATATTTTTAAAGATGACAGTTAGTTTGATAGTTATTTTTAGTGCATTGGCTATCGCTAGCAATGCCGCTCCCCAGAAAGCCCATGCTCTACCGGTGAGGTGTCAAGACAGCTTTCTCACTATACCTGCATGGTATAACTATTTACCAGAAAGTGAAGAGGGGGATTGTCAGCCTTCTTTAGGTGACGGCGACGAAGAAGAGCAAGTCAATACTTCTTTAGTGATAGGCATCACCATCCTTGAAGGGTTATTAAAGGCGTCAACATTCGTAGCATTAGTTATGATTTTCTGGGGTTCGTTTAAGTTTATTACATCTCAAGGCAATCCTGACAACGCTACAAAAGCGCGCCAAACAGTTATAAACGCTGCTATTGGTTTCGCTATAGTGCTTATTGCATCACAAATTGTTGCATATGTAGGAAGGACTCTGGGAGGGTAATATGTATTTTCACAAGCTTTCTCAGATTAATATCAACCCAGACGACCTTACTGGTTTGCCTAAAAATGAAAATCAGGAAGCAGGCTTAGACACCATAATGGGGTGGGTATTTATCTTGGTGGTTGCTGTTGCGACTGTAGTTATTATTGTTGCTGGCATTAATTTCATAACTTCACAAGGTGATCCACAGAAAACAAAAAATGCAAGAAATACAATCATATACGCAATAGTCGGAATTATCATTGCTGCACTTGCAACTTCAATTATAAGATTTGTTGCGGGGGCACTATGATAACGAGCATAAAAACATCTCTATCGACTCTGGCTTTGCTATTCGTTATCCTGATTTCTTTATCGCCTACCTTGGTCGGTGCACAAAGTAATGCTATCAACGAAGTGTGTCGAAATGACTCATCTAGTTCACCGATATGCCAAGATTTACAGAGCACAGAAGACCCCGTTAGTGGTGAGGACGGTTTATTTAGAAGTGTTTTCAATATCCTCTCAATCGTGGCAGGTATTATTGCAGTTATTATAATTATTGTTGGTGGTGTCCAGATGATGACGTCTGACGGCGATCCACAGAAGTTTAACAGTGCAAGAAACCTCATGATATATGCTGTAATAGGTATCGTGATTGTCCTGTTTGCTCAAGCCATCGTCTCAGTTGTTATTGGAGAGCTAATAAACTAAGGGTTTTATAATGTACGATATGACGAGAAAATTAACTTCAGTTAGCAAGCTTCTTATCACAGGTGTCTTTTTATTCAGTCTTTTCTTTCCGGCGCAACTGGTACATGCTCAAAATAACTCT
Organism: bacterium; assembly: GCA_030427445.1. Taxonomy (GTDB): domain Bacteria; phylum Patescibacteriota; class Saccharimonadia; order Saccharimonadales; family SZUA-47; genus JAUIBQ01. The sequence continues at coordinate 48,301 of JAUIBQ010000002.1, read as the reverse complement.
TCAGATGCTGCATGTGAATCACTTGGAGTTATCGACAATAATGCTTCATGCACCGATGACACAGACGACGTAACTATTGATAATGGACTTGAATCAGCACTAAACCTACTTTCTTTTGTCGCTGGCATTATCGCAGTATTGATGATTATGCTGGCAGGCTTACGCTACATCACCTCTCAAGGAGACTCACAGAAGGTTTCTCAAGCAAAGAATGCTATCATATACGCAGCAATCGGAATCGTCGTCGTCGCACTTGCACAGCTCATTGTTCGCTTCGTCCTCGGATTCTTTGCATAAAGTAATTGAAAGGTTAGTATGTTTAATTCATCACATTCACTCGCGCTTCTCGCATCAAAGATTGTACACTTCCCGGCTGTGGTGCTAATGGTCACAGGACTACTATTTGTGCCGTTTCTTTCACCGCAAGTCGGAGCGCAGGACATTCAAGAAAATTTATGTCGAGGTGCGAACATAGACGAAGACGCTGTGGACTGTGGTTCAGATTTTGGTATAGCTGAAGAGCAAATTTCAGAACTTATCGCGACCGCAATAGACCTTTTCTCTCTTGTGATTGGCATTATCGCAGTCGTTATGATCATGGTTGGTGGTGTGAAGTACATCACTTCTCAGGGTGATTCAGGCAATGTCACTGCAGCGAAAAACACCATTCTCTACGCTATCATCGGCCTCGTAGTAGTAGCACTAGCACAACTGATAGTACGCTTTGTACTCGGCACTACTGCAGACATTGCTAATTCTTGAAGCTAAAACACTAGAATTTTTTCATAAAACCAGATACACTTAAGTGCGTAAACACATGAAAATGTAGGTATTTTCTAATAAAAGGAGAAAATAATAATGATCCAAAAAATTAAAACATTTATGATGACCGCGATTTTGAGCCTTGCTACCTTCGGCGCACCACTTGTGCCTGTGACAGTTGCTGTAGCTCAGAACAATACAGAAGAAGGACTTTGTAAAGGGTCTCAGCTCAATCTTAATGCTACCTGTAGCGGTGGCACAGCGACTGACGCAGGTCGAAACAATGTTAACCAACTAGTTATTGATGCGATTAACCTATTCTCGTGGATTATTGGTATCATTTCTGTTGTCATGATTATGGTAGGTGGCGTGAAATACATCACTTCCCAAGGTTCATCAGACAGCGTATCTGGTGCTAAGAACACCATCCTTTATGCGGTTATCGGCCTTGTAGTAGTTGCGTTAGCGCAAGTTATCGTTCGATTCGTACTCGGTACAGCGAACAGCGTTGATAACGTCGTCTAGTTGGTTATATACGATTAGCGAACTAAACCCGGCGTAACAACCGGGTTTTTAATTTAGTAAAGTACCTCCCCTGTTCCTATAGCTAAAACTGATTTACAGACAAATAAAAACGACCCTCTGGTAGGGTCGTTTATTGTTTTTGACTAGGCAGCCAATTAGTTAATTTGAATCTTCTTAACTGTGTCTTGCTTCACTTTTGTGAATGAGATAGTGAGAACTCCGTCTTTTAGCACGGCTTCGATCTCATCTTCTTTGACTGGCACTGGAAGCGCGATGCTTCGGCTAAACTCGCCCCAGTAACATTCTTGTACGAAGTAGTTCTCTACTCCGCTCTCTTCACCCGCTGAAAGCGTGCCACGAATACTTAGCGTATTGTCAGCTATGCTTACATCAAGTTCATTCCGGTCAACTCCAGCTGTGCGTGCCTTTACGACAAGCTTTTCTTTCGTTTCGTACACATCTACTGCGAGCTGTCCTGGAACAGCGTCGTCTTCTTCCCACTCATCTGCTGATTGTTCCGGCATTGAATCATCAACCTGTTGGTCGTCATCCATAACACCTACATCTAGATCTGCTTCTTCTCCCAAAAATGCAGCAGTTAGCTCATCTTCCATGAGCAAATCGTTATCGTTCCGCGATCGTCTCGCCATATCGCTAGGGTTCCCTCCTTATAGGACTCAGGTAGTTTTTGATCGTCACCGAGGCACAATATAGTTTTGGTACCTCAGCGACGATATAACACCTTTTTGTGTTATAAGTAGTATAAACTTATTAAGGCTATCCATCAAGTATGCGCCGTGATATCTACAACATAATTAAAACAACACAAGCCAGGTCTCTCGACAGCGTCGTGTCCTTGCTTGCACCAAACGCTTGTTTCGGATGTGGTCGACTCGGCTCCTGTTTATGTAACGAGTGCGTTGAATTAGTGGTATCCCCTCCTCCATCACGTTGCTTCCGCTGCCAACGTGTATCGGATGAATACCGCACATGTTCGTCTTGTAGAAAAGTTATTCATTTGCGGACACTTTTGAGTGCCGGCCCTTATGACGGAATACATAAGCAGCTTGTGTTAAAAATGAAAAAAGACGGGTCGCGAGAGGCTGCTACTTCGATTGCGCAAGCCCTCGCTCTACTGCTAGCTCAAAACTCCTATTTATTGCAGGATATTAACCTTATCGTTCCAGTTCCAACCATCAGACCGCATATACGTGAGCGCGGGTTTGATCATACACGTACCATCGCGCAAGAACTTTCTAAGTTGATTGGTTTGCCGACCGAGGCACTCCTTGAGCGCACCACAAATACTCGACAAGTTGGTAAAAGTAGAAAAGAAAGATTTGCTCAGATGGAAAATGGTGTGAAAATGAGAAGAGTTAAAAGCTTAAACGGCGTGAAAATATTGCTTATTGATGACATAGCAACGACCGGTGCAACGTTATCTGCATGCAGTCGTGAGCTGAAGAAAGCCGGCGCAAATTCTGTATCTGCGGTAGTGTTTGCGGCTGGGAATAGTTAATTTGGCGGAGAAAGAGATGGCCGAAGTAAACTTCGGCGAGACGAACCCTTGGGTTCGAACACAATTTGTTAATCAATTAAAAACAAACCGAGGCAAGCTCGGTTATATTTATTTGGCGGAAGGGATGGGATTGACGCTGTATGGTAGAGCTACTCTAGCTCCACCATGCGCTACCAATTGTAAAATCGGTAGATTATGACAACTGTCGAACCTATGATTTAAATCCTTTTTCACGAAGAGAAAAACGGCCAAGGATAAAACCTTGACCGCTCTTCTCCTGGCGGAGAGACAGGGATTTGAACCCTGGAGAGCATTTCTGCTCAACACACTTTCCAGGCGTGCGCCTTAAGCCACTCGGCCACCTCTCCTCGTCAACCTGATTATACGCCAACACCCACGGTCTTACTTGAGCTAAAGCTCAAATCAGCCGTCGGCACACCTCGCATCGGGAACTAATGTTCGCCGGTGCTCCGGCCTTGCGTACTGCCACCGGCAGTCCTCACTTTCCAGGCGTGCCACTGACGCTCGGTGGTGGTGTGTACCACCTTCGCTAAGGCGGTCAAGTAAAACTTGACTCTCCAACCACTCCTGCACCTCTCCACGTCAATTGTGTAAAGATTGTCTCACTTGCATTGCGACAAAACAAGTTTCTCGCCATACTAAGTAAGCTAATCAAGCCATTTCCTTTCAATTTTGCGAATCCTCTCGCAAAATTGTTCATAGTTGTAACGCTCGTGCTTGTATTATGATGGTAAAAATGGGTACAATAACAGATGAAAATGCCGAAAAACTCATACTACATCTCTTTTTCGTCAAGCGAAAGACAAAATGGCGTGCAACGGATGGCAGTTATTATCTTGAACCATATCTACGGGATATGGAGAAAGATAAAACTTCCACAACGATGCCGTCAGTTTTGGCTTGAGGCTGAAAAGGAGGTGTTAGCATGAGTTTTATCATAGAGATTAATGAATTATCCAAACTCTATGGGTTCGGCGATGCAACAACAGTCGCACTCGACGACGTCACCTTGAATATTAAGAAAGGTGAATTTATAGCCGTCATGGGACCAAGCGGTTCTGGTAAGACAACGCTCATGAATATGATTGGGCTTTTAGATCGACCAACCAGTGGAGACTATAAGATTAACGGTCGAAAAGTTGCTCGTTTTTCTGAATACCGTCGAGCTCGTCAACGTAGAGAAAATATCGGATTCATCTTTCAGTCATTCAACCTACTCCCGAACCTAACAGTGCTAGAAAATGTCGCTGCCCCACTTTCGTACAAAGGTGTTAGACAAGCGAAGCGACTTAAGCTAGCAGCTCAGATGCTAGAACAAGTAGGGCTGCGCGATCGTGATTCGTACTACCCTGCTCAGCTCTCAGGGGGTCAGTTGCAGCGTGCAGCAATTGCTCGTGCACTTGTAAATAGCCCGAGCATTATTATCGCAGACGAACCGACAGGAAACTTAGATAGTGTGTCTGCACGTGTTGTGATGGAGCTCTTAAGCGAGATACATAAGATGGGAAATACTGTTTTAATGGTGACACATAACCCTTCCCTCACCCGTTATGCGGATAGAATTATCTATATGCTTGATGGAGCTGTTGTGTACGATGAGGCTAGTGCTGTTGGAGAAATCCCAGCACGTGTGCAGCGCGCTGTCGAAGCCCTTCGAAAGTCAGATGATGATGAAAAGCTCGCAAATGTCAGTGCAATGATGGAAATGATGCCTGAAAAACACCTAGGAGGGTCTACCCCAGCAGAAAAATCTAAGCCGAAGAAATCAAAGAAAAAACGAGGCAAGAAAAAGAAATGACGTTAGAGTATTTCAAGATGGCCGTCGCGTCGGTCAGACGAGCACGATTCCGAAGTCTACTGACGATGTTCGGGATTATCGTAGGTGTCAGCTCCGTAGTGACTATTGTAAGTTTAGGTGAAGGTGTGAGGCAGCAGATTTCTACGCAAATCGGTGGAGAGTCCCAAGAACAACTTATCGTCGTGAAACCAGGTAAACAGACCGATCAAAGACTTATTAGTTTAGACGCTTTTACAGCACTTAGTCGTAGTGGCAGCATTAGCAACAAGGATTGGCAGGACATTGGGAGGATTGAAGGCGTATCGTCGGTCGTTCCAGTAGGGGTTATTAGCGGAGTTGCAACATATGAGGATAAGGAGTACAGCGGTAATATTATTGCGACTACAGCTGATTTTCCTGAAATGTTTTCGCAAAACGTTGAGTTTGGCGCCTTTTTTAACGATGATAATAGTAAGCAAAAATACGCTGTGATAGGTCGCGATGTCGCTGAATCGCTGTTCGAAGAAAACAACCCAGTTGGCCGACCATTTACTATTCGTGGCGTTGAATACCGTGTGAATGGTGTGTTTGAACTACAAGAGTCAGGCACTTTCTCAGCAGTAAATGTTAACAATAGTATTGTCTTGCCTCATGAAGCTGCTCAAGCAAATGGCAGTACAATCCAAGTTGTGCAGGTGTTTTTACAAGCAGACGAAGGCAGTGATGTGAACAAGGTCGCTGGTGACGTTTTTAACAAAATTAAAGCAAACCACGCTGGTCAAGTAGACTTCTCTGTACTTACTGAAGAAGAAGCTTTACAGTCTACGAATGAAGTATTTTATCAACTTACTGTCTTTACAGCTGGCGTCGCATTTATTTCATTTATCGTTGGCGGCATCGGAATTATGAATATCATGTTTGCGACGGTTAGCGAGCGTACTCGAGAAATCGGAATTAGAAAAGCGATTGGCGCAACTAACACTCAGATACTCGGTCAGTTTTTGGTCGAGGCAATGGTGCTAAGTGTACTTGGTGCCCTGTTGGGTATCATCGTATCTTTCGCTGCGAATGCTCTGATCCGTATAACAACTGACCTTCAGCCTGTTGTAACTGTTGAGATTGCTGTTGCTGCGTGTACGATATCTGTTGCGACAGGGGTTGTGTCTGGTCTGCTTCCGGCCGTGAAAGCAGCAAGAAAAGACCCAATTACGGCGCTTCGACGTGACGTCTAGAATAAACAGAGCTATACTCATGAGTATATGACTCTACGCTTACGTCATGTAAACCATGGACTATCAGTTGTCGCTGTTTTGCTGGGATTATATATTGCCCTGAGCCCGTTTATCCCACAGTTTTTGTACTGGTTACGCGATACCTCCCCTGCTGCTATAGCACCCTACGCGGGAGCGCTAGCAGAAGAAAATAATAACTCTGATCCCAGGCCACTACCTAAGGAAAACCGCATCGTAATCCCAGAACTGTCTTTAAACGAGGAAATTAAAGAGGGTTCGGACATTGGCGTTATTGCATCCGGTGCTTCATGGCGACGTCCACAGACATCAACACCCGATAAAGGCGGAAATACTGTTATAGTCGCTCATCGTTATTACGCTTCTTCAGCGTCAACGTTCTACAATTTAGATAAAGTTGAGCCTAGACAACACATCGGAGTGTATTGGGATGAGAAAGAATATATCTATGAAGTTGAATCCGTAAAAGTTGTCGCAGCAACGGCTACAGAAATCGAAAACCAAACCATTGAGCCAACGCTGACATTGTATACTTGTCATCCACTCTGGACGGCAAGAGACAGGTTAGTAGTGACAGCAAAACTGATCGAAGGAGTGCAATAAATGAAATCTTTTAAGCTCAAAGAATGGCACAGAACAGTACTTCTGCTCATCATTATTACCCTTGCTGTTGGGTTTATTCTTTGGACCAATGCTCAATATGAAAATAATTTCGTAGAACAGTTCTAGAAAAAGGAGTATAAATACAGATATGAAATACATTAACAAATGGCTATTGCTCGCGTCACTTGTTGCTGGCTTCTTGTTTACTTATTGGAGCTCGATATTCATTACGCGAGTCTATTATTTTGACGAGTCACCAGTAGAAGTTTGTTATCAAGAAGACGGAGCCGTTGTTGACCCTAGCGATTGTGTGTTTGTACAAAAAGAGACAAACGGTACTCCGTTTGAATTTATAACTACTACGTATCAGTACACATCAGACGCAAAAAGTGGCACATTTGTCACAGCATCAGAGAGGACAAGCTACATGCTAGCAGTAGCTAATGTTTCGGTAGTTAGCGTAGCTGTGTATACAGTACTTCTAACAATATCAGGTGTATATGCCCGATTATCTAAACGCACGTAAGAGTTAGGATTAAGCAACTAATCAAGTGCGCTTTCAGTAATTATTCATCAAGTGCTTTTTTCATACGCTCGATGAGGTCAACGGGCGTTGGGTCTAGGCCGTTGAGTAGCGCTGTGTACATGCTGACGAAATCACCTAGTGCTACGCAGTAAAGGAGATGTTCAAGGACAGAATCGCCTTGAGCCTCAATCACAGTAGGCGCAGGCCTCTTCCCTGACAACAGACGCTCGGTAACTTCAAATCGTTTTTGGACTCGTGGATGCTCAAAAGTTGAACGAAGATCGATCACTGAGTATGGCTTATCGACAGGATGTGACGTCCACCCTAAGAACTCGTTATGAGAAAACTCAGGGATTACATTGCACCACGAGACGTTTTTAGCATTTTCGTTGAAACTGATCTTCCATTTGTAGGCTGCTGGAAACATTAGTGGGCCCCCATAGATAACAGGAGAAGTACCAGCGATATCAAGCGCGATTTGCTTTGCTCGGTTATCACTGGTCGGTACATCTGCGGCCCAATTTTTAATAACTTCTTCAAGGCCGGTACTTACTTCATGTAGGCTATCTAGTACAAGTTTTTCATCAACATCAGTTACTCCTAATCTTGACAAAATAAGTCCTAAAATTCCTATTTGGCTAAAAGTAGAAAATCTAGGTTGTGCGACTTTTTGGATTTCGATAAATACAATATTTTCTTCCTCAGCTATTTTTTGCAACGCACCGCCCGTAGACATGATGATTATTTGTGCATTTTTTTGCTTAGCATTTTCAAGTGCGCTTAACGTTTCCTCGGTGTTTCCCGAATAGCTTGTACAAATCACCAACGTATCCTCAGACACGTAGTGTGGTAATTCGTAATTTTTAGTAATCTCAAAAGGTACGTTGATAGATAGCCAGGATTGAACGAGTGAAGGAGCTAACGCAGAACCACCCATTCCGGCCCATACAATCTTTGACGGTTTCTTTGTGTCGTATAACGCGATTGTCTCAAATGGCTGTGTGAGTTGTTCAGTTTGGTGTTGAGCTATACCTAATGCATCTGAACTATCTTTGGTGTGAATATATTCTAAATCATCTAATAATGTTTTTGACATCAATAAATCCCCTTTCTTCTACTCTATCATTTTCTCTAGTATATTAGTGTAAAACACGCTAGAATATGGAGCATAAGCGAAAAAAGTCCAATAAAATTCAGGGGGTGGCATGTTTGGCCTTTCAAACAACAAACAAGATAATCAAGACGACCAGGTGATGCTAAAGAACGTGTCACAACTAGCGACTGACCTTGGTAGTGCATCGTCACAGCAAAATATACCTGCAGCGTCTCAGCAGTCAGACGACACTACAGCTCGCTCTGGATTCCCAGCTTCATCTGATGACGTGCAGCAAGATGCACAAGTAGCAGCAAGTCAGCCTGTAGATGAAACGAGCACACAGGAGGGCGTTGCTCCATCGGTAGAGCAGCAAGGAGTTCAAGATCAAGCAACGACAGAAGCACCTAGCTCATTTACATTTCCTGATCCACAAACTCAAACTGATACTGATCAAACAGTAGCCGACGAAGAGATTGTTGCACCTGAGAGTACCGAGCCCACAACTGAGCAAGTCGCACCAGAACAGGCGACAGAAATTACTGATGAAAGCTCAAAAAGCCAGGAAGTTGTTACTGGACAAAATGACCATAGTGAATCGAGCAATGAATCTGAAGAGCTTCAAGACCAAGAATCACAAACCCCGCCAAGCACTGATAGTGAATCTGAAGTTACGGAGGCTAGTACTGGGTCAGTACAAGCGCCACTCAGCGCTCCAATTGACGCAGCCAAACTTCAGGCTATGAAGCAACAAGCAATTGAGCATCTGGACCCGCTTGTGGATCACTTAGAGCACTCACCTGAGGAAACTTTCAAGACAACTATGATGATGATTCAAGCGAATGATAATCATACACTACTTGATAAAGCTTTTGAGGCAGCGAAGTTGATTGCAGATGATAAGTTACGTGCTCAAGCGATGTTGGATATCATAAACGAAATCAACTACTTCTCTCAGGGAACTACGGACGAAAACCCTGCCAGCTAGCCAGAGCTAGCGGCTCCGGTTTTCTTGAGGCCTATTTTCGATGTTTTCACTGTGCTTCGCGCTTCTCTGTATGTGCATACAGTTCGCTTGCGATGCCCGTGAAGAACACCAAAAACAAGCACTCACCGTAGCTCCCTTAATTTTTTTATTGTTCTAGTAAAAAAATTAAAAACTGTCTAATTAGTTTAGTTTTCTTCGGTATGAAGCGATTGTTGCAATCACGCCGGCAGCGAGTGAAACGATAAGTGCAGTTTCGCCAGCCCCAGTGTTCGGAATATTTGTTGCAGATCCTGCGACAGATGAGCTAGTTTCCTCGTCATCGTTCTCGTTCGTGTTTGAGCCAGCGATACGATCAACATTTGATTCGTTTGTAGATGCAGCAGAGTCACTTACGGTACCTTCGTTTTCTGCACCCTCACTCAGTTCGTTGCCTGAGTTGCTCTGTGTAGAATTTTCTCCATCGAACCCATCAATATTCACGGTTCCAGAGTTTACATCTTGTTGTGTCGTCTCTGCAGAGTCGTTGTCGACAATTGAGTTATACAACCATCGTCCACCGAAGAAAAGTAGCGCTAAGACAACAACGGTTAAGATAATAGCTAAAATAGCCATCACCCACGCACGTCCTGTAGAAGTAGAACGACGGTTTTGTTGTTCGTAGTAGCTCTCGATTTCTGAGATTGTCGGGTTATTTTTACGTTTGAATAACGCCATAGTCTCTCTCCTGCCCACCTCTGTTATCAACACAATATTTGTATTATACTTATATAATACTACAAAAACGACAAAAAATCAAGAGTTTTATCTATAAATAAACACACTTACTACTTATACCGGAAGGAAAAAGAGCAGCCAGAGTCTGCAGATTTACTCTGCGACCCTGCACGACGAGAAAAAACCATCAGGGTTTTGTCTCGTTAGCGAAGCGCTTTACATCATACCCATGCCACCCATGCCTGGGCTGGCTGGGGCTGAGGTTTCTTTCTCTGGTACATCGACGACAAGTGCTCCCATCGTCATGCTTGTACCAGCGATGGATGTCGCGTACTGGACGGCTTGTCTCGTGACCAATACTGGGTCGATAACACCAGCCTTCTTAAGGTCAACAAGCTTGTCAGGGTTATTGACGTCAACCCCTTGCCCAGCTTTCGCTGATTTAACTTTCGGTAGCCATTCATCGGCGTTAAGTCCTGAGTTTTCAAGCAGTGTCCTGAAAGGTTTTTCGAGCGCTCGTGCTAATAGTTGCGCGCCCGCATCCTCAGTTGCCTCCGCAAGTGTGGAGATTGTGCTTGCGAGGTTTACGAGTGTCACACCACCACCTGGCACGACACCTTCACTGAGAGCTGCTTTTACGGCTGCAACCGCGTCATCAACCCGGTATTTCTTTTCCTCAATTTCAGTCTCTGATGCGCCACCTACTTTGATGACAGCAACTTTACCTTGCAAAGCAGCTCGTCGCTTCTCAAGCTCACCTTTGTCGTAAGCGCTTGTAGTTGAGGCGATCTGAGTATTCATCGCGCTAATCCGTTTCTTAATAGCACTTTCACTGCCGTCGCCTTCGACGATAGTAGTTTCATCTTTTGAGACAATTACTTTCCTTGCGCTACCAATGTGCTCCACCGTTATATTCTCGAGGCTATCTCCCTGCTCTTCACTGATAACTGCTCCACCAGTGAGCGCTGCAATATCACTCAAGACTTCTTTCCTTCTGTCACCGAAGCTCGGTGCCTTAACCGCTACAGTGTTAAAAACGCCTTTGAGTTTGTTGAGTACAAGCATCGTAAGTGCTTCACCTTCGACGTCTTCGGCGATCAGCACAAGATCTTTTTTACCAGAGGCTGCGAGGAGCTCAAGTGTTGGCTGAATCTCTGAGATAGAACTGATTTTTTTATCAGTGATGACGATTGCAGGTTTATTAACTACTGCTTCAAGTCGCTCAGCGTCGCTCACCATATACGGGCTAACGAAGCCTTTGTCGAACGTAAACCCTTCAACAACTTCTTGTTCAACTTCAAGGCTACGACCTTCTTCAACTGTAACGACTCCATCTTTACCAACTTTATCCATCACGTCAGCGATCAACGCACCGATTTCTTTGTCGCCTGCTGAGATTGTAGCCACTTCGGCAATCTTCGCTTTTTTACCAGAAATGTCCTCGCTCATACCGTCTAATTGACTCAATACTTCCTCTGCTGCTTTATCAAGTCCTCGTCGCAATGCCATCGGGTTATGGCCCGCAGCGATGAGTTTGTTTGCTTCATTTAGGATGTGATACGTGAGCACAGTCACGGTAGTTGTTCCATCACCGGCGACATCATTCATCTTGTTCGCAGCTTCTTTAATAAGCTCCGCTCCAACGCTATATCCCAGTGTCTCGTCGTCGACGTCTGCAATATCGACTCCCTTAGCTACTGTCACACCGTCGTGCGTAACGCTAGGTCCGCCGTACCCTTTGCCGATAACAACATTGCGACCTTTCGGTCCCATGGTTGTCTTGACCGCGTTATACAAAATCGATGCTCCGCCTAATACTCTCCGTCGTGCATCTTCGTCATAGAAAACCTTTTTTGCCATAGTAATTTACGTAAATATTTTTGGAGTGTTCACTTGGCGTAAATCTGCGTCAATTTTACTCAATGTATTTCATATACACTTTCGTGAAATGTGCTCGATTTCTGCCAAGTGACCCTTGGCCAAAAATGCTTTACTCCTCCTCTTCCCTCTAGATTTTAAATTAATTCTCAGATATCAAGCTATCTTAGCTTTACTTTAGTGTCGCGTAGACGTTTTCATTTTTTATAAGCATATATTCGGCGCCATCTACTTTTATGTCGCTGTTAGTGTATCCACCAAAAATGATTTTGTCGCCAGCTTTCACATCAACAACTGCTGGGCCTACCGCAAGCACGTTTGCAATTTTTGGTTTTTCGCCAGCGCTCTCAGGAAGGAATAACCCGCTGTTAGTCTTGGTTTTTGCTTCCTCTTGCTGAGCTACGATGTAGTCCGCTAGGGGTGTAATTGGTATTTTCCCTGCCATAATAAATACTCCTCACTTACTTTTCGTTCTAAGGGGTAGCAATAACTGCTACCGTACGATAGCAGTATACAAATCATAGCTAGCACTCGTCAATATAGAGTGCCAAAAACAGAGGTAAAAACATTGACATAGCATAAGTATTTTGATATAATATATATATGTCAGAATTAAATATTCAGGATAGTTTTCACGAAATGTTACCAAGTTTGTTGTGCGGTGCCGAAGATAAACCTCATAGTACTGCACAGCTTGGGAAAAAGAACGCAAAAACATATCGTGAAGGACTACAGGTTACAGATACTTTAGCTGAACAAAGACGCGTTGCAGCCGGCGCTACCATTGCGATGTTAATTTCATCAGATCGTGATAACAAAAGAAACTCACACGAGTTAGATGAAAATAAGCATGCGGCTTCTCGCATGGCGAAATATCTAAAGAATCTAGGTATAGGTAACGAAACTCTACAGGTAGATGATTATTCTAGGAAGGACGTAGAGTCTCTGCTTGCCGATCCTGAAATTGCACATATGATGTTCTTCGGTCATGCAAAAAGGTCCGGTGTCTTTGTTCCTGGTGATCCAATCACATGGAGGAATACTGAGCCCGCAGGTCATTTAAAGAAGTCTGTGGGTATCATAGGGTGTGGTGTCTATGACCGCAGGGGTGTAACCCCAAGGTTTGGTTACAACTTGGTTGATCCAGTTGGAGGTATACTGTATGGAACAGCAGACGGAACGGAAGAGCTAGGGTCTATTAGGCCTTCGCAAATGGCAAACCTGAGTGTGTTCTCCGAGCTTGCTCCTAGGCTTATAGACTCAGAGCACATCTCTTTCCTAGATTAAGTAGAAGCTCTATAAAGTCTCGAGAATATCTTCAGCGACCTCTTTCTCAAGCCATGGTTCTTGACCACTTTTCATCTCGCGATACGGTTGGTGGCCTAATCCTGCGAGCACGACGACGTCACCTTTTTTTGCATCTTTGAATGCACGAGTGATCGCTTCTCGTCTATCGCCTATCTCCTCAGTTTTGTCTCGTCCACCAGCTTTTACAATGCCTTGCATGACTGTTTCTCTGATTTTTTCAGGGCTCTCAGTATATGTTTCATCATCTGTGAGATACACCTTATCCGCATATGTTGCAGCTACTTCACCCATAGGCACACGCTTCGTCGTGTCGCGGTTGCCTGTAGCTCCAAATACTAACGCGACGTCACCTTTGGTTGTTTTCTGTAGGCTCTCAAGCACATTTTGTATAGCGTCTGGTGTGTGGGCGAAGTCGACGATTACATCGAAATCTTGTCCTGCATCAACACGAGTCATTCTGCCACTTACGGATGTCGTCGCAGCTATCCCCTGCTCTATTTGCTTTTTGTCCAATCCCAAAGCTTTACCTACGCACACTGCAGCGAGGCTGTTTGATACGTTAAATTCACCAGGTAAATTGCAGATGATTGAATAGGTAGTTTCGTCAGTAACTGCCTTATATGTCGACTTTTCTGGGCTTAGTTTTATCTCTTGAGCAAAAGCTGATGCTCCGCCGTTCTGCACACTGTATCCGACCTTATTCGGAACGACTGCTAAAAAGTCGTTGCCGTACTTGTCGTCAATATTGGCGATGCCAACCTGTTTCCCGTTCGTATTTCTCGCTACTTTTTTAAACAGCTTTAGCTTCGCATCTCGATATGCTTCCATACTCCCGTGAAAGTCGAGGTGCTCGCGAGTGAGGTTAGTGAATACGCCAATAGAAAACGGCACACCCAGTGTTCGGTATTGGCTAAGTGCGTGAGATGTAACTTCTAGGACAATTACTTCCACCCCCTGCTCTTTTAACTCCTTAATTTTCTTCAAAAGCGATGGTGCTGGCAGGCTCGTCATATGCCCGCCGTGAGCATCTAACGGCTGGATATCGTCACCCATCCCGTACCCAATAGTTGTGATAACTGCGCTTTTTATGCCTGCGCTACTGAGCATATTATGAATCAAAAAGCAGGTGCTGGTTTTGCCATTCGTGCCCGTAACGGCAATAACTTCTACGTCTTTACCCGGCCAGCCCTCGCGTATATTTGCTACAACAGCAAAAAGCCAGTGCTTAGGAAGCACCAGCTTTTTATATATGGTTGATTTTTTGAATGACTGTACAGCGTTCATTATTTTAAAATTATACGCTAGTCGCTACAGTGTGAGCTACATCAAAGACTTGAACTCATTTATCAAAATGTCATACATTGCTTCAGTCTGCTCCAGAAGGCCATCATCGTCGGTATTTAGTGCCTTACGAACTACAGCATTTATTTCCTCAGGCGATGAAGCACAATCGAGTTCGTCTACAAGCCCAGCATGACTGACTTGTGCAGCTGTTATTGTCTCTAGTCTTTTTTTATACGATTGCATGAATCTAGTTGCCACGAGCTCTTTTTGCTCATCGCTAAGATTAGTGACCTCTAAGTCTTTTATAATTTTTTCTACTGATTCTTTGTCCATATTTTTCCTTTTTGTTTGATTTTGCTAAAAGTATAGCACTAAACTACTGCTTTAGGCCGTGACAGCTTCTTCTTCAGCATATCGACTTAGTACTGCTAATACGTATGCAGTTTCACTTCGTCCATTGATGCTTATCCAATCATTGCCATTATTACCATCACCAACGTTGTGCCAGTTAACAGTAAAGTCGTCTGAAGCTAGTTCAGCTAAGTGGCGAATTTGATCCATCGTGTAGTAGTTTGATGGGTAGTCATATTCAGTAAAATGTGACATCTCTTCGAATGTAGGTTCTGCGCCACCAAGCGACTCTGCAGTTTCGTCTGTAGTAAAGTCTCCTATCTCTCCTTCACTGTCTGTATCTCCAGTGAGTTCAAGATCTTGCGGTGATGCTGCATGTAGTTCTTCAGGTGATAAATCGCCATCATCATTTACATCGACCATGGTTGCTTCTTGCCCCATGACAGTTACTGGCTGATTTGCATCAATTGCTTTTTCTATCTCGTCTGCATCAACTTCACCGTCTCCGTCGACATCTAATTCTGACAAGTCGTTGTCACCCACATTAATTTTAGTGCCAACTTCATCAGTTGCAATACTGCCACTGGTGTCTTGTGAGAACGGGTTATCAACATGAACATTCATTTTGTCGCCTGCCCAGCGGAAAGGCGTAGACGCAGTTTTTGCAATTTCCCCCACGTCTATAGTTTCGGCGACTATACCGCCGGCTACAGCTGCTGCTCCTGCGACAACACCAACCTCTACGCGATTCTTACGAGTTGCTGAGTTGACTTCTTTGCGAGCTGCATTGATCCCAGCAGATGTGTCGGTAATCTCTGCTGAATTAAAGTGCGCATTGAGCGCTTCTTTAGCTTGACGATTAAAATCCGCAATTCGCTCATCAATGTTTTCACGAAGTTTTCGATTCTTTACTGCACCCATGAAACCAGCATTGACAGTTTTTTTCGCGATATACCCAATACCGGCTGCCGCTGCGCCAGCACCGAGTCCGCCTGCAATTAATGCAGCACCAGCACCTGCGCCAACAGTTGCGACACCTTTCACTAGTGTTCTGCCCCATCGTCGCTTACCGTCTTCTTTACGTTCACTTGCCCATGCATAAGCGTCAACTGCTTTAGAACCAACCTTCTTTAGTTTATCTAGACCCTTTTTGAAAAAGCCTTTTGCCTTTTCTGTTCTAGTCGTTGGGTCTGACTGAGGTTGAACAGGAGTTGATGCGTACTTGTCAGTGGCGTGCGCACCCATAGCGTCTGTCATCTTATCAATTTCATCTGCTGCTGATAGAAGCCGTAATGTATTCATAGCACCTCGAGCACGCTCAGACTCTTCATCATCACTTGCTTCGATACTAAATAACGCTTCATCTACACCGTGTGCGACATATGCATTTTTAAGCTTTTCTTGTAGTGACTCGCGTGCTTCACGTAATTCTTCTTCAACGCTATCACCAAACTTTTTGCTTGCTGCATCACGTGTAATTAGTGATGTACTTCTCTCAAGTGAGTGTTCGCCTAGGATAGTTAATTTCTGGTCTACTAAATCTTGTGCTGCTTTGATATCAGTTTTTTCAGCATCTGTGAAATTCTTTTCAGCAGTGTCAAGTTGGCTCACAACCTCCCAGCCAGGCAGTTCTTGATCTAAATCGCCTACGTTCGCTTTAGCAACACGGCCCGATACAGTCTCACTGTATGGATTGCCTGTAAAGTAAGGATTGCCGTTAACTGCGCCCCTAGCCTGATAGTCAGACTCTAGATTAACAGTACCAGGTCCAACAGATGGTTGTTCGGGTTGACGTTGTAGTGGATTTCTCATAATTCTAATTCTTGTTCCTTTTGGCTACGAATTAATAACAGAATATACGACTATAATACTAAATAATTAATAAAATGTCAATATTATGTTGTAGATTAATTCTTATGCTTTTGAACTTTAGGCTCGACGATAAGTGCTTCGTACTGCAAAGAGTATGGCGCAAGTACGTTTGTTGGCTCTGTATCTGAGACTAGTGGTTTGAATTCCTTCATAATTTTGTTTTTATAGTTTTTATGTATCAGTCTTGCGCTTTAATATAGCAAAAAACACCTTAAATGTCAAGAATAGTGACACAATGAGAAGTGTTAAAATAAGTGGAATGACAGTGCTAGGAATAGAGTCGAGTTGTGATGAGACATCAGCTGCAGTAGTGCGCGACGGGCGTGTGCTGTTGAGTAATGTCGTGTCTACAAGTCTTGACTTGCATAAAGCGTACGGTGGAGTGGTTCCTGAAATTGCAGCTCGAAGTCATATCGAAGTAATCACCCCAGTTATTGAGGAAGCCTTAGCGGTAGCGTTTCCAGGCGTAGCTAATCCCTGGGATGAGATTGATGCAATTGCCGTCACGTGTGGTGCGGGCCTGGGAGGCTCATTACTCGTAGGAGTTATGACTGCTCGAACGCTAGCGATCACTAAAAATAAGCCTCTGTATGCGTGCAACCATGTCGAAGGTCATGTCTATGCCAATTTTTTGAACGAAACAAATTTAGATAACTACCAGTTACGAGAAAAACAACCTGAGTTTCCTTTACTTGCGCTTATTGTGAGTGGTGGCCACAGTCAGTTAGTCCTTTTTAAGGATCATTTTAATTACGAATTACTTGGTAGAACCAGAGACGACGCGATTGGTGAGGCATTTGATAAGGTAGCCAAAATAATTGGCCTCCCCTACCCTGGCGGACCGAGCGTTAGTGAGTCAGCTAAAAACGGTGACGCAGTAAAATATTCATTCCCCAAAGCAAACCTAGATCATCCGTACGAATTTAGCTTCTCTGGCCTTAAGACGGCCGTTCTAAGGCTTGCTCAAGCTGAGATAGGAGAAGATTTCACCTTTCCTAGTTTCAAGGTAGCTGAGAGGCTCTCAGAGACTCAAAGGAATGACATAGCTGCGAGCTTCCAAAGAGTTGCGATTGAGACAGTTGTAGATAAGGCAGTGAAAGCATATGAGCAGTTTGCTCCAAAATCAGTCGTTATCGCTGGTGGTGTAGCCGCAAACCAAGAGTTACGACGACAGTTACGCGAGCGGCTCCCCTGCTCTATCGATTACACTGATATCAAGCTTTGCACTGACAACGGTGCGATGATAGCAACGCTTGGGTGCTATCACGCCATGCTTGATAGCGAACCGGCTGACCCCTACTCTCTCCAGATTCAGCCAAACCTCTCTATGTAGCTCGTATAACCGCATGCCCTGAAAACTTATCGCTGTCTTCAATAGGTTCAAATGGCTCAATTACTTCAGCAATACCTAATTCAATAAATTTCGCCCAAACTTTCGCAGCTTCTTTTGTTTGAGACCAGTCATGAGTTCTAAAATCTAGGCCCTTTCCGTGTGCATGTTCGATAGCAGCAAGGTAGGTGGCTAGTCCATAACCTTGCCCTCTCAACTCTTCTTCAATATTTATGCCATTGAAGTAAGCTTCTTTACTTCTTCCTGTATTTTCTACTAATGTAGCCACTCCAATTTGTTCTCCGTTATGCATCACTAACTGATGATGTGGGACTAAGGTTCCCCTAGCCTCCTGTGCATTCGGATCTCTAGCCAATTCTACTTGCGGTAGTGTGTTGAGTGGGTCTACTGATTCGCGAATTGTGTTCATTTTTTGTTTTAATTTTATGCACTAATTATAGCAAAAATTATGTGAATTGTCAATATTGCTTATGATAGTTTCATCTGTTAATCTAGAGGTGAAAACAAAATGTGAGTTTCAAATCAGTGTAGTCTGATAGTTCTTATAGATACAAAAAGCGAACATGAACTCGATGCGAGGATGTTTGCGAGTAGTTATGGGCACATGAGTAGGGAGGTTTCACGTGAAAACCTTATTGTTCATGTGTTTTTAATTTTCACGTGAAAACTGTGTAAACTCCTAAGTTCTAAAGAATTGATTGATAGTTTTGTTTGGATTACCTCTAGAAATGAACACCTTTAAACTGTTATGATGGGAACTATATGAAGTTGAGTTCAAAATACACTCCACAGGAGTACGAGAAAGATATTTACGCCCTTTGGGAAGCCAGCGGAGCGTTTAGCCCTAAAGGAAAGGGCGATCCTTTTACAGTAGTCATGCCACCACCTAACGCTAATGCCGGATTGCACATAGGCCACGTGCTATTCGTAGGAATAGAAGATACGGTTGTCAGATACGAGCGAATGCAAGGGAAGCGAGTGCAGTGGATACCAGGAGCTGACCATGCTGGGTTTGAGACGCAGGTTGTGTATGAAAAACAGCTTGCTAAAGAAGGGAAGAGTCGCTTTGATTTTACCCGTGAAGAACTCTACGATCAGGTGTTTGATTTCGTAGCTGGTAACAGGGAACGGTTTAACGACATTTTCCGTCAACTGGGTGCGAGCTGTGACTGGGAGAACTTCCACTTTACGCTTGATCAAAATACGATTGATGTCGCGTATTCTACCTTTGAAAAACTATGGAAAGATGGGCTCATTTACAGAGGTGAAAGGCTGGTAAACTACTGTACCGAGCATCGCACAGGGTTTGCAGATATTGAAGTGGAATATCAGGAGCAAAATTCACCACTCTACTACATGCAGTACGGGCCATTTGAGCTTGCAACTACTCGACCAGAGACCAAGTTTGGTGATACTGCAGTCGCAGTGCATCCAGATGATGAGCGATACAAAAAGTACATTGGTCAGACTATCGAAGTTGAAGGTATTAATGGGCCGTTTGAAATCGTCGTCGTAGGAGACGAGATGGTTGACCGAGAATTCGGAACAGGGGTAGTGAAGATTACACCAGCTCACGACTTTAATGACTGGGAAGTTGCACAGAGACACAACCTGCAAGCGAAGCGTGTGATTAATCATGATGGAACAATGAACCATGAAGCAGGGCAGTTCGAAGGTATGACGATTGCTGATGCACGCAAAGCGGTCGTAAAGGCTCTGAAAGAAAAAGGCTTGTTGCTGAGAATTGATGAGAAGTACAAGAACAGAGTCGGGAAGTGTTATAAGTGCGGCACACAGATAGAGCCGATGTTGCTTGATCAGTGGTTTATTGACATGAAAAAGCTCGCTAAACCTGCGATTAAAGCTCTTAAAGATAAAAAGATAGAGTTCTACCCTGAAGCAAAACGAGCTCAGACAATTGAGTATCTACAAAATGTAAAAGATTGGAACATCAGCAGGCAAATTGCCTGGGGGATACCTATCCCAGCATTCCAAAATGTTGATGATCCAGATGAGTGGATTTTCGACACTCAAGTCGAACAACATACGATAGAAAAAGATGGCAAAACGTATCGTCGCGACCCAGATGTGTTTGATACGTGGTTTAGTTCAGGGCAGTGGCCGTTTATTACGACTGGATACCCGAATAATAAAGATACATACCCAACCCAGCTTATGGAAACTGGTGTTGATATCTTGTATCAATGGGTAGCTCGTATGATTTGTTTAGGGCTGTACGTCACTGGGAAAATACCGTTTGAGCAGGTGTATTTGCACGGAATGATGCGAGCAACTGACGGCACGAAGATGAGTAAGAGTAAAGGCAATGTTGTCGACCCGATGCCGATTATTGATGAGTATGGAACTGATGCGCTCCGTCTTGGTGTGTTGGCTGGAAGAAGTGCAGGGGAGAGCGCGGCGTATGATCCGTCTAAAGTTGTCGCAGGCCGAAACTTCTGTAACAAGTTATGGAACGTTGCTCGCTACATCGAAAGTGTTATTGGTGACAGCAAAGTAAAACCGGAGGCAAAACCAAAAAGCGTGGCTGATTACTGGGTGTTGCATGAATTACAACAAGCTAGTGAACTGATGCAGAAATCGATGGCTGACTATCGCTTTAGTGAAGCATATGAAACTGTCTACCACGTCATTTGGGACAGCGTCGCTGACTGGTATATAGAGGCTAGTAAACAGTCCAAAAATGAAGCTATGATGGCATATGTGCTCGATACGATTCTAAGACTAGCGCATCCGTTTGCGCCGTTTGTTACTGAAACAATCTGGCAGACGTTACGTTGGACAGGTGATAGTTTACTGATTTCCCAAAAGTGGCCAAAAGTTGGTAAGAGCAAAAAGTCAGAAGCCGCTGTGTTTACGGACATCCAAGCTATTGTCGCAGAGATTCGACTGATTAAAGGCGAGCTCAAACTTAAGAAAACGTCGTTATACTATGCTGACTCGAAGACACTCGATGAATACGGTGAACTTGTGAAAGGTTTAGCCGGACTTGATGGTGTATCTAAAGTCGAAGATGGAAATGGCCTACACCTGACACAAACCGACCACAAGGCGTGGCTGGACATTGATCGTGAAACACGGGAACATTACGCATCTCAGCTCAAAACGCAGCGTGAAGAGCTTGAGAAGCGCTTAGAAGGACTGCAAAAACGTCTCGACAACGAGTCATATGTGAAAAATGCTCCAAAAGAACTCGTTAAAGAAACACGTGATGAACTGAAAGAGACCAAATCGTCAATCGAACGAGTAGAAGCTGAAATTAAACGCTACGCTTAAAAATCTTGTCGTAACAACTACGTTTTACTTTTTTGTCGTTCACGCACGACAGGCGACTTCATTTTTGGGTCATCAAAAATGAAGATAAAAAATGACTCGCGGTTGGAAAAACATCTTTGCAAAACAAGCTTGAATAAACCGTGCTTGCGGAACTCAAGCGGCCAGAAAAGTTATCGTTATTGATGTTTTCTGGCTGGTCCTCAGCAATGATTCGATTCATTCAAGCTCATTCTACAAGAGTATTTCCAAAGCGAGAAACAACCTTCAGAATCCTCTGCAATAATTAAAATGATGCCGTGCCCCGTTGTAATGTAAACCATTTACAAACGGGGTGAAATCCTAAGAAGTTAAATCACCAAACGGCGTTGAAAACCATGTAGTGACGTATCATCTACTACTGTGGTGAAATTTAAAAAATTAGTACTCTAGGTATTCGCGGATTTTATCCGCTGAGGCTTCTGCAGAGAAGTCGTCGAACCAGAGAACTTGCATGCCAAGTGATTCGGCAGCGCTTAAGTTCGCACGCGAGTCATCAACAAATAAGATTTCTTCAGGCTTTACTCCTGATTGTTCAATAGCTATTTGATAAATTTCGAGCTCTGGCTTGATATGTCCAACCTTTGAGGAATCAATGATTGCGTCGTATTCAACGTCAGGGAGAGTGCCTTTAGCCAATAAACCTTCGACGAGCGACTCTGTAATGTTGGTCAGCAGTCCAACTTTGTAGTGATCCGATGCCCAGCGAAGGACTTCTTGAGCTTCTTTGATTGGTTCAGCTGCTCGTAAGTAATAATCTTGCCATGCAATAGACTCGACACCAAGGCGCTCAGCAAATGCTTGGTTGAATTCATCAAGCGTCATTTTACCTCTGTTTGCAGTGTCATTGAAGTGCCAAAATGCCGCTTCAACTTGTCCACTTGAGAGGCCAAATTCTTGAGAGATTTCCAAAAAAGCGTGTTGATAAAAGTGTACAAGACAACCATTTAGGTCCATATACAAAAAGCGAACACCGGTTTTCGATGTTTTCTTGCTGTCAGCTGGTTGTAATGTGTTGTGACCTTGGACGACCGTGCCCAATAACTCGTCCAAGGAAATGTTTAATATACGGCAAAGAGAGGCAACTGTGAAGATAGAAGGGGCTTTGATAGCGCCACGTTCAATCTTCGTCAGAGTCGAATATGACAGATCAGCTTTCTCGCATAGCTGCTGTTGAGTCATATTCTTGGCCTGGCGTGCCTTTTGAATTGCAACACCAAGTTTTTGCTCGTCCCTACCCATATACAAACACTATAATATCAGTGCTGAAGCGCTTATGGAAGTAGAATTAGCATTAAATGGCTAGTTTTACAGAACAGTTGCGAGTGTCGTTAGTGCAATTATGAATGTGAGCACTGCTGCGATTGCTGCTGGAGCAAATGTTTTGTCAAATTGCCCGGCAGTCGCTCGTTTCCCAAAATAACGGTACACGTAAATCCCTACACCTACTGCGGCTGCGAGTGCTACTACAAAATTACTAAACATCAATACTCTCCTTAATTTTCATTGCTAATTCCGCTAATGCTTCATGATCTGGTTCAGTTTCTGATGCATGAGCGTGGAACTCAGCTCCAGAATCAATCGGGATAAGCTTTACGTGAGCATGGGGGACCTCAAGTCCTTCGATTTGCACACCAATCTTTGCTTTTTCTGGAAATACACGACGCAGTCCCCGAGCAACTCTTTTTACCGTAGTCATGAGCTGCAAGTAATCGTCGCTTTCTAAGTCTTCAAAGTTGTCGACTTCAGCTTTTGGTACGACGAGAACCATGCCTGGCTGCACAGGGTGGATGTCCATAAAAGCAAATGTGTTTTCGTCCTCATACACTTTATGTGAAGGGATTTCACCATTAATAATCTTAGTAAAAATGCTTGTTTGCATAAGAGAAGTATAGCAGTTTTGGCGGAGAGGAAGGGATTTGAACCCTTGAAACAGCGAAAACTGCTTACACGATTTCGAGTCGTGCGCCTTCAACCGGACTCGGCCACCTCTCCAACACTAGTAATTATACATGTTTAATGGTACAATTAACCCCTGTTAAGCACCCGTAGCTCAGCTGGATAGAGCGTTTGTTTGCGGTACAAGAGGTCGTGCGTTCGAATCGCGCCGGGTGTACCAAATCTAGAACCCCTCGTTTGAGGGGTTTTTGATTTGAATTCACCTCGACGATATTCAACCACGACCGGAAAGAGGTCGTGTGTGAGAAATGCCTGTGGCATTTCGCAAGAGAACCTTTCAGCAATGAAACTTGCTTCATGCTTGAAAGTTCTGGGCTCGCAGAATGTGGGCGAATCGCGCCGGGTGTACCAGGAAAATTAGAAACCGTCTTACGTAAGTAGGGCGGTTATTAATTTTGCTAGATATATCTAGCCACGATTCGAACGCAGCGTTCGGAAATCCCCCAGCAAAGCTTGCTTTGCAGACGGGCGGATTTTATGTATCCGCCGGGTTTAAGAAAGATGCTTGCACATCCGCAGTTTACGCAGAATCACACATAGTAATCGCGCCGGGTGTACCAAAATAAAAAATACACCATTGGGTGGATTTTTTATTGGTAATTTTGCTCGAAACTCAGAAAATCATCAGCAAAAGTATACTTGACAAAAATAAGTATACAAGTTATAATGTAGTTTATGAAAAATACATTTTCTTCAGAATCAAATAATCCTAGAATACGACGTGCATATGCTCACGCTACAAGAGACGCGGCGCTTCGCACGGGTGACCCAAATGATAAAATTAAAGCTTTGAATGCGGCAACTAAAGCCATGCTAACAAAGAGGGGCGAGGAGTTGGGGGCGCAAGCTCTTAGTGCATTTAGAAAAGCGTCATCGGTTGAGCTGGCAGATAGCCCTCTAGTATTTCCAAGAACTCATAAACACGGTGAATTTACTGTCGACTCTATAGCAGGAGTTATGCAAAAAGTTTCAGATATTGACGGTGAGAGACTTGGAGTTTCCGTAACTACTAGTAAACCAAAAAATCCAGCAGAATATGAGGATGCTTTTCGTGATATGGATGAAATGAAGGTAGTAACTATGCAAGGCTACCTAGAAGCTGATGGAACTCCTGCGGATAAACCAAGAACTGAAGAAGAGATTCAAAGTGGCGCAAGATACAATCATGGTGCTGGAACTCACTACGTAACAGTAGAAGCGAGTCAGGATACTGCTGATTTTTATAGTACAGTGCGCTCAGTGACTCATCCACATACACTTTAGACTAGCTAAATCATTTCACTACTTATTGACACCTTATTGCTGTTAAAACAGCTTCTTGATGGTGCATTAGATAAACTGTTGTTTGCTATAGTTAACTCATGACAACAGAAATTGAAGCCAAGTGGCTTGATGTTAACCACAGTGAACTAAGAACTACACTTAAAAAAGCTGGTGCAAAACTCATCCATGCTGAACGCATGATGGTACGTAAAAACTTTGATTTCCCTGACAATAGATTAGACAAAGTAAACGGATGGGTACGAGTGAGAAGTGAGGGCGACAAAGTTACGCTCAGTTATAAACAGCTATACAACAGAACACTAGTCGGCACGAAAGAAGTAAGTGTCGAAGTAAGTGATTTTGATGATACGTGTTCATTTCTCGAGTCGGTCGGACTGCAATCTAAGTCGTATCAAGAAACAAAACGAGAAAGCTGGAAAATTGGTGCCGTAGAAGTCGAACTTGATACATGGCCATGGATACCATCGTTCGTTGAGATAGAAGCTCCTGATGAAGCAGCGCTTAGAGATGTCGCTGAACAACTTGGCTTAGACTATAAAAACGCATTGCACGGAAGTGTTGAGGTGGCATATCAAGCCGTTTATGACGTCACGGAGGAAGAGATAGACTACTGGAAAGAAATTGTGTTCTCTGAAGTGCCTGGTTGGCTGGAGGAAAAGCGAATTAACTCTTAGAAGCGAAGCTGTTTGCTGATGCGGTCGATCTGGTCAAGCTCACGTTGCTCATGCGGTAGATAGTTTCCAAGAGCATTCACGATATTTGGCTCTTCATCTGGTGCACAGTAAATGACCACGACAGGGGAGACTCGTTTTAAGGGCTTTAACCAGATGCTACTAATACCGCCTTCTTCGACGATTGAGAACGACCGGAACTTGCTGAATGGATGAAGTTCGTTGTCGATATGTAAGCCCTTGTCATCAAGCACATAATTGCGAGTCCTTGGAGTTCGGTTGGAATAAATTGCGAGGAGTAATACAGTGACTGCGACGACAGTGACGGCAATCCAGTCCCTCGTGAATAAGAAGACGACTGCACAAAGTACTGTCGCACCAGACGCTAGATATGCATACCACATCGGTGATTTTTCGTGAGAAATGTACTCTGAAGCGGACCAAGAAATCGCCTGTTTTTGCATTGGAGTATTCACAGAGGAAGAATCATGTACTTGTCCAGGGTTGTATGCCCAATTACTCTCTGGTTGGTTTTTTTGCTCCATATCTACACCCAGTGTACATTACTTATGCTTTTTCTGTCAGTAAATATACACACTAAACACTTTAAATATAGAGGAGAATCCTGTAAAATACAGCATTAGCCAATGACAAAAAAGGAGAGGTACCCAAGTGGCTGAAGGGGCGGCTTTGCTAAAGCTGTAGGTCGGGGCAACCTGGCGCGAGGGTTCGAATCCCTCTCTCTCCGCCAAATAAATATAACCGAGCTTGTCTCGGTTGTTTTTATTTGATGGGTGAACATGTGTTCTAACCCAAGGGTTCGCTTCGCCGAAGTTTACTTCGGCCATCCCTCATCAAGATAAGTTGAAACTATTATTTACCTCTGTTATAATCCCTTGAGCAAATCGCTTAAACATACCATGGAGAGGTGTCCGAGTGGTTTAAGGAAACGGTCTTGAAAACCGTCGTGCCGGCAACGGTACCGTGGGTTCGAATCCCACCCTCTCCGCCAGGAAGCAAAAAGTCATCCAAACGGATGGCTTTTTGCTTTTCTTACGAAGTATGAAAGTGGGTTCGAACCCGCAATGCGGTTCGTACATGGCTTCAGTCATGAGCCAACATCCCACCCTCTCCGCTAACTAAAAAGAGCTCGATTAACCGAGCTCTTTTGTGCTGAAGGCACTAGACTTAGGCAGTTTGTTCGGCGTGTTTACCCTCGAGAATTTCTTCGACCATTTTGTCGCAGAAGGCTGGCAGGTCATCAGGGTTACGACTTGTAGTGAGCCCCTCATCCACGACAACTTCTTTGTCTACCCAAATTGCTCCGGCGTTTTCAACATCGGTCCGTAAGCTTGGCCATGAGGTGATAGTTCGACCATCTAGTACGTCTGCTTCGATGAGCATCCATGGAGCATGACATATCGCGCTCACAGGTTTGTGCTGCTCGAAAAATTCTCTGACGATTCTCACTGCATCTTCATCCGTCCGTAGTTTGTCCGGATTAGCAACTCCTCCTGGAAGCACAAGTGCATCATAATCTTCTGCATCAACTTCACTAACGTGTATATCGACATCATACGTCGTGCCATCTTTGCCCGTTATGACACTTTCGTTTGTTGAGACGATTGTGACTGAAGCTTGTTCAGTTTGTAGCCTTTGAAATGGTTCGTTAAACTCTGAATCTTCAAATCCATCTGTTGCCATAACGATTATTCGTTTATCTTCTAAGCTCATGGGTACTCCTTTTCTTTTTAGGTACCACCACTTTATAAATCAAATCCATTTATCACAGTTGGATTTCTCACAATACAAGATAGTTCAGGTATGTTTTTGCTATACTTTTTATAAAAGAAGGAGTTACAACGTGGGATTTATCATATTTATCGTCATATTTGCGCTAATCGTGCTAGTGACAGGTTTGTTTACTGTAAGCCAGCAGACAGCAGCTTTGGTAGAGCGGTTTGGGAAATTTAACAAAGTGTCATCTGCAGGTCTTAACTTCAAAATACCTTTGATTGATAGAGTAGCCGGGAGGATTTCACTGCGAGTACGTCAGCTCGATGTGCGCGTTGAGACAAAGACGAAAGACAACGTGTTTGTGTTCGTTATCGTGAGCGTTCAGTACTACGTGATCCCAGAAAAAATCGTTGATGCATTCTATAAACTTCAAAACACTGAAGCGCAGATTACTAGCTACGTCTACGATGTCGTGCGCGCTCGTGTGCCAGGCATTACGCTAGATAACGTTTTCGAAACTAAAGACGATATCGCACAAGCGGTTAAAACTGAGCTTGAGCAAATCATGGATGATTTCGGGTACGGTATCGTGAAGACACTCGTGACTGATATTGACCCAGATGCGAATGTGAAAGCAAGCATGAACAAGATTAATGCTGCCCAGCGTTTACGAGTTGCTGCTGTTGAAGAAGCAGAAGCTGACAAGATCCGCGTCGTGAAAGCTGCAGAAGCAGAAGCTGAGAGTAAAGCACTTAGTGGTAAGGGTATCGCTGACCAGCGTACAGCGATCGTGAAGGGACTCGAAGAATCCGTTACCGAGTTCAAACAATCAGTTGATGGTACAAGCTCACAAGATGTCATGAACCTCGTGTTGATGACTCAGTACTTTGACACGCTTAAAGACGTAGGCTTAGGTAGCAACAGTAATACGATTTTGATTCCGCATGCACCAAGTGGCATGAATGACATTTCTGAGCAGCTGCGTAACGCGATGATTACAGCAAATGAAGTGAGTAAGGGAAGTAGGGGCGCTTCTCACAATCCTCATAAACAAGCTCCAGGAGCCTAGTGATGATTGAATTGTTTCAAGACTTATTGCCATTTTTTGCAATCTCCTTTGCAATAAATGGTATTGGACTCGTGGTTGCTTACAGGCTTCAAACAGATAAATTAACTGATGCCAGCTATGCTTTGACGTTCGTCGCGGTGACACTTTTTGCTCTCATTCAAGTCGAGCGTATCGAAGTCGAGCAGGTGGTTGCTAGTGTTGTTGTGTTCTTGTGGGCTATACGACTTGCTACGTATCTTGTCGCTCGAGTCACTAAGTTCGGTAAAGATGCTCGTTTTGATGATAAACGATCTAGTTTCAAAAAGTTCGGTCAGTTTTGGCTACTTCAAGCTTTGGCGGTGCCAATTATTTTACTACCTGTAGAGATGCTGTTTATAGGTGATTTAGCAAGAACAGCAGTGCTTCCAGTATTAATTACCGGAGTCGTGATATCACTATTTGGATTGTTGTTTGAAACAATAGCTGATGCACAAAAGTTCAAGTTCATAACTCAAAAACCGAAGCCAAAAGGCTGGATAGAAACTGGGCTCTGGAAGTATTCACGTCATCCGAACTATTTCGGTGAGATTATGGTGTGGTACGGACTATTTGTAGTCGCGACGTCAGTCGTTGAACCACTTTCTCAGGTGCTTGTCGCATCGGTAGGGCCTCTTAGTATCGCAGGCCTTTTATTATTTGCTAGCGGGATACCTATTTTAGAGAAAAAAGCAGACCAAAAGTGGGGCAACATTAAAAAGTACCAAGAGTACAAAAAACGCACGAGTATTCTTGTGCCATTGCCGCCAAGAAAGGACTAGTCATAAATGAATCCCGTTACAGCTTCTAACATGATTTGTCGCTTGAAATTGTGCGTAGATGATATAAAAGAAAGCATTGTTTTTATAAAAATAAGCCTTAGAAAAGTTGTAACGTGATGAATATGTTCAAGCCAGTTGGTGCAAAAGATGAGCAAGAATACATCGCCATGCTCAATGAAGAGCGACGTGAGATTATAGAAGTTTTAGACAAGTTGATTAAAGATACCGTGCCATATATGGAGCGGTGGTTTGCGTATAACATGCTTGGCTATGGAAAGTTCAAGTACATCGATTACAAGAAACAGGAAAATGAATGGCCAATTATCGCACTAGCAAGCCAGAAAAACTATGTGAGTTTGTATGTCTGCGCTATCCATCCAGAGCACGGCGACAAATACATCGCTGAAGTCTACGAGAAAGATTTAGGGAAAGTAAGCGTCGGGAAGAGCTGTATTCGTTTTAAGAAACTTGAAGATCTTAACATCGACGTTGTCAAAGAAGTACTGAAGGCCGCTGCAAAAAATCCTGGACTCGTAGGAGCAAAAGATAAGAAATGAGTGAAAAGGTTCAAACGCTTCATCCCGACCCGACGAAAAAGGGTGTAAATATTGATAAGGATAAGTACGAGTTTATCAGAGAAAAAGTGCTTAAAATCATCAAAGACCATCAGCCGTTAACTCCTACAGATTTATTCGAGCACATGAGTAGGCTTGAATCAGAGTTTGATGGTAAAATCGGGTGGTACACGATGAGTTTGAAATTAGATCTTGAGGCAAGAAATGCCATCAAACACGACCGTAAAAGTCGAATGATAACCTTGCTATGATGAAAACTCCTGAGGATTTGAGCAGTTTTAATAAGATACAAATAGTTGGTCTTTCAGGCAGTGGGAAAACGACATTGGCAAGAAAACTATCCGATGAACTTGGAATTACTCATTATGAAATGGATTCAATATACATAGGCAAGAATTGGGAGATTAAAGACACAGAAACGTTTTCTGCAGAGGTGGCCGAGACTATAAAACAAGACTCTTGGATACTTTGCGGAGCATATATTACCAAACTTGACGGCATGACGGTCAGAGCAGCAGATGTGATAATTTATCTGAATTACCCTATCAGAGTAGCTTTCTCAAGAATGCTGAGGCGTACGTTTAGAAGAGTTTTTCTAAAAGAAAAAATCTTTAATGATAATCAAGAAAGTTTGGTTAATTTTTTCTTCCGTCCGTCAAAATCTTTGCTTTATGCAAACCTTAAGGTTTACTTCAAGTCTGGGCGGAATCACGCACGAAAAA
Organism: bacterium; assembly: GCA_030427445.1. Lineage (GTDB taxonomy): Bacteria > Patescibacteriota > Saccharimonadia > Saccharimonadales > SZUA-47 > JAUIBQ01. Next base: position 18,335 of record JAUIBQ010000002.1, on the reverse strand, counting down.
AACTAGAAAGATACGGAGTGTTGGACAAAACCGTCATAGTTCGTAGTCCTAAAGAACTCTCTCGGTTTTTAAGCAAATGGGGGATAGATGCGTAGATGTGGGTGGGTGAGCGATGACCCGGTATACATCGCATACCACGATGAAGAGTGGGGCGTGCCAGTAGGTCGACCTCCGGATTTTGATGACCGAAAAATGTTTGAGTTCTTGACACTGGAGTCCGCACAGGCTGGATTAAGCTGGATAACTATCCTCAAGCGTAGGGAAGGCTACCGTGAGGTATTTCATGATTTTGATGTTGAGAAGGTCGCAGCGATGACAGAGGAAGATATCGAACAAGCACTACTATACCCAGGAATTATACGCAACAAGCTGAAGGTGCATGCTGCAGTAAAAAATGCACGAGCGTTTATCGAGATACAGGAAGAATTTGGTTCGTTTTGCGAGTATATCTGGTCGTTTGTCGGTGGTAAGCCATTAAGAAATAGTTGGAATTCGTTAAGTGACGTACCTGTTACCACTCCTGAGTCAGATGCATTATCAAAAGACCTCAAAAAGCGAGGGATGAGCTTTGTTGGTAGCACTATCATGTACGCGCACATGCAGGCGACGGGCTTAGTGAATGACCATACGACTGACTGTTTCAGGTACAATGAAGTGTAGATGCAGAAGAAAAAAGCAGTTATCTTTGATTTTGACGGGACACTTGCAGACTCGCTAGCAGTTCTGATAGAGAGCTATAATGCGATAGCGCCACGCTACCGCATGAACCCTGTGGATGTCACGGACCTCCCGGAGCTAAGGAAGATGACATACTCACAGCTATTCAAGCGAGCAAATATTAGAAAGTTTATGCTGCCGTTAATCATAAGGGCGGGTACAAAAGAGCTAAAAAAGCGGCGTCGCAAAGTCGTGCTTTATCCTGGTATCGCCTCGATGTTGCAGCAACTTGTGGATAGCGGCTATCAAGTTGGTATTCTGACGTCAAACGACAGCACAGTCGTTGAAAAAATACTGAGCGAACATCAGGTAGCAGGACTAAACTTTATCGTGTCTGAGCGATCACTGTTTGCGAAACATAAAGCGTTTAAAAAGATTGAGAAACAACACAATCTTGAAGCAAGAGACATCTTATACGTAGGTGATGAATCACGTGATGTAAGTGCATGCAGAAAAGCAGGTGTCACCGTGGTAGGCGTCACTTGGGGATTGGGTGGCAATGAAGCATTCGAAAGAACACCGGCTGACGCAGTAGTCAGCTCGGTGCCCGAACTACGAAACACGATCGAAACGTATTTGGCGTAACGTTTTCGTGTTTTAGGCCCCGACTGGAGCAGTGGTTTGGTCTAGTACCTTGAGCTTAAGACTGTCGATTTTCCATCGTCCAGCTACTTTTCGGAACTGATACTCATACACACCTTTCATGGTGTGAACTTGGCGCTGGCCATCTTTCATTGAGTAGTAACGAGCTTCGATCTCACTCTCAGCCTGAACCTCTTTTTTACCAGTTCGTTCGACGTCCATACGTCCGAGCGTATGCTTCGCTGAGTAGTAAAAATCACGTATCAAACGTCGCCATCCATAGGTGACATTTGTTGCTGGTTTTTTACCTGGTTTTTCGTTGTTGAACATTTCCTCATCAATATAAGGTGACTCAGTGAAAAGCTGTTCAAGCTTTGTCCACTGGCCTTGATCTCGATACTCCATCGCCTGAACGATTAGTTCACGGATGTGTGCATTAACTGCAGCTGAATACATAAATTGATTCCCTCCGATTAGTTGTACAAATTGAATGTTGTTGGCTCGCCACTCTTTGATTCTTCAGACTTAATGTCAAGCGAGCACGTAACACTATAACGCAGGTTAGATAAATTAGCAAGCGTTATGGTAGAGTGCTAATTTTACAACGTCTAACAGATATAGTTTATAGCTATCGAGCTGTAAAAATGCTTTAATGTCAGCATGAAAATTACGATTTTATCTGTCGGTAAAAAACCCCGTGGCGCTGAGCTTGAGCTAATTGATGAATACGCAAAACGAATCCAAAAGCCGTGGATATTGGAGTGGAAATTCGTTCCGCATCAGCCCGGCGATGTACAAAAAGCGAAGCAAGACGAATCAAGTAAATTACTTGAGTACATTTCTGATAACGAATTTGTCGTGTTACTGGATGAGCGAGGGAAATCTGTAAACAATATGCAGTTAGCTGAGATGCTGAGCCCAGAGTCAACCAACCAAGACGTAGTGCTTGTCATAGGTGGGGCATACGGAGTTGATGAGCGAGTCCAGGCGCGTGCTGATAAGGTGCTGTCACTCTCAGGCTTAGTGTTTCCTCATAAAATCGTGAGGATTGTTTTAGCTGAACAGCTCTATCGTTCACAAGCAATTTTGCAGGGTCACCCTTACCATCACCAGTAAAACGATGTAGAATATAAGCATATGAAGTATCTTGTAGTCTCTGCTCACGACGACCCGAAGTCTTTGACGGCAGCGTTGTTTAATACAACGTTGGGTGTGCTGCAGCGTGAAGAAGGGTCAGAGGTTATGCTGAGTGATTTGTTTGCTACAGAGTTCCATCCGACGGCAACTGCCACAGATTTCTCAACTCGCGCAACGAGCCATGTAAACTACATGCTTGAACAACAGCGTGCATCAAATACACCTGGCGGCTTTAGTCCAGACATTGAAAAAGAGATTGAGAAAGTTCAGGCGTCGGACGTCATAATTTTGCATTTTCCACTGTGGTGGGGAAGTGTGCCGGCTGTACTTAAGGGCTGGATCGACCGGACATTTGCGATGGGTGTCGCATGGGACAGCCGTGCTCGGTACCAAGAAGGGTTACTTAAAGGCAAATCAATCCTCTGTGTCACTTCAACTGGTGATCCAGAGAGCTTCTACTCGCCCCAGGGTCAACATCATGCAAGCGTGGAACAACATTTGTATTCTTTGCTGCATTCGACATTCGCGATGTGCGGATTAGCTGTGTATCATCCGTTCGTTATTTACGATACGACTGCCGGTTCTCAGCAAAGCATCGAAGAGTCAATCGAAGAGTTTCGCTCTCAGGTTCTTCCAGCTGTTTCATCTGGTTCGCGCTCGCGATTATTTTAATTGACGTATTATTATAGAAGTGATTTAATAAAACTTATGAAAAAGCAATTTACTTTTCTTTCACGTCGTAGCTCACGTATCTCCGGGAGTGATGCTCGTATTTAATTAAATAAAAATAGACGTTCTTACATCGCTCCCAGACACGGGAGCGTTTTTAATTTGGAAGAATAATATGAAGAAAATTTGGGGAGACTATGAAGTTGATTCGCATGTCAACGAGTACACAATAGGGCAAGATTTACAAATTGACGCAAAGCTCATGAATTACGATTTGATGGCAACTAGTGCTCATGTGAGTATGTTGCATTCTGTTGGTATCCTTGATATCGAGGAACACAGCCTAGTACAAAACGCTATAAAAATTTTGAAGTTACGATGTTCAAAGCAGGGTTTTGCCATACCAAACAAATACGAGGATGGGCACAGTTATATCGAAGCAGAGCTTATTAAAATATGTGGAGATCCAGGTAAAAAAGTACATTTTCTGAGAAGTAGAAACGATCAAGCACTTGTGATGTTGCGTCTATTTGCGATTGATATACTCAAAGAGATTGATACCCAAGTTCAAATACTTCAAAAGAGCTTGAGTACAGTAAGTAGTAGGCATAGGGGCACGCACATGCCTGGTTACACTCATATGCAGAAAGCCATGCCAACTACTGTCGATACCTGGATAGAATCGTTTGCAGATGCATTAGTAGACATAAGACTTTCTTCGAATGTAGAAGCTGTCTTAGACCAGAACCCACTCGGCTCGGGTGCAGGATACGGCTTCGTAGGACAGAAAATAAAGCCAGACCAGAAACATACATCAAAGGTTCTTGGTTTTAAACGTGTTCAGAAGAATCCAATGCATTGCTCAATGAGCAGAGGATTGTATGAGTCTATGGTGCTTTCGCAACTGTATCCGTACATGGTACTTGCCTCTCAATGGGCTAGCGATAACTTACTTTTTACAATGGAAGAATTTGAATTCGTATCGTTGCCTGACGAGTTTACGACAGGATCATCGATCATGCCACAGAAGCGAAATTACGATGTGTACGAAATTATGCGGGGTAATCAAAGCATATTTTGGGGATATAGTACCCAGATTAATGGAATAATCGCTAAGCGAACTTCTGGATATCAGAGAGACTTGCAGTTGACTAAAAAACCATTCGTGGAAGCGTGTGAGATTGTTCTTGCCACGATTAAAATGTGGGACAAGACAGTAAAAAACCTAAAAATAAATAAACCGAATATGAAAAACGCCATGTCTCCAAACCTCTACGCTACCGGTAACGTAAATGATCTAGTTAGCGAAGGAGCCACGTTTAGAGATGCATATATACAAATTAAGCAAACAATTAAGGAACAACTATGAAAAGTAAATCAAAGTATCTAAAAGTAGCTTCGTATGAAGCAAAAAAAGGAGAGTTTGACACATGTCTTTTGCTCTATTCAGGTGGGCTTGATACGAGTGTAATGATCAAGTGGATTAAGGAAGAATATCAATGCCATGTCATCACCTTGACAGTAGACTTAGGGCAAAGTTTTGACGATATTAATGCTATAAAACAAAAAGCCCTAAAGCTGGGTGCTAAAAAGGCTATTGTCGTTGATGCTAAAGATGATTTTGCTGATAAGCTACTGGGTAAAGCTATAAAAGCAAATGCAGATTATCAAGGAGGTTATGCACTGAGTACACCACTAGGAAGAATCATGATTAGTGAGATTGCAGTGGATGTAGCAAATGAACTTGGTTGTGGTGTCATCGCACACGGAGCGACTGGCAAAGGCAATGACCAAGTTCGTTTTGAAAGTTATATAACAACGCTCGATTCGAACCTAAAAATTATCGCGCCAGTTAGAGAGTGGTCTATGGGGCGTGATGAAGAGATTCAATATGCTATAGACCACGACATCCCTGTAAAGCAGACCGTAGAATCGCCATATAGCTATGATGAAAACCTATGGGGAAATACATGTGAAGGAGGTGAGATTGAAGATCCAACTCAGACAGTCAACTTGAAAAATGTACTATTGTGGAGTTCTCAGCTTGAAGACACGCCTGAGAAGCCGCACTATATAACAATTGGTTTTCATGAAGGGGTGCCAGTTTCCCTCGGTGGTAAAAAATATAAACTAAGCACTATGATTGACGAGCTGAATGCAGTCGGTTCTTCGCACGGTGTTGGTGTCGCTCAGCTTATAGAAGATAGACTAATAGGCATGAAAGTTAGAGGTATCTACGAGAACCCGGCAGCGACTATATTAATTTCAGCACATAAAAAACTAGAAATGATAGTAAGCACAAGGCAAGAAAACGAGTTTAAGTTGATCGTCGACAATAAATGGGCGTATCTAACATATGCTGCGCAGTGGTATGACCCAATCGTTGGTAACTTAAACTCATACATAGAAAATCAAAATAAAAAGGTTAACGGTTTAGTGACAGTTAAGTTACATAAGGGTAGTGTCACGATAGTGTCTATAGAATCAGAGTTTACATTGTTTGACAAAGAAGCTGCCACATTTAATAAAGAAAATATATTTAACCAAAATGCAGCAGCTGGGTTTACGGAGTTTCATACTCTTGCTCAAAAAACTGCTCACAGTAAGGCTATGACGTATAATAGGGGCCTAGATGGATAAAGAAATTAAAGAAATAGTTAAAAGATTTTTTGATGTTGAGGTTGAGGTGATGACTGAAGTCCCTGAGCCGCAGTTTGGTGATGTGAGTACAAATGTCGCGATGCAGCTTGCTGGAAGACTCCAGAAAAATCCTCGAGAAGTCGCTGAGGTTATTTGTGAACAACTAAATAGTGTCGACGCCGTAAAGCACGTCGACATCGCAGGGCCAGGGTTTATCAACATCACGTTAACCGACGAGCAGCTTGTGAGTGACATGAGCTTAGAGCTTACTAAACCGCTTGAAGGAAAGACATATGTTGTCGAGTACTCATGCCCAAACTGGTTTAAGGAACTTCACACAGGACACTTGTATCAGACGGTCGTTGGTGACTCACTATCGCGGATGCTACAAGCCGCAGGAGCAAGCGTCACTCGTGCGTCATTTGGTGGTGATGTAGGGCTACATGTAGCCAAAGCAATGTGGTCAATCCTCCAGGACACAGATGGCTACAACAGTGCTACAGAAGAGCAAAATCCACAGAAAAAAGCGGAGTTTATCACGAGTCATTACGTTGCAGGCAGTAAAGCGTATGAAGATGATGATACAGCAAAAGATGATATTAGAGCACTAAACAAGAGAATCTATGGATTTAATAAAGGTGAAGATACGGATTCTGATGAAGCTCGTGTGTACTTTGCATGCCGTGAGTGGGGTACGGAGTACTTTAAGTATTTCTACGAGCTCATCGACGTCGCGCCTTTTGACGTATATTACCCTGAAAGCACGACTGAGGAAACTGGAGTAGCAGTTGTAGAGGAAGGCTTGAGTCAAGGAGTATTTACTGAGTCTGATGGTGCAGTGGTTTACGAGGGCGAAAAAGTTGATCTACATACTCGTGTATTTATGACACGCGAAGGATTGCCGACATACGAAGCAAAAGACTTGGGAGTGATTTTGCTCGAAAATGAGGCATACAGCTTTGATCACCGCGTCCTTATGACTGGCTCTGATCAGCGTGATTATATGAAAGTCGTATGGGCTGCAATGGACGAATTACGACCTGGTATGAGAGACAAAATGACTCATCTAGTACATGGAATCGTAAAATTTGCCGATGGTAGCAAGATGTCCTCACGACTTGGTAATGTCGCGCGAGCAATCGATGTTGTCGATGCGGTGACAGCGCAAATTACAGAAGGTGACAGTGAGCTCGTGCGGGAGATTGCACTCGGCGCAATCAAGTATGAGTTTAATAAATATGCCGTGGGTGGCGATATCGCGTTTGATATCGAGAGTTCAGTGAGCACTAAAGGGAATTCTGGGCCGTATCTACAGTATGCGTACGCACGCTCAGCATCAATATTGCGCAGTACTGAAGGCACGCCAAGTAGCCTAGCGGGGTATGAGTTTAACGACAATGAGCGTTTATTGGCACGTAAACTAGGCCAGTTCCAGTCGGTGTTTGAGCAGGCCGTGAAAGAGCTGCAACCGAATAAAATCTGTACGTACCTTTATGAACTAGCGCAAGAGTTTAATCGGTTTTATGAAAAGGAAAAGGTGTTGGTCGGTGGAGAAGAGCAGAAAGCTCGTGTACAACTCGTTCTTTCGTATAACAAGACACTGAAAAAAGGTTTAGGCCTTCTTGGCATCCACGCCCCTGAACAGATGTAAAAATTTAATCAGTAGTTCTAATGAACGAGCTGTTTGTAGCTACAAATCCTAGTTCTTCATATTTATGCCTGAGAGGGTTTGTCTCAGCAAGACTTGTATACAGGTAGGGAATCCCTATTTCATCTGCAATTCGCAACCTCTCTTCTAAGATTGCCGTACCTATGCCTTTCCCCTGATGTTCAGGTCTTACATTAAAATCACAAAGAACTCCGTGTCTTTTATTTCCGACAATGAACCCCATGCCCACCAATTCACCAGTGACTTCTGATCTTGCCCCAACTGCTACGAATGAAGTTTCTAGATTTTCCAGCCAAGCTGTTTCATCTTCTTCTGGTCCGCCGTTCCCCCAGCCAGTACTTTTACGTACTTCTAATACTTCTTCTGCGGTCATATCTTCTTTGTTTACAAGTTTGTATGCTTCGGGGATGTTTATTTTTTCTGCCATACATATATAATATCACAAAATTAAATAAAAATCAATACTCTCTTTAATTTAAAGTAGGTAAATTAACAAAACTCTACAGATTAAAGAGTATACTTGTATCCAAAATAGGAGACATTATGTACGACTCAGTAGTAGAACTTATTAAACGAGCTGGGAAATCATTAGAGTTGAGTCAGGATAAACTGAACACAGTGATTGATTTTGATGCTGAGCATGACGTGATGCTCGAGACAGATTCTGGGGAATACCGTGCGTTTCGGATGCAGCACGATAATTCGCGAGGTCCTTACAAAGGTGGTATACGCTTTCATCCTGATCTGGACATGGACGAAGTAAAGGCGCTTTCAACGCTTATGAGTCTCAAAACAGCGCTTGTCGACATCCCATTGGGTGGTGGCAAGGGTGGTGTGCAGGTGAACCCTAAAAAGCTCAGTAAAGCAGAGCTTGAAGAGGTATCGCGAGCGTATGTGCGAGCACTCAAAGATCACTTAGGACCAGACACTGACGTACCGGCACCAGATGTGAATACCGGAGCAGAAATCATGGACTGGATGGCAGATGAGTATTCAAAATTGACTGGCGACACTACTAAAGCATCGTTCACAGGGAAGAGCATTGAAAATGGTGGATCGGAAGGGCGCGTACCAGCGACCGGTGATGGTGCACAGATCGTCACTGAGTTTTTTGTAAAGTCGGGAGCGTTAGAAGTTACAGACAAAACCTACGCTCTGCAGGGGTTTGGCAATGCTGGGTCACATTTTGCACTTGCAATGAAAAAGCATTTACCAGAGTGGAAACTTGTGGCCGTGAGTGATTCGTCAGCAACTTTGATTAAAGAGGATGGTTTAGATGTTGAAGAGTTAGTTGCGTTCAAAAAAGATGGCGGTAGCTTCAAAGAGTATGACTTAGACTTTAGCAGTGTTTGCGATGTGGATGCAGTGCTTTCATGTGATGTAGATGTGCTCGCACTTGCAGCGATGGAAAATGTCGTGACAAGTGACAATGTAGGTGGTATTAAAGCCAGGGGCATCATAGAAATCGCGAATGGACCTGTAACATACAATGCGACTGAAAAGTTGACTGAAAATGGCGTCGAAATCGTACCGGGGATACTCGCGAACAGTGGTGGAGTAATTGTGAGCTACTTCGAGTGGCAGCAAAATAAACAAGACGAGCACTGGACCGAAGAAGAGGTGCGAGAAAAACTTCATACACAACTAACCTCCGCCTGTGAGTCAGTTGAACAATACCTTGAAGACAATCAAACGACCATACTGGACGCATCATATCAAATCGCTGTTCAACGATTATCTTAAGACGTATTTGATTTTTCTGTTGTGCAAAAATGTAGTACGATTGAACCATAAAAGGTGAAAAAGGAGACATGAATATGTTAAAGGGATTTGTAGATTTTGTAAGAGAACAAGGAGTAGTAGGGCTAGCTGTGGGCTTGGCGATAGGTGTTGCAGCAAGCAGTACAGTGAGTACTATCGTGAAAGGTCTTATTGACCCGATTATTGGTTTTATTCTTGGAGGACAGGACCTTAGTAATCTTTCATGGACTGTTATTTCCCTTGGCGATCGTGAGCTAACCCTGGCATGGGGTGCGGTAGTTAGTTCAATCATAACCCTGATTGCAACTGCTCTAGTGATCTATTTTGTTGTACACAAATCAGGTCTCGATAAACTCGACAAGAAAAAGTAACACACGTAGTGTATAATTAATTGTGTTCAAAGAAACTGCCCACAAAAATGCGAGAGGGCAGTTTTTTATTTTGAGAGCGTTTTGCTGTTGAGGTACACTAATCTGTAACATGAATAACCGCAACAAAATTCCGACAAAGTTTCTCTGGGTAGACCTTGAGATGACTGGTCTAGATGAGCGCAAAGACGTCATTTTAGAAGTAGCTGCTGAGATTACGGATGCAAATCTTGAGACGCTTGCGAGCTATGAAGCACGGATACGACATCCGCGAGATAAATTAGCGCGCCTTATCAAAGCAAACGACTGGTGGAACAAATATCCAGAAAACCGCAACGACTTTTTAGACAATGCGCAATCAGGCAAAGCGTTAGAGATTGTTGAGCAAGAGATGATTGATCTCGTGAAACATCATTTCGGAGATGAACTTGCAATCTTGGCAGGAAACTCAATTCACAGCGATAAAAAGTTTATCGAGAGTTACATGCCGACGCTCGATTTGCTCCTGCACTACCGTTTATTAGATGTAAGTTCATGGAAAGTCGTACTTCAAGCAATGCACGGTGAGCAATACGAAAAACCTGAAATTCACCGAGCTTTTGAGGATATTCAAGCAAGTATCGCAGAACTACAGCACTACATAGAATGGTTTAAAAAACAAGGAGAATAGCCACTGTATGCCGCTACTTTTTCTGCGTCATGGAGAGACGCCATACAATGTTGAGCAAAGAGAGAATAGCCCCTATTCTAAAGTAGGAGGACGTAGTAATTGGCTTCCTTTAAATGATACAGGAGTCGAACAAGCTCAAAGGGCAGCAGAGTACTTTACTAAAGAAGGGGTGCGTTTTGATGCGTGGTATTCAAGTCCTGCATTGCGCGCTGTAACGACGGGTGCAATAGTGTTGGATACATTGAATTTTGATCTAAAGCCTGAGATTCTAGATGACTTACAAGAAATGGGGCAGGGTGATGCTGAAGGAGAGTTCCGTGACATTATATGGACACCTGAAAATAGTCAGCAGGCTCAAGATCAAGGCATGTCATTTAAACTCCCAAACGGTGAATCACTGGGTGACGTTGCCGAGCGTAAGTTTGCCGTAACTCAAGCGTTGGTCAAAGAGCATAAGGATGACATTGTACTGGTTACGGGGCACGGTATGGCAATAAGGTGTTTAGCTGCATACATAAATGGGTGGGATAGAGATCAAATTCTCGCGTGCAGTACGCCTAACTGTTCTTTAACGAGTATTTCTGAAAAAGACGGTCAGCTAGTAGTAAATTATTTTGCAAAAGATATAATTGGAGAAAAATCATGACAATTAAAGAGTTAGAAGAATTAGTGTTAGCCATGCCGAATGCTCGGCTCGATTTTCCATTTGGTGAGGATGTGAATGTCTATAAAGCTCCTGTTGGTGATGATGAAAAGATGTTTGCGCTTATCCCGAACAATAAATCACCATTACAAATTAGTCTTAAGTGCGATCCGCAGCTTGCGGTTAAGCTTCGCAGTGAATATGAGTCAGTGATGGAAGGTTACCACTTGAACAAAAAGCATTGGAACACAATTTTACTCACTGGCCAGTTAAGCGACGAACAAATTAAAGACCTGATAGTTCACAGCTACAACCTCGTCCTCGGAATCCACTAGTAAAAGGGGAGAGCAGCCAGATGAACGAATTGATTTCGTTCCCTGCGCGATGAGAGGGGCTTGCCCTTCTCATGAGTAGTTAAAGACCTGATAGTTCACAGCTACAACCTCGTCCTCGGAATCCACTAATCTTATTCAGATTCAGTCTCAGGAACGCCGTTATAGAAAATAACGTTTTGCTTTGCCTGGTCGAGTAGCGGTGCTTGGCCAGTTGTCGGTTCGAGACCAAGTAGGGTTTGTGAGTAGTCAGCAAGTGCTTTATCAACGTAAGCCTCTAGTTCAGCATCAAATCTGTTTGCTGACTTTGCCGCTTCGAGGTCAGATTCTAAATCAAAATAGTAGTAAGGAGTCCTGTCCTCGGGTGATATCACAACTCCATTCTTTGCTAAGTAGTCGTTTGAAGCCTGCAAATCACTTGTGACAGCAAGGAAGAGTGTGGTGTAGCCAGGTTTTAGCGTTTGGTCACTTAAATCATCACGGTTTTCCAGCACACGAAGCAGCTCTTCCTGACGGATTGCAACGGGGAGATAAGCAGAAGCTGACGGCTTGCCACTGTTCAGTAATATGCTAAAAAGTACAATCACAACGACGAGTACAATAGCTATAAAAACAAAACCGATCAGCCTTCGCTGGAAAGAGCCTTGGAGTAAACTATTGCCTCGACGTTTTTGCTGGTCTTGTAAGATGAAATCATAATCGCTCATGGTTACACTTTATTGTAACAAACTTCTACATATTTACGCCGTGAATACACTAGTGCTTGATACTACGCACTAGATACACGATAATTATTGATAAGAGAAAGGTAAAAACGTGGACGCAGTTGCGGATATAAAATCGAAGCTTAACATCGAAGATGTCGTGTCAGAGTATGTCGCACTGAAGCGTGCTGGCAGAAACTTCAAAGGTTTGAGTCCTTTCACAACCGAGCGTACTCCGAGTTTTATCGTTAGCCCTGAGAAGCAAATCTGGCATGATTTTAGCTCGGGTCGCGGTGGTGATATGTTCAGCTTTATCCAAGAAGTAGAGGGTGTCGATTTTAAACGAGCACTTGAACTACTTGCTCGTAAATCCGGTATCGATCTTGATCAGTATTCGAAGACGCAATCAGGTAGTTCACAGAAAAACAAACAAGAAAAAGAGCGGCTCTATGAAGCAGTTGAGTTAGCAGTGCGGTTTTATCAACGAGCTTTACTGCAGTCGTCAATGGCGTTGGATTACGTACGTAAAACACGTGAATTTAGCAAGCAAACGATTCTCGATTTTGCATTTGGTTATTCACCAGAAAAGGGAAGTCCGCTGATGGACTATCTTTTGAGTAAAGGATTTAAGGAGCAAGAGCTTAAAAAAGTCGGCTTAGTAGGTGAGCGAGATGGACGGTATTTTGACTTATTCCGTGGTCGGTTAATGATCCCGCTGCGCGATAGCCAAGGCAGACCTGTAGGATTCACAGCAAGGTTGCTAAAAAGCGACGACAACGCACCTAAGTACATCAATACACCAGCAACGATTCTGTATGACAAAGGTCGTCAGCTATATGGGTTTTCGCAGGCAAAACAGGCTATCAGAAAAAGTGGATTTGTTGTTGTCGTCGAAGGCAACCTGGACGTCGTCGCAAGCCACCAAGCAGGAGTTGCGAATGTCGTTGCATCTGCTGGGACTGCATTGACTGAGTTTCACTTGAAAGATTTGCAACGTTTTACAGGCGACATACGCATCGCGTTTGATAGTGATAGGGCGGGGCAGACTGCTGCTGAGCGCACTGTGCCACTCGCGCAAAAACTAAAACTAGACATGAGTGTTATCACGATTCCTGAGGGTAAAGATCCGGATGAGCTTGTTAAAGATGATCCTAATAAATGGCTCAAAGTTATCGATGAAAACCTATACATGATTGATTGGCTCATTCAGCAAAAAGAGCAGTCCTATGACCTTAAAACTGCACAAGGCAAACGTTCGTTTGCAGATGACATTTTGCAAATCGTCACGAAGCTTGAAGATCCCGTTGAGCGTGAGCACTATATCAGCCGATTATCGGAAAAGACTGGCACGTCTGTTGAATCATTGAATAAAAAACTGCAGCTTACTGAGTCACCGGGAAATAAGCCTGCGCAACGTAAAAAACCAACCAACATTCAGCAGTCTACCGAGCTAGAGGAGCAAAGGCTAAAACTCGATAAATCTCTCCAGCATTTACTAGCGATTGCAAGTGCAAATACTCTCGTGGCTGGTCAGTGGCTTCCGGCATTTTCCGACAGTGTTTGCACGACTGAAGAAAACTTGAGTGTTAAGAAAAAGCTCGAGAAAGAGGCAGGTACTCTTCCAACAGATACAGACTATGGTAAAATGATTGCACTACTCTATGAAGAGACGTACCAGCATACGGACAGGCATGAGCAACTATATCAAGCTCAAAACATAGCAATCCGACTGGCAGAACAGTTTGCAAAATACCAAAAAGACCAGTTACTCAATCAGTTTGAGACGGCTGATGAAGAACAAGAAAAACAATTATTAAACAAAGTACGAGCGGTCGACGCAGAGCGTCAACGTATCATAGAGCTCGTGCGCTCAACATCTATTGATGACTAAATGTAGCAAAGGAACGCTTAGTGAGTAAAGACGACAAAGCAAAGAAAGAACCCGTAAAGAAAAAGGGAAAGGCTAAAAAGCCTACAATGAGTGTTGAAGAACACTCAGAAGCATTGTTTGCGCAAGCAAAAAAAGACGGCAAGATTGATCAGAAAGAAATCAACGCCGCAATCCCTGATAATGACGACAACGTCGATGCACTCGATGCACTTTACGAGCGTCTGGCTGAGGCTAATCTACAAATTACGACAAAGAGTGCGAGTGGTAAGGACGCCGACGATGACTGGGTAGACGAAGATGGTGATGACGATGAAGTTATCAAAGAGTCTACTGATAAGAAATATTTAGATGATATAGCTGATGACTCAGTCCGTTTGTATTTACGTGAAATTGGTAAAATCCCTCTTCTCAGCGCAGAAGAAGAGCTAGATCTTGCGAAGCGAGTCGTAGCAGGTGACAAGAAGGCAAAAGATCACATGGCAGAGGCAAACATGCGTCTTGTGGTGTCTATCGCAAAACGTTATGTCGGTCGTGGCTTAGACCTCCTAGACCTAATCCAAGAAGGTAACACGGGACTTCTGCGCGCGGTAGAAAAGTTCGACCCAGATAAAGGCTTTAAATTTTCAACCTACGCGACATGGTGGATTCGCCAAGCGATTACCCGTGCGATAGCCGACCAAGCACGCACGATTCGTATCCCCGTGCACATGGTTGAGACCATCAACAAACTTCTACGGACTCAGCGCCGCCTCACCCAGAAACTGAACCGTGAGCCGACCAACGAAGAGATTGCTGAAGAGATGGAAATGGACATCGAAAAAGTTGAGCACATTATGAAGATTAAGCAAGACATTAGCTCGCTTGATGCCAGTGTCCATAACGACGAAGAAGATTCTGTACTTGGTGACTTTATCGAAGACGAGGACACGACAACTCCAGAAGAATCAGCAACAGGCGTATTACTAAAGGAACAGGTGAAAGGTCTCCTTGGTAGCCTGAGCGATCGTGAGCAGAAGATTCTACGACTACGCTTCGGACTCGAAGATGGTAAACAACACACACTCGAAGAGGTGGGACAAGAGTTTGCTGTCACACGTGAGCGTATTAGGCAGATTGAAGCAAAAGCTCTGATGAAGCTCAAAAAGAATAAAGACTCCCGTAAACTTATGGATTATCTAAAGTAATGAGACAAGGGCAAGCCCTTTTCTCATCGCTCGGGAAACTGCAAAAGCAGATTTCACCGGCTGCTCTTTTCCCAGAGCTGTATAATTAATCACAGAATAAATCTGTAATTAATTACGATTTAATAAAGGAGAACGATGAATAAAGTACAGCACGATAGCGAGACACTGGCCAAAAACCAACAGGTGTTCTCGGCCGTCGCTGTATTTCATCGTTTAAACGATGAGAACGAACACGAAATTCTTGTAGCTAAGCGCTCGGAGGTTAAAAAGTTTTTGCCGGGAGTATTTGAGCTCCCGGGTGGCCATATCGATTTCGGCGAAGATATAAAAACGGGTCTTGCAAGGGAAATACAGGAGGAGTTTCAGGTACGAGCTGAAATCCATGACTTATTCGATGAGTTTACATATGTGAATGAAATTAAGGGTTCTCATAGTATTGAGCTTGTTTATTTCGCCACATTTATAGACGACCCTGAAAATATCGTGCTGCATCCTGACGACCACTCAGAGATTCGATGGATAACAGAGGGCCAGATCAAGGATATTCAAAACGTTATCAAAGGTGCTGATGATCCAGAGATTTCTGTTATCAAAAAAGCATTTTCAATTCTTAAAGGTAAAGGATACAAAACACAATGAAACTATTTGGATTAACTGGTACGGCAGGGAGCGGGAAAGACACGGTCGCAGAGCTGATGTGCGAAATGTTTGGTATGCACAACTACTCAACAGGAGACTTTGTACGAGCGTCTACGCGATTTCTATTTGATTTACCACCAGACGAGAATCCTATACGAGACCAACTGTTCATGGTAGCCACGCAACTACGTGAACTTAATCAGTCTACCACTGTTCAGATGGGAGTGTTACAGGCAAAAGAGCGAAACTTCGACTACCAAATCATCAGTGGTATTCGTTCAATCGGAGAGATGAAAGCGTTGAAAGAAGCTGGCGGAATTATGATTGCTGTTGATGCAGACCCGAAAGTTCGCCATGAACGTATAATGTCTCGAGCTCGAGACGAGGAGAGCAAACGCTCATTAGAAGAGTTTTTGAAGCAGGATTCTTACGAAAATGAAGGTGTTGCTGATGGTGACATGAAGGGTATTAAATACGTCATCGAAGAAGCAGATATTGTTATCACTAACGAAGATACACTGGAAGATCTCAAAGCTCAAATCAAAGAAAAACTCACTAACTATCTCTAAGTAGTAAATAATCACAAGCATATTGACTTTTAAGCAATAATTTGCTATAATTATATCGTTATTTACTAACATAAAAATTCAAAAACAAAAGTATGTCAGAACAGATACCGAAGACTCCTGCAGAGCAGATGCTCCCTAATCCTCACATTAAGACCGTCGCAGATGGTGAAGAGAGGTTTTATAGTGCTGATGATTTAGTTTCGCTTCAAAAAGAGCTAGCAAATGCTGGGGAGTATAATTTTCAGGGTCAAATTCCACCTGTGACTGAGTTGGGTCGTGCTGTAACGCGATTGGCACAAGAGGCGAGGGAGAATACTACCGACGCACGCTCAGGCCTACTCAACCCTAAAGGTCTAGAGATGTGGTTCGATAGGTATAAGCCTGAGCAGTTCGCATTTATTATGTGCGATGGTCGTGGCTTTGGGCAGATGAATAAACTGCATGGTCACGAAGTCGGTAATGATGTGATCAGCTATATGGGTCAAAAAATAACCTCCGAGTTACGTGTACCAGGCGAGAAGCAATCTAGGGAAGAGGAGATTGAACGTAAGAACAGTACGGCAAATGACGTCGTGGGTTCTGTGCAAGTGGCACAAGACATAGAAGGCTCTGTTAGTGCTCGTTGGGGCGGGGACGAGTTTATTATCATTGCTGATTTAACTGGTCTAGACGACGACCAAGCAGAGGAAGCACTTAATAAAATCCATAAAAGACTCGATGATTTTGGTGTATATAAAGATGAAGATAAGGGAATTAGTATCCCCGTCAGTGTGAGAAGTGCGTCTGTATTTGGTAAAAAATCAGAAAATAAACCTTTTAGCTATTACCAATCAGAGGTAGACAGCGTACTACAGCTTGTTACTGAAGGTGAAAAATCAGGTAAAAACCGCGAGAAAGATGCGGATGGTGTTTTAGCTGATGAACTCAATAAACTAGCACGTCGTGTTGATGCTAGCGCAACCTTCGAAGAGTTGCCAGATGGAACGAACACAAAAAAGGTATCATATGCAGGCCAGCAATGGGAAGTGCTAAATCTTTCTACTGAAGGGCTTGATAATTTTCTTCTAAATATTGGTAATATACTCAATAATTCTGAGGATGTTAAAACGCAACATAGTATTTTAGCAGGAGCGACACCGGAGCGGATAAAGGACATATTTGGAGACGACTGCTTAACTATTGTTAAAGAAATACAGAACTATGCTCATACGCGCATGAAGATATGGAAGGATCTAGAGGGCGGTGTTATATCTAAAGAAGAATATAATGAAAAACGTAGTACCGATATGCCTAAGCACGCCATTCTCACGACCTATGCTTATTGGTTGCTAGCTCCTGAGCTTGGTGAGGATAATGAAGAACTTGGTTTGGTAGCTCTCCTTAAGCAGTAATTTAGAACTATGAAGAATCAAGAATCACGTCCAGAACTACTGCGAGCATCATTGGCGACTCGTCTCGACTCCGAAAATCTTCGGCGCAGATTTAGTCTTTAGGTGAAATAAAGCTCAAATACCTAGTTCGTGGTTGTATAGCTGTTAGTTTAAAGGATATTCTAGGAGCTATGGCAGCAGTAAACGTATACTCGCTAATATATTGAAGCAAATATATAATATTGACAACAATGCCATAATTTGCTATAATGTTTATATAGTAATTACAAAAACAAACACCTCAAAATAAACATGTCGGAACTAGAAACAGTCACACCTCAGGAGCGTCAGCAGAATGCTGACTTTAACTCATTCCTTGGCGACATCGCCACCGGCCAGCTCCGTGAAGACGAGTTACTCTATCGTTTGCAGGCAAAAGATGGCTACGCTAGGACGAATAACAATGCCTTCGCAACTAGACGTAACGGCGTAATAGATAGCCGTGGATCCTCCACCCCAGGCGTCGGATCTATAGAAGAACAGCGTGAGGTAACTCCTGAACAAAGAGAATTCATCACCGAGTTTGCAGAGAGGGCTGGTGCGACACGGGAGGCCTCAACGGAAACAGCCGAAACACTAGCCGACGCCGCAAGTTTTCTACAGGACATCGCCACCGGCCAGCTCCGTGAAGACGAGTTACTCTATCGTTTGCAGGCAAAAGATGGCTACGCTAGGACGAATAACAATGCCTTCGCAACTAGACGTAACGGCGTAATAGATAGCCGTGGAT
>JAUIBQ010000039.1 GCA_030427445.1 bacterium | reverse complement strand
AATTCGTAAAACACTGGGAAGTAGGTGAGCACACATTCATCGCAGATATTCAGGATTTATACAAAGACAAACTCCTTTTTTATCGTGGGGGCAAAGGCTTTTATGAAGCAGGTGAACACAGCGCTAAGGGAGTAACTAAAGAAGAACACAAACAAACAGCGCAAGATACGCTCAAGAAAGCAAATAAAGCTGCCGCTAGCGGTAAATACGACGTAGTTATTTGTGATGAAATTAACAATGTTACACACGATGGACTCATCAGCCAACAACAATCATCTCATCAGCAATAAATCTAAAATAACGACACTATGTCTGACGGGCAGAAACTTTCCTGAAGAACTTATTGATCAGGTAGATATCGCCACTGAAATGGTTAAGATTAAACACCATTTCGATGATAAATATCTCGCAAACAAAGGAGTAGACTACTAATGAAACAGCTAATCAATTACTCAGTTTTTGGAGTTGTAGCACTTGCACTGTTCGAGTGGGGTGACTCGTTAGATTGGCAAATCAGTAATTCAAGCAAGCTTCAGATTTTTCCTCTTCTTGGTCTGATAGCATTTTCCATTATGTGGTGGCATTTTCTGCTTGGTTTTGTAAGCGAAGTAAAGTCAGATTACGGAAAACCGAAATCACTTAAAGCAGTTTCCTCATTATTCGTTTTCTTTTTGATCATCTTGCACCCGATGCTACTGCTACTTCAGTCCAACTCAGTTGGGATTGATTTCAAGAAATTTGTTGAGGCCTACATTGGCGACACCAATTTCTTCTTTGTCTCGATAGCCACAGTCGCTTTCTTTATCTTCATAGCCTACGACTTGGCAAAGAGGCTGAAAAACCAACCATTTTTAAAAAAGAATTGGTTAATCGTCGACGCCATTGACGATGTTGCCTTCTTGGCAATTTTCGTTCACAGCATGATGCTGGGCCAGCATACAGCTGAAGGTTGGTTCCGTTACTACTGGATTGCCCTCGGTCTAAGCGGCTTATTCTTTATCGCTTATAAGCATTGGAGTCGTTTTAAACAAGAATGAAGAAGTATAGGTCTCTCATAGCAGCACTGATTCTGGTGGTGCTGCTTGGAATTGGTATAAGCTCGAAGGACGCCTCACAAATCGCTAACGGGATAACTAATTTCCTTGCCCCCAGCCAACCTGGACTTTATTCCGTTACCTATGTGAACGACGGCGACACAATAACAGTAAGAGGCACCAACAACCTAGAAGAGAAGGTTAGGTTCATAGGCTTAGATACACCAGAAAAAAATCATCCATCTAGACCTGTTCAATGTTACTCATTTGCTGCAACAGCTCATCTAGAGAAATTAATCGGAGATAATGACGTTAAGCTAGTAGCTGACCCAACCAACACGAATCGTGACAGATACGACAGGTTACTTCGCTATGTCTACCTGCCTGATGGCACTCTGCTCAATGCCAAGATGATTGAAGATGGGTATGGCTTCGCCTATACAGCTTTTCCTGTAACTAAAATGGATGAATTTATGACGCTCGAAGAAGAAGCCCGACAAGCAAACCGAGGACTATGGTCGGCCTGTGATGTCGAACTCGACAATGGCTATATGACTACTAATCCAATTTAAGAAGGCTCTCGTATTGCTCTTCTAAAAGTTTTGCCGGTTTAGATACATCATGATACTCGGCTGACCTATAGGCTTCCTCACTCAATTGTTTCTTCTCTTTATCGCCAAGTTCGATAAATTTCTCTATTGCTTTAGCAAAACCATCCGCGCTTCGTGCGCACAGATTACCGCCACCATGAGAGAACATTTGCTTAAAATTATCATCACAGTAAATAACCGGCATACCCATGCATAAATACTCTTTGAGAGACAGGGGGTCAGTATCAAATCTGTATGACGCCAAAATTCCAAAGTCTGCTCTAGCGAGTTCACTCCTTACTTCTTCCGGTGAGACCTCGCCTGTAATCCTTACCCTATCTTTCAAGCCATTAGCTTCTATATATTTCTCGCATGATTTTCGCTCGGGACCATCACCAATCAACACTACTTGGCAGTCCTTTCTTTTGTCCTTTAGTTTCTTTAAGGCCTTAAGGACAATAATTTGGCGCTTTTCACCACTTATTCTGCTAGTAAGCGCAAAAACCGTGTGGTCTTTTTTCTTTTGTTTCGCGGGAGTAAAAAGAGAGCGATCAACTCCGTTTGGAACTTTCACTGTTTTAGTGTCAGATCCAAAACTATTGACGTACTTTTTTGTGTGATCAGAGTTTGTGATAACTAAGTCAGAATTATCCAGCA
>JAUIBQ010000022.1 GCA_030427445.1 bacterium | reverse complement strand
CTAGCAGTTTCGAGAATATCATGCCGCAAACTTCGATTTAGATCTAAATCGACGCTACTAAATCCAATTTTGTATCGACGAACGAATCTCTGTAAATGGTCATACTCATTCTCAAGCCGCTCACGTATATGCTGTGGAGTTTCGAAACTTGATAGTTCCGGCGTGTGTACAAACTGGGAGGTGTTCATATTTATATTATATCATAAATATATGCTAATAGTCAATGCCTTCGTTGGCAAGGTACTTGTCATCGAAGTGGTGTTTGAGCTTTGTCATATTTGTAGAAATATCGGTGTATTTTAAAAGATTTTCCGGGAAATTTCGTCCTGTCGCACAGACGCTTGTTTTTTCATGATGATTTTTAAGGAAATCTTCTAGTTGCTTTTCTGTGAGGAGACCATCGTGAGTTGCGTTATTGATCTCGTCACAAATAACTAAGTCGTATTCCCCACTTTGCGACAGCTCAATTGCCTTTTTATATGTTTCCTCAGCGGCTTTACGATGCTCGTCATCACTCACACCTTTGGCGCTCATTGCTCCTGCATCAAAAAAGCCTTTTCCGCCTTTGTAAAAATACAAATCATCACCGAAGACATCTTGAATCTTGGCGATGAAATCATGCTCACCGACTTTCCAGTGTTTGATGAATTGGATGTACGCAACCTTCCAGCCACGGCCTAATGCTCGTGCCATAAGTCCGATGCTTGCGCTTGTCTTTCCTTTTCCTTCACCTGTGTATACGACGACGACTGCGTCTTTTGATTGAAAATCTTCAAATGCCATAAAGCTAGTATAGCAAGTCGGTAGACTCAATCACCGTACTGTAATGGTTCGTTTTCTTCATGGGCAATCATCCATGCGGCCATTAGCATGGCCGGCCTCACGAGTAGTTGATCGTACATGTTAGCCCATGAATTCGCTTCTGCCTCAGCAAAAGCACACATACCTTTTATCAAGTCGGTTTCACACGCAATTCTTCCAAGGGTTTCATCCAAAGATTTCGCAACTTGGTAATCAGTTGGGTCGATATCATTTTCGTAGTCATTGAACAACTGTTTTACAATAGTTAAGCCTTTAGGGTTCGTCACGACATCAGGGTGAGTTACCTCAAGGACTGCGCCTACTATTCTTCTGTGTTGGGGGTGCGTGGCGACCATTATCCTGTTACGATATTTTCTAGTAACTAACCCTTTATTTGTCATCTGCAGCAGGGCGTTCGAACTTGAAAATACATCTGGCTCTACATGCATCTCTGTTATGCGTCCGAGTACAGGTTCTGACATGCCGAAATCACATTCCGGACTCTCTAACGCTTCTTCTTCAGTACTGTTGTCAATAAATGACTCTGCCATAAGTAACTCCACACTTATTGCTTACAGTGTTACATTATCGAATGAAATTAGCAGTGCTTTATCTCATCTTGCTAGGGTGATATATCTCACCTTGTATTAAGGGTTGATGATACTAGTGATAGCCGCGAATAGCGAAAACGCTATGCCTGTTAGGATAGCGATGATGCTCACTGGGGGTGACACAGTGAAGGTTGTAAAGCCAGTAATCAAAAGCGTGAAAGTCACAACTCCAAGCGTCGTGTGACGATTTCTGTTACTAACAAGCCATGTTAAATACGCGATCATAGCTACGCCAAGCACGAACAGTGGTACTGCAACATACCATTCCTGTAGCCAATGAGTTGTAGATGCTGCTAAGTCTGAGTGCTCTTCACCTGCATGCGCTAATAGTGTAAACATAAGTTCAATAGTAGCATGTTGTCGCTATTTCTTCATCAAAATGGTGTTGATGGAGCGCGTTGATAACTGATAGAATAGATGTAAATATGAGACAAACCCGCCGACAGGTCATTAGTGCCACAGCCGACGAATTGCAGGAGTGCGTATGTTAAGCACCCTTCTCACTCGGTTTGCTGCAGAGGATGGTGGGATCCATGTATCGCTTAAAGCTGAAGAAGTTTTTAGTGTCGGCAATTTTGTCATCACAAACTCTATTATCTACGGTGCACTCGTCGCTGCATTTATGGCTGTTGTACTCATCTACGCTGCTAAGCGCTCAAGCGTGAAAGCAAACAAAGGATTTGTCGCGATAGTTGAAATGGTCGTGGAATTCGTCGTCGGGATGCTCGAAGGCGCATTCGGCTCACGCAAAAAAGCGTATAAATATGCACCAGTGTATGCGACATTCTTTATCTTTATCTTGTTCAGCAACACATTAGGGCTTATCCCAATCGTAGGGCCCGGTGTCAATGTTGATGGCATACCTGTATTCCGACCTTTCACTGCTGACCTAAACGGCACCATCGTGATGAGCGTCATCGCGATTATCTATGTCCAGTACCTTTCTATCAAAGCGCAAGGTGGCAAAAAGCACCTGCAGCACTATTTCTCTGATAAACCGCTAAACCCAATCAACTTCTTTATCGGTATCCTCGAAGTGTTTGGTGAGTTTACCCGCATCCTTAGTCTCTCACTGCGTTTGTTTTTAAACACTGCAGTGGGAGAGATCCTAATCGCTGTGTTTACGAGCTTGATTTTGTCTGGTGGTCGTACACCGCTTGCAGTTATTCCTATCATCTTATTTGAACTTCTTGTTGCCGGTATTCAGGCGTATGTATTTACGGTCTTGACTGCTACATATTTAGCGTTGGCGATTTCACACGCCGACCATGAAGACGAACATCACGACGAAGCTATAAAGGTCGAGGAGCTTCCCGATGTTAACCAAAAAGTAACCACGGGCCAGTCGGCTTAAGGAGAAAAAATGTTAAATCAAGTATTAGCACAAGCTACAGAGTTCGATGTACAAGTTGCTGAAGCATGGAGCAAAAGCCTCATGCTCGGTATCGCACTAGGACTTGCAGCTCTCGGTCTTGCGATCGTCGGATTGAACTACATGAAGGCGCTTGGAAGAAACCCAGAAGCTGGAAAAGCAGCAAGCCAGATCGTTATCATCGCAGCGATGATCGAAGTTACTGCGCTGCTAGCATTCCTACTCGGTGCATTCTTACTTTAGAAGCGTTCTCTCGGCGATTGACGGCCGTTTTGGCTCCAGTCCGCGCTCGGAGTATCAACAAATACACCTCGCTTACTGGCTTCACCAAACGACCGTCACTCATCCGAGATAATCACTTCTAAAATGAGTAAAGCAAATGAAAATTAACAACTAGAATTACTGAATCCGTTCCAAAGAGTTTGAAGCGGTTATGGTTGTTCTAGCAGTAAAAGATATAATTAACGAAAAGAGACTATGAATTACACGATTTTAGCAGCAACAGAGTCAGCAGAAGAGTCAGTAGAAGGTATTGCAGCACTTGGACTTGATCCATTTGCGATTGGTGCTCAGCTTCTTACATTTTTAGTACTATTCTGGGTTGTGAAGAAATATGCGCTTGACGGTATCGTGAAAAACCTTGAAAAGCGTCACGACGACATCAACCGTGGACTTCATTTGACTTCAGAAATGGACAAGCAAAAAGCTGAGCTTGAGCAAACTGTTGACGCAGAGCTTAAGAAAGCCCGCAAAGAAGCAGACGCGATCATCGCTGAAGCTCATGCAGAAACTGGCAAGATGATTGCCGAAGCTGAGACAAAAGCTGGACACCGTGCAGACGAAATCATCCGTGCAGCTGAAGGTAAAATCGAGCGCGATATCGCTGAAGCTCGCAGTGGGCTCAAAAAAGAGATGTCAGGCCTCATCACAGAAGCGACCGAAGCAATCTTGGGCAAAAAACTCGACGCATCAGGTGACCGTAAACTAGTTGAAGATTATCTAAAAGAGGTAATAAAATAATGTTTGCTAGCTCAAAGGGGTTAGTGTTGAGGCCGAGGACTGTAGGCGAAGTAATACTAGCCGAACCGAAAGAAAGGCTTTACATTATGACACAGGACCAAGCAGTATCTTGGGGACCTGCGGTTAATCAGCATAATATTTCTGAAGGTTTTAAGTCTAGGTTTTTATTAGTTGAGCCTGATTCAAGAGAAAGATTTCTTAGTCCTGATGAAAATTTTTCTCTTAAAAACTTTAGACATAGTTTTGCAGAAAGAGCCGTTGCAAGATTGTCATTTACAAGTGAGGTCCAGCACTGCCCAATAACTCAAGATTTCTTGGAGTTGGCAGATATGTATAAAGTACCTACTTTCCCTATTAGATCATTGGCAGAAGCTGAAGCAGCGCTAGCTGAAATGAGGAGTGTCTATGGCTAAGGTGACGATACACGAGCTAGCAAAGTATGCAGTGGATGAGATCCAGTCTGGAGCTTCTGAAAAAGTAGTAGCGCAGAAAATCGCTGCGTTTTTGCTTGATGAGCGACGCTCACATGATGCTGCACAAGTCATGCGAGCGATCGATAATGAATTAGCACGCCGTGGCACGGACCATGTAATTATCACGAGTGCACATGAAGTGTCGGAAGAAGTGAAGAAACAGCTTGCTTCCCTGCTTGATGTTGAAAAGCCAGTATTTTCAGATGTTATCGACAGTTCGGTAATCGGCGGCGTCAAAGCTGAATCCGGTGAAAGACAGATTGACCTGACGGTGAGAGCAAAGTTGCAAAAGTTTAAATCGGAAGTAATGAGGAGCGAATAAAATGGCAGAATCAGAATTGAGATTATCACAAAGAGTATTTAATGAAGGTCCTTTTGCTCAAGCAGCAAAGACTGCTCAGCAAGCAGCCTTCGATCTTATGGAGAATGATTCGTTGTTTGATGTTGAAATTAATCCAGAGCCTAGCGACATCAGTGTAAACCCATACGGTAGAGGCGGTTTTGCTACTATACACGAAACGTCTGAAACAAATACAGATGATGAAGGACGAGAAATCATCGCAGTGACAGTTGAGGTTTCACCTCCAGAGTATGTTCCAGCTGACATCGTCGATGCCATAGACTATGATGTAGAAGTTGATCTAAGGAGATTTTATGATGAATCTGCTTCAGCAACTACAAAGTTAGAGCTACTTGCTGTAGACGAGCGCTCATTGGAAAGTAATATTTTGTTTATTTTGCAATGCGTTCTAGCTACGGGTTATATGGCTGGCAGGCGAGATCAAATTTTAGATATGTTTGGTTCTAATGACCAAAGATTTGTAAAAGCAGAAGACCTAGGCCCGGTGCTGGATATTGCCAGTGATCCTACTAATGCAGAATATGGGATATTCACACAATTCTCAGCCGACAGGAATAGAACTATAGAGGCATTGAAGTCACTGAGAGGAATTTTGAAAGATCAGAAAGATAGCCAACCTGATTTAGCAATTGGTGAAATTGATTATGAACAACAAGTAGCAGAGCAA
Organism: bacterium; assembly: GCA_030427445.1. Taxonomy (GTDB): domain Bacteria; phylum Patescibacteriota; class Saccharimonadia; order Saccharimonadales; family SZUA-47; genus JAUIBQ01. Next base: position 6,567 of record JAUIBQ010000022.1, on the reverse strand, counting down.
ATTTTAAGGGAGTTTTAAATGGCGACAGATGTAAATATTAAAGAACTAAGCGCAGAGGTACGGGCTGCAATTTCAGAGCTTAAAAGTTCAGGAAATGTAGAAAATGCCGGAGTCGTCACACGGATTGGTGACGGTGTGGCGTGGATTTACGGACTCTCGAAAGCCGGTTACTCAGAAATGCTTCAAATCGAAGGAGCAGACGGTGAGACTATCGATGCATTTGCACTAAACCTTATGGAAGATGAAATTGGTGCTGTGCTTTTGGGTGAAGACACGAAAGTGAAAGCTGGAGCTAAGGTTAAACTTTCTGGAAAAGTCCTCGAAGTACCAGTCGGACCAGAGCTAGTTGGACGAATCGTCGACCCTCTTGGACGACCGCTTGATGATAAAGGTCCAGTTAAAACAAAACTCACAGGACTTGTTGAGCGCCCAGCTCCAGGTGTGCTGAACCGTAAATCAGTGCACGAACCTTTGATGACGGGGCTAGTTGCAGTTGACGCTATGGTGCCAATTGGCCGTGGTCAGCGTGAGCTTATCATCGGTGATCGTCAAACTGGTAAAACTGCAGTTGCTATCGACACGATGATTAACCAAGCGAAGCAAAAAACTGGTGTTATTAACATCTACGTTGCTGTCGGACAGAAGATGAGCAAAGTGGCTCGTATGGTCGAGCGACTTGAGCGCGAAGGTGTGATGGACCAGACAATCGTCGTCGCTACGAGTGCAAATGACCCTGCTCCGCTACAATACCTTGCGCCATATGCGGGTGCAGCGATGGGTGAGTATTTCCGAGACAATTCAGAACATGCATTAATTATTTATGATGATCTTTCGAAGCATGCAGTTGCGTATCGACAAATGTCACTTCTTCTCCGACGACCTCCAGGACGTGAAGCATATCCTGGTGACGTGTTCTACCTCCACTCGCGATTACTTGAACGCGCTGCTAAGCTTTCTGACGCTGAAGGCGGCGGTTCATTAACTGCTCTGCCTATCGTCGAAACACAAGCTGGAGACATCTCAGCATTCGTGCCTACGAACGTGATTTCAATTACTGATGGACAGATTTTCATGGAGTCAAGTCTCTTTAACCAAGGTATTCGCCCAGCGATTTCTGTTGGACTTTCTGTGTCGCGTGTTGGTGGTTCAGCTCAGACAAAAGCCGTGAAAGGTGCAGCTGGTTCGCTACGATTGAACCTTGCCCAATTCCGTGAACTCGCAGCGTTTGCGCAATTCAGTTCTGACCTTGATGCCGATACAAAAGCAAAGATTGAGCGTGGACAGCGTCTTACTGAACTTCTCAAGCAGCCACAATATTCTCCCCTCAGCGTCTGGGAGCAAACAGCAAGTTTGATCGCTGCTACTGAAGGCGCATTCGACTCCGTGCCAGTTGAGAACATTAAATCAGCACAGCACGCTCTACTCTCTCAACTATGGAGCGAGAAGAAAAAAGACATGCAAACGCTTGATAAAGGTGACAAAGTCGATGACAAGATGAAAAAAGTCATTCTCGACCAAGCTGAACAAGTAGCTAAGGAATATAAGGAAAGTTAAAATGCCTGGTAGCCCGACCATTAGAGATATGTCAGATCTTCAAGCGGTGTTTGATGCTCCGAATTTCAGACGCGATGTACATATGCCTATTATAGACGGAATTACATTAGAGCTATTTGGTGATGATGAGGTACGACGCAGCAAAGCATCAGACTTTATTGTACGTAATGTTATGGATGGTTCAGATTTGTTTGCACCTATCGGTGGCGAAAGTATGGATGATGCAGGGCGCGTGCTCATTAGAGGCGCTTGGCGTCAAGGTTTGGATCAAAGATAGATGACTAGCCCAGAAAAAAGAAAATTAAATGATGCGCTATTACTTGCTCGATGTGTTGAATATATAGATGGATGGTATGGTATTAAAACTGAAGATGCTACTCACAGAAGTGAGATCCTACCTCCTGAGGCTCAACAAGCAAGAGCTGAAATGTATAAAGTTTTGCTGCAAAAAAGTAATGTCACAAAAGAGACAGTTGCTGTAGTCGGTTTTAAAGCAATAATGTCTACCCAGTATCCTAGACCAGAAGTCCGCGAGAGAATTGTAAGTTATGTGCCACGAGTTACTGAGAGAGTGGTAATTAATGATTGTCCAATCGGATTAGATGAGGATAGACAGAGTGATGCTGTGAAGACAGGCACTATGAGCCCATTAGACAGAATACGACAGGCTACTGACGGTGACGGTCTCGCACTGTTTAGAGTAGCTGTAGAAGCAACTGCTGCTTACAACAAAGATGGCATAGGAGTGAGTAATGGCTAGTACACAACAGATAAAAGCACGAATTGGTTCTGTTAAGAACACGAAGCAAATCACGAAAGCGATGGAACTCGTGAGCGCTTCGAAGATGCGCCGTGCTCAAGACGCAACGCTCGCAAGTCGTGAATACGTAAAGACATCTCGCGAGATTCTAGCGCGACTGCGTGAGTTGACGGATGTTTCTACTCACCCGCTCTTTAAAGTTCGAGACGTTAAAAGTAGGATTTTGATTGTCATCACATCTGACCGTGGGCTAGCTGGGGCTTATAATGCAAACATCTTACGCCGATTGACTCATGAGCTGACGGAAGACCGTGAGAACGGTATTGAAACAAAATTAATTTTAGTTGGTAAGCAAGCATCACGGTTCGTGGCTAAAATTGATGAAGTTAATGTCATCGGAAGCTATGACACGATGCCGGAAAATCCAAGTATCACCGACCTCTCTGCGATTCTTTCAACGGTTAAAAAAGCATTTATCGGTGAGATTGTTGAATCAAAAGATCAAGAATCAGGTAAGTCAGAAAAAGAAATCATACTGCCAACTACAGACGCAGTCGATGTGCTATTTACTGATTATAAATCAAGTATTTTACAGGAAGTGACGCAACAACGCCTTCTCCCTGCTGCTGATAAAGCTACAGGTCAATCAAAAAGCGATGCACCCGATGCGATTTTTGAACCATCACCAAAAGAAGTCCTGAACGCAATCGCAGATCGACTCGTTGATGTGCAGTTGTGGCAGGCTTTCTTAGAGAGCCAAGCAAGTGAGCAAAGTTCACGTATGATGGCGATGAAGACTGCGAGTGACAATGCTGGTGAATTAATCGATGATTTAACTCTGGCCATGAACAGCGCTCGGCAAGCAGCCATCACACAAGAATTAGCAGAAATCGTCGGTGGCGCGGAGGCAATGAAGTAATGGCGCATCTGGATGAAGGACTGAACAGTATTCTTATTTACGAAATGGGAAATGTTACTAACAGAGTGTTGAGACAAAGACATAGTGTGCAATCTCCTGCGTTAGCTGACCCAAGATTAAGGCTAGACATTTGCTTGGAGTTCTTGAGCGAAATGGAGCTAGCACTTCAAGATTTTGGTGGCGCAGTTTTATCAATAGATATATTCGATTCTTCAAGCATCGTAGAAAACCGAATGCTAGGAGTGGATACGAGATTGTTATTATGACAGGACTACACATGAAGAGTTTAACGAAATGCAAAGATAGTCTAATCAGTATAGACAAGGAGAACAATAATGGCAGCAACAATGAATAAAACAACAGGAAAAATTACACAAGTCGTCGGTGTGGTCGTTGACGTAGAGTTCGACGGAGATTTACCAGCGATCTATGATGCACTCACTATCGAGCTAGACGGTAACACAGTCTACTTAGAAGTAGCACAGCATTTGAGCGAAAACTCAGTACGTGCAATTGCTCTTGGAAGTACAGATGGCTTAGAGCGTGGTACAGACGTCGTGAACACAGGCGCTCCTGTGCAAGTGCCTATCGGCGCAGATACTCAAGGACGTATGTTTAACGTCGTCGGTGAGCCAATCGACGAAAAGCCAGCACCAAAAGGTGCAAAAACAGCGTCAATCCACCGTGAGCCACCTGCGCTTGCTGACTTGTCAGGTAAAACTGAAGTTCTTGAAACAGGTATTAAAGTTATCGACTTACTTTGTCCGGTGATGAAAGGTGGTAAAGTTGGGCTCTTCGGTGGTGCGGGTGTTGGTAAGACCGTGCTAATCCAAGAGTTTATTAACAACATCGCTAAGTTCCACTCAGGAAACTCTGTATTCGCAGGCGTTGGTGAGCGAACTCGTGAAGGAAACGACCTCTACTACGAAATGGAAGAGTCAGGTGTGCTAGACAAGACATCACTCGTGTTTGGTCAGATGAACGAACCTCCTGGAGCTCGTCTTCGTGTGGCTCTATCAGGACTGACAATCGCTGAAGGTTTCCGTGATGAAGGAAAAGACGTATTGCTTTTTGTCGATAACATCTTTCGGTTCACACAGGCCGGTTCAGAGGTTTCTGCTCTACTTGGTAGACTTCCTTCTGCTGTGGGTTACCAGCCAAACCTTGCGACAGAAATGGGTGGTTTGCAGGAGCGGATTACATCTACTAAAAAAGGCTCTGTTACATCTATTCAGGCTGTGTTCGTGCCTGCTGATGACTTCACAGACCCTGCTCCAGCGACGACATTTGCCCACCTTGACTCAACGATTTCCCTAAACCGTGCACTTACAGAACTCGGCCTCTACCCTGCTGTTGATCCGCTCGACTCAAGCTCAACTATCCTCGACCCAGAAGTTGTCGGTGAAGAGCATTACAATGTCGCTCGTGAAGTACAAAAAGTCTTGCAGCGCTACAAAGATTTACAAGATATCATCGCGATTTTAGGTATGGAAGAATTGTCTGATGAGGACAAAAAGACAGTGAACCGAGCTCGAAGAATTCAGAGATTCTTAACGCAGCCATTCCACGTTGCTGAAGTGTTCTCAGGTATCCCAGGTCAATATGTGAAAGTTGACGACACTATCAAAGGTTTCCGCGAAATCTTAGACGGTAAACACGATGACAAGCCTGAAGGTGCATTCTATATGAAAGGGTCAATCGACGAGGTTAAATAATGGGCTTAGAGCAACACAGAAGAAGTATGGATCACTCGTATAAATCTGCTGCTCTAATAAAAGTAGATAAGTTGCTTCGTGGTTACGAAGACCCAAAGAATCTATCACCAAGGAGCTTTAGGGGCTCATATGTTCGTTGGCAAGATGATTGGGACAGCTTTAACACTCCTGTTGCTGTAAGCATTGGCGTTGGGGTGGTTGCTGGACTCACAAATGTTGCAGTAGAGACAGCTAGGAATGGCGTGAATGCAATTGGAAGCTATGCTCAAGAATTAGGAGACTACGACGACCAAAGAATGATTGATGGTATGAGAGAAAGTGTTGCAAAAGCTAAGGGTTGGTTGAAAAATGAAGTCCAAATGGCGAGAGATTTAAGGAGGCATATGAAATGATACATTTAGAGCTAGTAACGCTAAGCGGGATAAAACTGCGTGAAACTGTCTATGAAGTTAAGCTCCCGACGCCGCAAGGATTGATTGCTGTTTATGAAAATCACGCAGATCTCGTGACATTAGCATCACCTGGTGTTATAACAGTTCGCGCGAAATCTAATACGCCAGACGATTTACAGGAAAATTACGCGATAGATAGTGGCGTGATAGAGATTGAAAATAACAAAGTTCGCGTATTAGTCGACGAAGCTGAAAAAGACACAGAAGTCAGTGCAAAAGAAGCCGAAGAAGCTCTCAAAAAAGCTAAACAAATGCGAGCAGATGCAAAAGATCGCACGAGTCTCGATAAAGCTCAAGCGCTCGTAGACCGTGAAGCGTCACGACTCAAGATAGCAGAGTTGCGTAGACGAAAACGTAGCTAGCTTAACATTGTAATCCTTGACACACTAAAAGTGTGATATATAATACACAACTAGATAAGATAGCAACTATTTAATCAAGGAAAAAAATGAAAACATTTATTAAGTCGACACTTGTCGTAATCTTTCTAGCGCTCCCAATTTTAGCGCTCCCAGCCCAGCCAATCTATGCTGCAGATGAGGCTGCAACTACTGCTAGTTACGAAGGTGATGCTCATGTGGGGTCTACGGAAGCGGATAAGCACACAGACTCTGCGGAGGATTCACATGATGAAGAGCATGCAAGTGGTGCTCACCATTTCGGCATCGTCTTCGCTATGTTTGCTTTGGTACTCGTTGCTGGAAAACTTGGTAACTTTGTAGAAAAATACGGACAACCAGCAGTTATCGGTGAGTTGTTGGCTGGTGTTGCATTGAGTGCCGCAGGATACTTTGGCTGGAGTTTTATAGGTGATATCGCAACTAACGAAATCATAAGTTATCTAGCTCAATTAGGCGCATTATTGTTGCTCTTCTCTATCGGTCTTGAATCGAATATGAAGGAGATGCAAAAAGTCGGTGTTAGAGCTCTTTTTGTTGCTTTAATAGGTGTTGTTGTGCCATTTGTCGTCGGATCATTTATACTGGGTCCGCTGTTCTTCGGCGATGAGTCATCTAACGCTCGTTTGTTCCTCGGAGCGTCTCTAGTGGCAACAAGCGTTGGTATTACTGCAAGCGTGTTCCGCTCCCTTAAAATAACGAAAACGAGGGCAGCTCAGACAGTGCTAGGTGCTGCTGTGATAGACGATGTTTTAGGTCTTATTGTACT
>JAUIBQ010000021.1 GCA_030427445.1 bacterium | reverse complement strand
ACTTGGCGCTGCGGTTATTGATGATGTACTTGGTTTGATAGTGCTAGCAATTGTCTCTGCGCTCTCTGCGGGTGGAGAATTTACCCCTGCTCTAGTTCTGGAATTGGTTCTTAAGTCGTTTGGCTTCCTGGGAGGAGCATTATTACTTGGAACATATATCGCAAAACCAATTTCAAAGGTTTTCAGCGCCATTCATACAGGTATTGGCATGAAGCTTTCGCTTGCAGTCGCCTTCGCGCTCGTGTTCGGATACTTAGCAGAACTATTCGGTCTAGAACCAATCATTGGTGCTTTTGCAGCAGGACTGTTGCTTGATTCAGTACATTTCGAGTCGTTCTCTGACCCTGAAATACTTGAAGATATCAAGCACCTAGAAGGTGATGAATCGGTGGCTAAAATCATCAAAAAACACCGGCATGCACACGTCGAAGATCTAATAAACAGCATAGGGCTTATATTCATACCTGTATTTTTCGTCTATACAGGACTTCAGATTGATTTTGGTTCGCTTCTTGAGCCAAGCCTGTATGTTATCGCGATTTGTATCTCAATTATCGCTGTAGCAACTAAGTTTATTGCTGGTTTCGCAGCAACTGGTTCTAAGAATGAGAAAATGCTCGTTGGATTTTCTATGGTACCTCGTGGTGAAGTCGGTTTAATCTTTGCTGCCACAGGTTCTGCTCTTGGCGTCCTAAGCAACGAACTATTTAGTACCATTGTCTTAGTCGTGATCATTACGACATTTATCTCCCCAGCACTTATTAAATTGTTTGGTGCAAAGATGAAAGCCGAAGAGCGTATGGTTCGTTCTAAAGCGGCGGTCAGAGAACAAAACCAATAGCTAGTCTCTTAAGCTCAGCGATATTATTTATTTGATTTTGATACTCTTGGTATCTGATACTACATCACAGGCTGTTTGATTTTCATTGAGCTCGCACATACGAATGTAATACGTTTCCTTGTCTAGGCCACCGCTGTCGAAATTAGCAGTGACAGTTGCTGGGCTTGGACCGCCTTTGTTTGGCGTCTTAACTCCCTCGCTAGTTGAAAGTGTTGGATTATCGGTTTTAGAGTACAGTACGCGAACGTTTTCATAGTTGATATCTTCTGACATATACCAAGTGTACGTTAGAAGGTCATTTTTGATGCTTACAGACTTCAAGATGAGTAAACTGGTTTTCTCTTCTTCTACTGGAGCACTTTTTTGCTGAACAGTTATTCGTAAAGAAGTAGTTGATATATTTCCGATACGGTCTTTTGCTTTGATTTCATATGCGTTTAAGCCTAAGGGCGAGTTTATACTCGGTGATGAAAACTCACCATTAGACTGCACTGTCGCTTCGAATGTTGGGCTACCATTTACTGATTTAGCTGTAATCGTAACCTCAACAGCAGACGAGGCCTTGCCCTTAATCACGACAGCGCCAGTCTTTGATGTCGACTCTGTTAAAATAACCTCATCTTGTTTAGGTGAACTAATTTCAATCGTCGGAGCTTCTGTGTCTTGTAAAAAGCCTAGCTTGTCCTTAAACAGCTCGTTCGACTCATCTTTTTTAAGATTCCATTCTATAAAAGGATCGTTTTTATAGTCGTTTATATCAATTCGTTCAACTTTACCGTTATCTGTTGGGTCAATAGAGCTTTTCATGATCAGGCGATTCCCAGAGTCAATCGTTTTATTTGTAGTTGTCTCTATAATCGAGCTTTCAACGACTTCAACAGCTTGTTTATCACCTGAAGATTCAACCACGAACGCTGTACCAAGGGCTTCGTAGTTTGCATCAGCGGTCTCTACGCTATATGGAGTCGCCTCAGTGACTACTCTATTGTATGTTTTTCCGTTAGTAACGTATGTTTCAATCTTCTCAGCGGTAGTGGCCTGAATTTTGATATATGTATCACCGTCTAAGCGTGTCTCGCTGCCGTCTTCGTAGGAAATGATAGTTCTTGAAGCAGCACCTTCTGTGCGTACTTCGTCTTGAGAGCTAAGATTTGTTTCTGTAGTTGCATCTTGCCAGTCACCATTTGCAGGCTTGTATTCTACATTGCCTTCAACGGTAGTTATTGTTGCTTGTAGTTCTGTGAGGGTAGACACTTGAGTTTCGAAGTTGTTTGATACGGCAACTTCTCTTGGCTCTTCCTGAGATTGCAAAACAAATGCGATTGAAAAAAGTCCTGTTGCAAGTAGCAATGCGCCTAAAAACACGACTAGTTTGCCGTTGGCTGATAATGCGTTAAATGACGCTTTCGGATGGCGCACAGTGTCACCAATCACATTTAAAATACGACGTATGCCTTTCATGGCTTTCATCCTCTACTCCCTAATCTCTAAACTCTCACATCTAGATAATTACGACTCATTATACATGAATTTTATACGGTTTTAAACACATACACTATGCTCAGAAAAATTCAAAAAAGCAATGATTTTTAAAAGTTTTCCACAGGTAAAATGGTGTGAAACGCTCATCTGATACATAGCCAAATGGCGTGGAAAATGGTCCTATAATGTGATAAATTTCACATATAGCGTATTGACGAAGGTACACCACACTAAGTATGCTTTATCACCATGTCGATTTATCGTGTGAGAAATTGGCATAGACCTTTAGGCAGCCAGCCTTAATGCGAGAGACGCTGGTTACCCCAAAAAATTATTATTTAAACGACAGGTAACCCTGTCACATAATGGTGGGATTGCCTAGTTAGAGGTCATTACTAAGTAAAAGGAGAAAATTTAGTTATGCGTATACCCGTCATTGCGGGTGGTGTAGCCCTGTGTGCCGGAATTGTTTTCGGTGCGCAAATACTCACTGTTCCACAGAAGGCATCGGCCCAAACTGTAGCAGTATCAATATTAAAAACTAATGGTGCTTCAGTAGAGGAAGCACAGCAGAAAACTACTGAGAACGACCACGATGTCGTAAAAGTAGCTGTCGATTCTGTGATTAAATCTTCAGAGAAAAAAGAAAAAACTGAAGAGGTTGAAAAAGAAGTCGTTCATACCGTCGAACCTGGGGAGTCATTAGAAGTGATTGCCAAGGAGTACCAAATCGATGAATGGACAAGAATCTATGACAAAAACACGGACTTGGAAAATCCAGATTTTCTAGAAGTAGGTCAAGAGATTGTCATCCCAGATGAAGATGAAGAGCTGGAAAAGCGTGATCTCCCTCAAATAGAGGTTGAAGCTACAGCGACTGTCGCCCAGTCAGCGTATCGTGCGCAAACGACCGCTGCAGCGTCATCTGCGAGCTCGCCAGCTCCTCAAACACAATCTACCGTAGCTTCTCGACCTGCGACTTCTGGTAATGGGTATTCGTATGGTTACTGTACGTGGTACGTGAAAAACAAGCGCCCTGACCTGCCAAATAATCTTGGTAACGCCAACACTTGGTATGCTCGAGCTGCATCACAAGGATACTCTGTAGGCTACACACCACGCGTAGGTGCAGTTGCAGAGGCAACCACCGGCTATATGCACGTTGCATACGTTACAGCCGTACATGGTGATGGAACGATAACAGTCAGCGAGATGAATTTCCGCGGTTGGAATGTCGTAAGCTCAAGAAGAGTGCCAGCAAATCAGTTTAGATACATTTACTAACTATCTTTAGATTTGTCTTGTTTGATTGCGCTGTGGATTGCGAATCCGATAACAACTATCGCGATTAAAGCGACCACAGCGTACCCATAGGATCGTAGTTGATATGCGAGAGCACCTACTGCAGTGTACAACCCTGTTCGATAGATGTGACGACGATTTACAGACAAACCAAAGATAAACAACCCTGACATCTCACACAAAAGTAGAAGACTATAGAATCCCCCTTGTGCTAGCGCTGCGAGAACGAGGGGGATTGTTAATGTCCCAACTGAGAGTAAACTGTACGAGTTCGATGCTTCAAGATCTTTAATGTAATCTCTGATATATGCATATAGAGCAAGTAGTAGCGCGATGATGTGTGTGTGAACCAGTGGATTTGTAACACCTTGATTTGCGAGAAGCCATAGTAGGCCTGCAGTTGTGACGAAGCCAGCAACTTCCTTAAATGCGATGCTTTCGTGTTTCGCAAAATGAAGTGTTGTGAGCCCCGCGATGATGAGGCCAAGTGCCATAGACCATGTTTGTTGACCAAGTATGAAAAGATAGAATGGCGACACATACATCATCGCAAGTGCGAACTCTAGCTCGTATCTTTTGTTCTTATTTTTATCTTTTGTGCTCATTGTTCCATTGAAATAACTGTAGACTATGAGACCGACGACACTTGCCGCTGCAGGAAGCAGTGTTCTGGCATCAGCTAATGTATAATCATCAAAAATCGAAACGCTAGGCCACAGTAATCTGGCTATCACGAGCTGCGCTGCAACTGGGATGACTGAGTATGCGTATTTGAAGCGCTCGACATATGCCAAATACCACACTAAAGCCATCGTTGTCGCGCACAGTATGAGTGCTTGCCACATACTGTTGTATGCACCGAACAAGTTATAAAATCCTATCACGCCGATGCTTGCCAAAAATCCAAATGAGTATGCTATGCTTTCGCCTCCCATGAGCGATACAATTGATTTTTTAGAGAATGATTCTTGCACTCGTCCAAGAGCAATCAATCGCGAGCCCATCAAGAAAAACGCAACTCCCGCGTACATAATGCTAATAGATGGCAGTGAGAATGACGCATGAAACGTTCCTGTAGACGCAAATATAAGCGGTAGGATAAGCCACTGAATCGCTGACGCCCAGCGTATCCATGACGCACGAGTCAGCAACGCCCCACAGATAGTCGCAAGTAAGGCTGCAAGCGCTGCAGAAATATCATATGAGAATGATGAGTTCGACCCCATGAGTAAAATAGCAACTTGAGATATGTAGAGAATTGCATAGGAGAGCCCGAACCAAAGATGAAGCTCGTTCTGATTTTCTTTTGCTCCGTGGAGTCTTTTCCTTGCTAACCAATAGATTAACAATAACGCGAACCACAACACGCCGTGAAGTGCTACAACCATCTCAGACTGAGACAGTAACGAAAGAAACGTTGTGACGCCCACGCTTATCGCTGCAACTGCTTCGACTTGTTGCGCATATAGCGAGGAATTCACAAACATTTTTAGACGTAGGTAAAGTGAAACAACAAGAAGCAACAGTGTCGCACCTCCACTGAAGTAAAGCTGATCAGTGAGATCAATACCAGGACTAATCAAGTATTGCCCTACTACATAGCTAAGTACGATAAGCAGAGCTGCGCTTGTCGTTGTGTATGCGGCCTCTTTTGTTCGGAATGTAAGTGAGATTGTTAAAAAGAGTGAACCAATAATTCCTAACGTCACGTACGTCGAGTATGAGGACGTGAAGGCTGCCCCAAGCAATGCTACGATTATCACTGTTGGTTCATATGATGAACGTATAGTGTGTTTATTAACGAAGTTGTTGCAGATGTAGAGTACGGTGAGTAACTGCAGTGCTAAACCGGTTTGAATGATGCTCGCATCGTAGCTGAAAACCCCGACTGCAAGAGCACTCACGCCTAGTGGATGGACGGCATCTCCATATAAGCTAGCAGTATGTTTATCTGAGGAAGTTCTATGTCCGACGTAAGCGTACAGTGAAGCAAGTGCGAGCGAAACTGCAAATTGACCCGTATCTACTAATAACAAAGATCCTTCACTCCCATCTAAATTTCCAATACTTATAAGTGATGAAAATAGAGCTAGAGGTACAAGTACATTTGCAAATTGTTCAGCTGGTTTAGTGATTAAGACTTGCGATGAATTCTTTGAAGCGAAGAGTTTTAAAAGTAGTCCAGTCGCTATTAATGTCCAAAAGAATACGTGTGCTGGAAGCGCCAGTATGCCTACTATTGAGAGTAATGAGGATACGCTGCTCCCGATTAACATGTAGCCTGTGAATGCTTGCTTGTATCGATCCAGACTATACAGATAGAGGGCAAATGAAACGAGAGATGTTATGAACCACACCATCTCCGGGTATTGTTGATCTAAAAGATAGATATGAGAAGCTAAACCGATGAACGGTATTGCGAGCAAAGCGACAGCTATAAATGTTGCACCTACGGACTGAAGTGACTTCGTCTTAAGTGAAAGATAATCACCGCTCGCATATAAAATAGCTGCTACTAAAGTAAGTAAGAATACTTTCAATCCACCCTCTACTTCAGCAAAGCCAACAAACAAACCGATAGAAGTCACTAGTAGAAAAGCGCCAAAATATAGTAGCTGTGACGTCGTGTCTACATGTGTGCTTGTGCTAGATTCTTGAACTTGAACAGCATAATTTTTCTGATGCACCTGAGAAGATGTAGCTTGTACCGTTTGTGTTGCGACAGTCTCTGATGAGGTTTTAGACTTAGCCGAGTTCGGTTGGTCGAGTGAATCAACATATGCTCGCGCCTGCTGCAACGCCACATCAAAAGTCATAGTCGTACTCGTCACATATTGGATGGCGTACAGTGCTATAAGTGTGTCTTTATCAAGTTTTTTCTTGCTGGATAATATCGTATTGGCAATGTCATAGACGGTTTGAAGCTGAGAAATGTTGCTCGAAATACTAGGTTTAGACGTAGAGCTTTTACCGACCAAGTAGCCAATCCAGAATACAAACCCTAAGACTATTAACACAAACACCATACTTGATGGAAATTGTAACAGTAAATTAAAAATGGCGCTAATGGTTTACGATTTAATTTCGTTTTAGGACAGAAAAAGCGTGATTAAAGTCTGTTTCTGCATGAAGTTGGCCGTACATAATCCATGATAGACAAAGTGGTTCAAGCAACCGAGATTTCTCGATTGAGCCGATGTCGTTAATATCTTGCCAGCCAATATCTACCAGTAGTTCGCGGACCTTTTCTTCGCAGAAGAGTTGTTCCCGCACATAAACATGACCGGCAAGGCACCTTTAAACGTAGGATTTACCATTGATTTATGGCTGACGATGTTCAGCGTCTTTACGACATGGCTATCAGATAAACTTTGCTGTACAATCTCCCCTGCACTAATTGTGAAGCCTATCGATAACTCAGGGTTATCATCTTCATCAAACACGATCGGATTAGTCACGTCGATAACAATTTTCCCAGAAAGCTGAGGTCGTACTCCGGAGAGGATGTCTTCAGACACATGCCATGCCACTGCCAGTATCGCTAAATCGCCAAATGCGGCAGCTTCAGTCTGCGAACCGACTTGCTTGTGCTGGCTGTCTTTGTGCCATTCTTTCAGGTCATTTCTGTTCGGGTCACGACTACCGAGCATGACGTCATATCCAATGTTTGCGAAGCCACTTCCAAGAGACTTTGCTACATCGCCCGACCCGATTATTCCAATTTTCATAATTTAGCTTTATTGTATCATTTCGTTTTGCTGGACGAGCTTTTCTTTTTCTTACGTTTACGTGATCTAGATTTAGATGAAGCAGCTTTTGCTTCACTAGAGGCTATCGGGTATGGATGCTCGCTTTTATGTTTCTTCGTTTTCTTCTTTTTGTCGTCTTCACTGCTCACTAGACCGCTGTTTTCTAACGTAGCTTTTATCAGTCTACTGCCCAGCGAGACACCTGTGTGGCGTTCTTTTTCTAGTTGATACGAACCGTATAGCCAGGCTGATGCTCCGATTAATGCAAACGGCATGCTGTATAGTAGGCCCCTCAAGATAAAGTCTTGTGCAAGCTCACTGATGATGTCGTTAAATAGTCTGTCGTAGGTCTGCTCCTGCCATGGCAGATTGCTTGATTCACTGATTGAGCCGCTAAAGCCAAACCCAAATAGTGGAAGTATAAGAAGGAATATTACTGCGGTGAATAAGAAGCCACTGCTCCCTTGGAATATGATCTTCCCTACTCTACGAATCCCTTTGATCTTCGTTGTTGCACCTAAAAGATTGATGATGATGAGGATTACAATCGCTAATGATGACAAAAAAATCATGAAACTAAAGTTTCGGTAGATATCTTTCAGCCATGGTGCGAATCTATCAATCGATTTACCAGAGTTATCTGTCAGTAAATTTTCGTGAGTGTATGTCGTGTCTTTAAGTAGTATCGGTGTGTTATTGAGTTGCTCGCGCAATGATTCTTCTTGTGCATCGATGTCCAGCCCGACGACTTTGCAAGGAACTGAGAAGAAGTCATAGCCGCTCACAGCTTCATCGCATTCTTCTAAGGTTAGGTATCGGTTTACTGCATAGTCAGTAATCCCATCTACTATCGCTTCTTTGCTCGATGATAGATCGATTGAAAATTCAACACTGTCAGTGCGATCTTTCAACCAATCATAGTGAGCGTTAATCACTTTCTGAGCAGCAAGTTCGGCAACCTCTGGTGGAGTTGATTCGATAATAATCGGTGCGAAAATATCAGAGCCGAGCTGGGTTTTTTCGTCCTGACCAATTTGCTGATTTGCAGATGAGTTAAGGATGACTTTTGGTAAACGCTCATAGGTATTCGTGCGCTCAAGTACGCTGTAGATATAGCTTCTCTGTGTGTAGAGTGAAAATACAGTGAGTAGCAAGATAAAAAATGCTACTAAAATCCTCAAAATAGTGCCCGATGTAAGTAGCAGTGCGATTCGTAAAGATCTTTTCATGGTGTCTAAAGCATAAGTATAGTTGCTGATGCGCTAGAGGTCTAGTTATCCACGCCGTTTCGCATTTTAACTCTTTAGGATTTCACCCCATTTTAAATTTTTTCGCTATATGTAGGATTGCTGCAACTCATTGATGTCGGCTTTCATGGTTGGGTTATTACGTGTGAATTTTTTGTCAGATCTTGTGCTTTATCGTTTGTGACTCAAGAGCTAACATCGTTGTAGATGTGCAGACTTTGTACAAACAGTATATTTAAAGTATTAACAAGTACATATAGTTGTCAAATAAATAATAAAGTACTATAATACTAAATATAAATATGAGCTCTTATAGAACCGATGGCGAACAATCTCAGTATAGTCCTGAAACAGCTGCACGTTCCAGAGAACACAGAAGACGTGCTGTTAGAGGATTAGGCATTGGCTCTGGTCTGGCTGTTGCAGGGGGTGTCTTGGCTTGGGTGGCTACTACTTTCGCTGGTAGCGACGGTGGTGGTTTGAGTTTAGCGGATGGCATAAATACTGAAACAATACCTGTAACAGTTTGTGATAGAGAAACCATAAACGATAGGATGCTCGTATCATACGCCGGCGAGGACGGCGAAGTACAAGTTTCGGAAATAAAGTCTACACTGTTTGTAGGTGGTTATAGACAAACACCCGAAGAGTTTTACTTTGGGCTGATGAGAGGTACAACGTACGATATGACTGTAAGTGGATTTCGCATAGGAGAGGCTGAGTTATTCAAAAATATCGTCAGTGTCGAGCCAGTAGATCCACAGCCTGAAGTAGGTTTTTGTTAGTTTACTGTAATTTTTGATCTAAAGTTCATCAAACTTGGCCTCCATGAATTTGTTTTATAAGAGTGATTTTTTATAATTCGGACTCTTCAATTAAGGGGACTATGTCAAACGCAACTTCTTCGTAGGGGTGTGCTGATTTCATCTTTTCAATTACTGACTTTGCTTTTTCTTTTTCGCAAACAACTTCAATTCGTTCTTCCTCGACAGCTTCTAACTTCTCAGCAGTTCCAATATGCGGGTTAGCTTTTGTGGATGGTTTGAATCTACCAGTTCCGCTCACTGTGTAGCTGCAGTAAGAATATTCACCAATCTCCCCTGCACCCGCATCCCCAAGTACTTGACGGATTTTTTCGGCGGATTCAATAGGCGCAAACACCGTGATTTTGTATCTCATAGTTCTATTTTAGCTCATCAAACCTGGCCGTCGCTTTGTTTTATGCGGGCGGCTTCGCCCCTGCACCCAAGACTTACTTTTACCTACAGGTGCAAAAGTAAGCAAAAACCCCGCACCCGGACATAAAGAACACTATTGAGTTGTCGTGCAAATACTAACGTGCCTGCGGAACGCTGAAGCGGTCGCAAAAGTTTTTATATTTACTTTTTTGCGACTGGTCCTCGGCAATGATCCGCTAGTATTTACACGACAAACTCATCGGTTTTTATGTAGGGTGATAGGAGCCGACGCCGCATACCCCGGGAACTTGTGCAAATACATAATTTGCTATTGTTTGTTGATTTCGTTGAACTTCGCTTTCAAGGTAGAGTTATTGCAGGTGAGTTTTTGATCGAAAGATTTAGGGTTTTGAGTCGATGTGATTTGTTATGAAGTTGACGCTTTCTTGAATAATCTCTTCTGCTTGGTCGTATGACCAGCGGCTGTGGCTATAACCATCAAATATCTTTACGACATGGTTCGATTGCGCGTTGTTTGAGATGGCAGCTCGATTTTTCTCGTCGACATACTCATCATCTGTACATTGCACTATATAAGCTGGTGCTTGTACTAATGCAATTTTTTCTGCTATGCGTGCCTCATGTGCTTCTTGCCAGTATGCTGACTGAACTCTTTGGCCGCTTTCCTCCATGTAGCCACTTTCAGGCTTATTGAACACATTAACACTCGCATCTGGCACCCAAGCAACAACACATTTGATATCTGGTAATTCTGAAGCGGCAACAAGCACAGTACTTCCCCCCATGCTTTGCCCAAAAAGTGACACTGTATACCCTTTTACAATGTAGTCTTGCGCTATTGCTTTGGTCGTAGCGACCCAATCATTAAAGCTAGAATCGTAGAAGTCACCTTCTGAGTTGCCGCACCCATACTGATCGAATCGCAGACTAGAGACACCTAGCTCAGCCAATGCATTACTGGCCCGTACAAAAAATCGGTTTGGACCTACGGAGGTACTACGGTATCCATGACAAAAAATCACAATGCTTTTTTCTCCAGCATCGTGAAACGCTGTGGCAATGCTATGTCCGTTATACTGCTGTGTCTTCACTTCTATCATGCAGACATAATATCACTATCTTTAATCTAGATCTGAAAACTTGGCTTTCATGGTTGGGTTGTTTCTGGTGAGTTTTATACCTAGCTATTCTGCTGAGTCTAATTTTGATTTATAGAAAGCGCTGATCTTTTTAAACCTATCCAATGTAGTTGCATTAAAGTTGAGAGATTCCTTTTGGTACAAAAGGTTTTGAATTGCAATATTAAATTTCTCTTTTGAGTAAGATAACTGCCTTGGGTATAAACTGTTTATTACAGCCATTTTTTCTTTCTCAGTAAACAGATCTTCTGTGGCTTTAGAGTCCCATCCACTGACAATATCTTTCAGTGTAAATATACGATCCTCGACAGTTTTTCCAAGCTTTTCGGTGTAAAACGTTTTTGCATCTTTTCCAGCATTATCTGCATCTAGGCTGACGATGAATTCCTTCGCCCAAGCAAGATACAGTGATATAACTTGTAAATTTCCTTTGGCCCCGTTGCCTGGATATAATCCAAAATCGATATCTTCGCCAATGACCACTTCTAGCATATATCTTATAGTGTAGTAATCATTTTTACCCTCTACCACGACAATTTTTGGGACCATCTCAAGCTTGCTTGGCTTGTAATCAAGCGTGTCTAGAATTGGCTGAAAGTAATCTTTTTGATTTGGGTGTTCTGCAGCAAATTTTTTGTAAGGAACGACATCTACGTCTGTTTCTCTTGTATTTGACTCCATCTCATCCTCATAGTTGATAGCTTTGTTAATTACGATGAATGTTGATTCAAGCCACATCGGGTTGATTAGGTGTTGGCTGTGGGTTGTGTAAATTAATCGACTTTTGTCTACAATTGACTCAACCTTTTCTGTAAGTTTTTCTTGCATAGTAGAGTGCAGATTTGAAGCGGGCTCATCAACCAAGAAAAGGGTTTCACCGCTATCGGTAGAGCGATTTTTTCTATACTCAGTGAACAACAGG
>JAUIBQ010000038.1 GCA_030427445.1 bacterium | reverse complement strand
TCACCAGATGACTTGTTTGATCGATATATCACACATGCCTATTCTACGATTAACGTAGAGAAGCTAGCTAAATCAGATGCAGACCCACTTCGCGCTCTGTATACAATTGCCGAGAATTTCGCTAGCGAGAAAAACTCTAGTAAATCTAGCAAAAAAAATACGAGGAAACTCAGAATCGCTCTATGCGTATCAGGACAGCTTAGAGGTTATGAAGAGGCGTACAAGACGTGGTCTTCACTCGGTTTAGACAAACACGTAGTCGATGTATACGTTCATACATGGAAGAACATAGGTAGGAGATTTCCTGATGTTGATATTGTAGGAGCAGCTGATAGGGTGTTTGAAAATAAAGACTTTGTCGAAGCTTACTTACGGGAAGGAAGAAATAAAGGTCTAGACAACCTTCAAGATCAATATCCTGCACTCTTTCAAAAAATTCAAAATGACTCTCAAGCTGATAAAAAGCATCTGCAAAATGTATATGGGGATGATGCAAAGATAATCATAGAAGACGAAGCAAAATTTCCTGATTTTTCAAATCAAGATAAAATGCATTATAAAATTCAAAAATCCTTCGAGCTTGTTGAGAGAAGTGGGAAGAAGTATGATTTGGTTATTCGGATCAGACCAGATAAGATCTTTCAACCGGATGGAACAAACCCAGATTGGCAAAAGATCCTGAGTGATTCGAAGAGTGAAGCCACGATCTTTACCGAGTCTCCAGCTGGACTTCGTGAAAACATCACGATTGGCGACCAATTAGCAGTAGGTACGCCAGATTTAATGCGCTTGTACTCCTATGCATGGACTAGCACTCGAAAAACTTCTAGGTTTAGTGTTCCAAAGAATATGACCGGACATTCGACCCTCGCGTACACATTGCTTTATAACGGTATCAAGAACCGTATATGCCCTGGCATTCGATTTGGCTTACCAATAGATGTGGACAAGTTCACGGATAAGGATCTGAGGCCTATAATTAAGAAGGATATAGCTACACGTAAAGGCGCTATTACGAAACTCGATGAGAAATTTAAGGAGATTCTACACATAGAATTGTAAAGATATGAAGAGATTAATTGTAGATTTAGACGATACGATTTCAATAACTGAAAACTCAGACTATAAAAATGCTGTGCCAAAGAAAAAGATAGTTGAAAAGCTAAAACAATATCAAAACGACGGTTTCGATATCGTGATAAACACTAGTAGAAATATGCGTACGCACGACGGTAATCAAGGAAAAATTAACCTACATACACTGCCGATTATTCTTGACTGGCTAAAGAACCATGATATACCATGCGATGAGATCTATACAGCAAAACCATGGTGCGGTACAGAAGGTTTCCATATCGATGATCGAGCTATACGCCCGTCTGAATTTGAAGCGCTGACTTATGAAGAAATTATGGGGCTTCTTGGTAAAGAAAAGTGATACTTATTACCTCTGGTGCATACGTTAGTACTGAAATGCAAGTTGAGTTTGGTAAATTACCTCCGGCTTTCCTTCCGCTGGGAAGCAAAAAACTTTTTGAGCAACAAATTAGATGCTTAAGGAAGCAGTTTAAGAACGATGATATCTTTATTTCAATTCCAGAGAATTTCAAAGTGTCTGAGGCTGATTGGAAGAAGCTAGAAAAGCTTGGCGCAACCATTATTCGTGTCGAAGAGGATCTTACCTTAGGCGAGTCGATTATTAGTGCAGTTGAGCAAGTAGAAAATCCGAAGAAAATTAGAATATTACATGGTGACACACTTTTAAATAAGTTTCCTCAACAGCTGGATGTTATCGGAGTGGCACGAACACAAGATTTCTATGACTGGGAGATCGAACGTGTAAAGACAGAGGAAGAGCTTGTTTGGTGCGGTTATTTTGCTTTTACGGATGTTAGTTTGCTAGTTGATTCATTTAAAAGATCAAACGGCAAATTTGTCGAAGGTGTAAATATATATAATGAGAAAAGAGACCTTTGCAGAACTACAGTTTCCACTTGGCATGACCTAGGTCATACGAATAACTACTATAAAACTCGAGCCAGTATAACAACGCAAAGAGCATTCAACGAACTAAAAATAGAGAAAGGAGTTGTGTATAAGACCGGTGAACCGGCAAAAAAAATAGCTGCTGAAGCGAATTGGTATTCATCACTACCCGTAAACTTAAAAAGATATGCACCACAGCTAATTGATACAGGAAGAACAGATACTAAAGGGTATTACTACGTAATAGAGTATCTATATCAGGTACCTTTGAACGAGTTATATGTGCACGGCAAAAACCCAAGCTTCTATTGGAAAAGAGTATTTAGCAAGTGTAATGAATGGCTTGAGCTTTGTCATCAAGAAGTATCGACTGAAAAAAAAATACTACTAAGCAATAGAGAGAAATTATATAAACAAAAAACCTTAAAAAGGCTAAGGGACTATGCGGAGGATACGGGTACTGCACTAGATAAACCCACGAGTATTAACGGCAAGAATTTACCCCCTATACTAGACATAGCAGAAAAATGCATCGAACAGGCTC
>JAUIBQ010000037.1 GCA_030427445.1 bacterium | reverse complement strand
AATATCTTCTTCGGACATATCCGCAGCCTCGTGAGGATGCAGTGCGATAGAAGCATACAGACAATCGTACTCAACTGCTGCCTGAATAGCTTTCTCGGAGCTCAGAACATCTGTTCCAACACAAATCATCTTCTCTACGCCAGCTTCTTGCGCGTCTGCGACCATTGTTTCAAGTGTCAGATTCTCTTTCGCGTAGAAAGTATCGTCATGAATATGACAATGAGTATCTATAACCGTTACAGTGTCACTCATACTACTCAAACCGAGGGAACAGTGATGTTTTTGGCGCAACTATCACGCCTTCAGACAGTGTTTGGATAATCTTCTTTGATGTGTCAGGCATAAATGGCTTTAAAAGCTCTCCTATCTGCATAAGTGAGCTTGCAGCTTCAGCCAAAACTTCTTTCAGATGCTCTTCGTCCCCTTCTTTTGCGATCTGCCATGGCTTTTCAAGTTCGATGTATTGGTTCACACCTTTGACCTGATCCCACACTGCATCAAGCGCATGGTCAAACCGGCACTCTTCCATCGCATCCTGGTATGCACCGATGTCATGGTTGCTCTCTGGCATTCCACCAATCACACCATCTTGATAACGCACTACCATACTCACGACACGCTGCAAAGCGTTCCCTAAATCATTCGCAAGCTCGTCGTTATAGGCACTATCAAGCTTCTCCCATGTAAAGTCGCTATCTTCATAACTAGAAATATGTCGCGTGAAGAAATAACGAAACGTATCCAGCCCATACTTACTAATCACTTCTACAGGATCGATAACGTTACCAAGAGATTTACTCATCTTTTTACCATCGGCACTGATATGTCCATGAACATACAGAGTTTTTGGTAGTTCAATACCAAGCCCTAAAAGCATCGCTGGCCAAATCGCAGCGTGAAACCGCAAAATATCTTTGCCAATAACCTGCGTATGGGCCGGCCAAAAGTCCTTAAAGTCTTTCTCGTCAGGATAGCCGAGCACAGTAATATAGTTCATCAAAGCCTCGAACCACACATACATCACATGATCCTTGTCTCCTGGCACTGGTATTCCCCACGCAAGTTTGCTTTTAGGCCGAGAAATAGAGATATCCTCTAAACCTTCTTCAAGAACGCTCAGTATTTCATTGCGACGTTTTTTTGGAACAATCTTAAAACTTCCGTCAGTAATTCGCTTCTTAATCTCGTCATTAAACTGGCTTAAAGCGAAAAAGTAGTTTTCCTCTTCGATTTTTTCATATTCTCGGTTGTGTAGTGGGCAAACGTTTTCTGTTTCTTTTACATGTGTTTCTGTTTTATACTCTTCACACCCGACACAGTACCAGCCTACATACGCGCTCTTGTATATGTATTTCTCTAAGTCTTTCCATATCTTTTGTGCAGTCTTTTCATGGTGCGGATCTGTTGTTCTCATGAAGTTGTCGTATTTCATGCCAAGCTTATCAGCAAACTCAAGCCACGACGGCACTATACTGTCTGTATACTCTTTTGGCTTCATGCCTTTATCAGCAGCTTTCTCAGCTATCTTTAAACCATGCTCATCGACACCTGTTCCTAAGACTACTTTGTGACCTTCTTGACGGTAATAGCGAGCCAATACATCGGCATATAAAAAGTCCATCGCATGTCCAATATGTGGTTTATCGTTGACGTATGCGATTGCGGTTGTGATATAGACGTTGCTTTTACTCATAATTACAGTATATAAGAAGTGTTACCGCTCTCACAAATCTGTAAACAATAAACACCCCGAGGGTAGCGGGGTGTTTAATTGAAAAGGGTGTTTAGTTGTGGGATTATTGTTTAAAAAATTGCTGCTACTACAACAATCAAGCCAATAATCGCTAAAATTGATGTGATTGTACGTGACATCTGAACCTCCTTATTATTTACTTAAAATTATCTCGTGCCGTCATTGACGCCATCAGGTCCTTCATCTACAGCTTCTTCTGTTGCATCAGCTCCTTCTTGCACAGCTTCACCGGCTTCGTTTGCTGCATCGCTATCGATCACCTCTTGTACTGAATCAGAAACCTGATTTTCGAGGTCTTCACCTGCTCTGTTGTACGCCATCCAAGCTATTCCTAGCGCAACCAATGCAACTATAAGAGCGACTATTGCAAGCCCTGAATTAGTTTTTTCTACTCTTCTTTCTACGACATCTGCCATTATTACGTCCTTTCTATGAGGCATATACTCGCATAGATACAGCTTAAGTAATGTAGCGAACCTTACTTTTTAGGCGTTGTTTTTCTTACTCGCAAATGTGTAACCGTTTTTATTTGCAATAAAAGCACCGCTATACACTGCGTTTTTTAACGAGATACATGCCGATTTGTGCTACAGCCACTGCTATCGTGATTGGTGGGATTATCGCAGAGCTTTGCCCTGTACTTCCGACTGCTATCAAAATCAAACTTATCGGCGCAGCAAGTACTGCGCTTGGTACAGATGCCATAAGCGCACCAACAGAAAGCGCAACCGGGATACTCGGGATAAGTACGTGAATCAGCACACCAGTAGCTCCACTGAAAAACAGTATTGGAAACACTGTCCCTCCGACAAATCCACTCTCTTCACTCATTTTAATTGCAACAGCTTTAACAGAAATGATTACGAGTAGGCTAACTGCTGTAAATTCTTCATATCGAGATGTGAGTTCTAAAAGCTGTCCGTTTCCAGACCCAAAACTCAAAGGCACAAGTACGGAAAATAGCCCTACTACAGCCCCTCCAACTATTGCGCGAATATA
>JAUIBQ010000020.1 GCA_030427445.1 bacterium | reverse complement strand
GTGTTGCATTTGCAACAACAGAGGGTGAATATGCACCCGTAGCTCAGCTGGATAGAGCGCCGGCTTGCGGAGCCGGAGGCCATAGGTTCAAATCCTGTCGGGTGTACCATAATGGAAAATTAGTTGAAATAGAGTCCGATTCTGGGCTCTTTTCTTTATTTATACAGAGGTAGAACTCACTGATAGTTGGTGTGTAAACTTTTTTGTCTCGTGAAACCGAAAAACCGTCTGGAAATAATAATTGTTTACACCACACCTGATGCTCCTGGTCTAACTCCCAGAATTTTTCCCTAAAACCCTCTACGGTGTTGATGGCAAACTCTACGAAGTCAGCAAAGTCTTGCTCAATTAACTCTATAGAATCTAGCTGCACTTTAGTAGTAACAATCTGCTCATCTAATGCCTCAATAGCCAAGTCCACTCTTTCGTCTGATAGCTGACCGCGAACCTGCTTGAGCACAACTTCTTTTTTATCGTGCTCTAAGGCTTTGATACGGCTCTTTAGTGCCTCGGCTGTGTTTAGTGAAGTAGACTGCTCTATCTGCCACACATGACGTAAACCGGCTAAAAAGTCTTCCATCTTGTCTTCGGCTATCTTGAGACTGGATAATACGTCGCTTAGCTTACTATGTAACTCGTCTCGTAGCATGTAATTTTTATTGCAGCCACGGCACCTGTATCTACTGTATGTGTTCCCTCTACCATTATGGCAATTGTAGCCGACTATTTTTGGGTTCTTAGCACCTTCTTCTAAGCACTCTTTACATGTCATTATCTTGGATAGTGGAAAGTCTGGATTATATTGCTTGTGAGACTTTTTAACTGCACCTTTCACTATACCTTTGAGCTCTTCATGCTGCTCAGTAGTAATCATTGCTTTATGTAGTCCCCTGGGATTGATTTTCCAATCTGACATTTGGACGATGCCTGCATAAAAAGGGTCATTTAGCATTATCTTAAAGCGATGTGTATCGAGTAGCTTTCCGGACTTCTCTCTAAACCCAGCAGCATTAATGCTTGCCACTACCTCTTTAATTGACACCCCTTCAAGTATTTGCAAAAAGCCGTTACGCAGTATAGACCACTCTGGCTCCTTCGGAATATGTAAGCCTGGAGTTTCGGAGCGTTGATAACCGGTCTTAGGGTTACTTGGATAGTAGCCAGCTGCAACTCTTGCTTTCATGTTGCTCGTAGTCTTATCAATACGGCCTTGATTATCGGCTTCTCCACGAAATACATCTATCATTTCTTCCATCGTAGCTACCATGCTGGTATCAGTAGCTAGATGAGGCTTCTTGGCGTATACAAGTTTTGCTCCTGCCTTCTCGCGAAATTCAACCTTCCAGTGATAATACATCTCTATATCGCGCATGAAGCGGTCGGGCTCATCTACTATTATAAATTGCACTTTTTTATCAGCCTTAGCGTAAGCTAGCATATCCATTAAGTCTTTTCGCTGGTAGTTTACGCCTTTCTTGCTAGACCTTTTTAAACTCCAGAGCTTAACTATTTCAGCATTAAAGTAGTCGGCCGCATCGTATACTCGCCGCTCTTGAGCCTCAAGGCTAGAGCCTTCCAGACCCTGCTTTACGGTGGATACCCTACACAGGGCGATAGCTTTTAATTTACCATTCTCGTTCATACTTTCTCCTTAATTAGTTCAATACAAAAGGCGGCCTCTGGGGCTACTCCCTAAGGACAGGGAACCAGAGACCGCCTATCGTATCTCAACTAATGTCCTTATAATGTAGCCACTTATAATTATACTCTTCTACCCCTGTTGTAGCAACTTATTGAGCTTGAAAATAGACCAAAAAAACTGAGCATTTTCGAGTGCTTGCTTAGTTGGCTTAACCTTGCTGAGAGTTGCTTTGTTTTCGTTGAGATAGCGAGATATTTCGCTAGCGTTCATAACTAATCTGTCATAAACCACCGTTTTAATTTTTGAGCCAGTTTCATATCGAGTATGTACTTAGCCTGATGTTCTGTGAGCGACTTCCGCCGTTTACTTTTTGCCATGCTTACCCCCGCGGCAATACCAAACATCCCCTTCAGACCAAGGGGTAATGCTAGTAGTTATAGTTGATTATCTATAGCGATATAAAAAACAAAAAGACCTAAAGTCGCTCTTGTTCAATTCATATTTTCAGTGCCGACTGGCTTAAGAGATTTATATTACTATCTTCTAATACTACCACACTGATGTAAATTTGTCAATACCTTTTTTGCTAAAAATACAAAAATCCTGTGGATAAGTTACCTAATAACAGGGGTTGCTTGATTTGCTATAATGTGTGCATAGACCTAAACCACGCCTCGGCTTGGCATGGTCTGAAATCAACAAGAAGAAACAGCTCGTCATGAGTACTTCTTCTTGTTGTTATAGCTGGAAACGGCTATAGGTAGCTTCGGCTATCGCTCGTGGCGGGCTTTTTAGTTTGTCTTCGGGATGTTGTAATATAATAATATTTACTAACAAAAAGGATTGAACATGGTAATTGGTTTTTTTGCACTAATAGCGGCGATTATAGCAGCATTCAATCCTGACCTGGTCTGGGTATTTGTTATTCTTGTTGGACTTTATGAGCTGTATGCCTTATTTATGTCTGTCAGGAAGGCGCCGCTTCTAAAGGATGAAATAGCACACAAACTCACATTAAACGAGCTTGAGATGTGGAAACGATATCCAACTTTCTTGACTTATCCATTTGCTAGTCGAATGATGTCTAGTGGTTTATCAACCTTACAATTCATATCCCTAGCATTAGGTATTATTCTCTTGTTCAGGGGCGAACCGGTTTGGGGTGTCGTAATTGCGTTGAATTATTTCTTAGCTGCTCCAATGGCAATGAAATTAAATCCACAATTTTTCTTTCATAATCAGTCACAAAAAGGTGACGCAGAAGCTAGTTCAAATTTTGAAAATATCACTACTGCCCTTCAGAAGCTACACAATATAGAACCGCAAGAAGGTATTGATGCTGATACTGAAAAGTCGGAATTAAATAAGACCGCTCGTAAATGGAAGGATGTTGCATGAGTCAGAATAAAACAAGCTTGAAACTACCTATATTTCTCATCGTTGGTCCGATATCTATGATTATTCTATCTGTATTTTTATATGCGATAGTTAACTTTGTAGTTGGTAGCTTTACTAGTGAATCGACTGTAGCTCCAAGTATCTCCGATGGGGCAAGTATTTCCCAGGGAGATAATGCAGAGCTATACGGTAGTACACCTATATTCGTAACTATCGCAAACGTCCTCTTGTTCCTACTTGGAGCACTTGGAATGCTTGCATTTGTGCCAGGACTTATAGCTGGAATCATCTTGTTGAATAGAAGGAAGGCTAATAGAGATGCAGCTTCGTCTCATGTTAGTTCCAGCGAGAGGAACTGGGAGGACGTTCAATAATGCAACTCCCTCATTCAAAAGCCGCGCAGAGCTATAAAGAGCATGTTAGGACTATCGAGCTAAATCTCAAGGATGCAACATCTGGAGAAAGAGATGACTCTTTGCTTTCTATGGTGCAAAAGCGGCTGGATGCGCTTGCTGAAAAGTACCAGTATAACGAAGAGATTGGCGCAGCCCGTTATAAACTCTACGAACTACAGGCCTTAGTTCACTACTTCAACGGTCACGATGATGACGCTCTAGACTTTATAAATCAGGCAATCGAAACCCGTGGCGAAAATTATCCAAAGGCAGAAAAACTTAAGCAACAGTTATCACTTGGCGACTCCTATGTTTCCAAGACAACGAATCCAGATAAAATGACAAAAGCTCAGCAGCGTGAGCGAAAAATTGGACTTGAAGGCTGGCTGGCGTTATTTATAGTAGGACAGTTCCTGGCATTATTGCTTACTCTAATAAATCTTTTTTCCGACTCCCTGTCATCGTCCGACATATCGGCGCTCAACGAATATCAGTATGGCTTAGGCGATACACTCCAAACACTGATAACTTTTGAAAACATTGCCGTTTTTGTTTATGCCATACTCATAGTCACTACACTTGTTCAATTGTTCCGGAGGCGCAAGTCGGCAAAGATATTTGCAATAGTGACCCTCGTTTTCGGGGCTTTATACGGGATTGTAGATTACGCGGTGGCATCTTCTATCTTTGATTCCTCGGGTCTTTCGGGTAATTCAGAAATACAGGCGTTCATGAGTAAATACGCCGGCGACGTAGGAAGAAACGTAATAGCTGCATTTATTTGGGTTCCGTATTTCCTTATTTCTAAGCGTGTAAAGAGAACACTCACAAAATGAGTCAAAGCAAACAAGACTACTCGTGGATATATATAGGCCTTGCCCTGCTTGTCGGTAGTTTGGGATTATACTTTTTGCTTCTTTCGCCTAACTCTGGCTATGTAACGGTAAAATATCGTGATGACAAAGTGAATGTATTAGCAAGTAAATTCGAGCCGCTCAAGGAATCGGACTCAACGGTTAAGGGTGCATGGTATGATGCCGGTAATGAGTATATGGTTATCAAGTTAGGTAGCACATATTACCATTACTGCGGTATGCCAAGTAGTGTATGGAATGATTTAAAGTCGGCGAGCACGCCTTATGACTATTACGAAAACAGCATACGAGGTAACTTTGATTGCAGGATTAACCCAGTCCCGAGCTACGATTGACAGGATAACTTACAATAAATATATAAAACAAACTGGAGTAGTTCATGCAGCTTCCTGAAGGACAATCAAGAAAAGTTCATAAGATAAAATGGCCGAAATGGGTTGTAGTAATCTCTATAGCTGCAATAGTCCTCAGTATTATAAGTGCAGGTTTTTCAGCTTTTGTATACTTCAATACACCGCTACAAATACACAACTATGTACAATCTCACAAGAATGAGCTGAAGGGACAAGACGGAAGAGATGGCGTAGACGGAGTTGATGGACAAAATGGCGCTAATAGCTATTCACCAACCCATTGCAGCAGTTATGATTACGGATATGGGTACTCGTCTACAAATTGTTATTAGTATCAGCAGTTATTGAGCTAATTTTTTAATAGAGGGACGCAAGCATGAATAATACATCAAAACTAATTACAGCCTGCACAGTGTGCTTACTTATTGGCGGTTATATCGGCTACACGATTAATAACTCGAACCAAATAGCGAAACAATCTAATATAGATAAGTTAGATAACACTGCAATATGTCGCCTTGAGTTAAGAGATGGCCAAAGAGGTGAAGTTAAAAATAAATATATTGCTCTTCTTGAGTATAGGGTTGGCGATAATTATAAAGAGTTTTGCGAAAAAAGTATGCTCGGTAACTTGCCTGACGATACCTATACAAGTGAATTGAATAGCTTGCAGTCTGAAGACGAATATAGCGAATAGCATATAAAATGCTATAGCCAAAAACTGGCATAACTTACTGCATCTAATCTGTTAACAGTAGCCTATATTAGTCATATGCTTATTGCATACTTATAGCTATTCTTCCCCACCTGGAGAAAAGTAAACATCGGTAATTGCGATAATGCAACTCGAAGCATTGATTATGCAGGGATAGGAGTGTTGTCTATTAAAATCTTAGCGCCCTTTGTTCGATTGCATTTCCAGCACAAGGCCTGTAAGTTTGTTTCAATAGTTATACCACCTTTAGAGATGGGTGTAATATGGTCGATTTCAAGCAACAAATGTGCTTCTTTTTCTTTGGATATGCCGCAGGACTTACAAGCGTACTTGTCTCGTATAAGAATACTTTCTCTTAGTCGTGGGGTCATAAGCTGGCGCTGATACTTTGCAGATTTTCTGTATGCTATGAGATTGTTCAGGAACTCTGCAAAATCTTCTAATCGCTCCTCGTCTAGAACGATTGAATTACTGTATGACTTGCGGTTGGTCGGTGATGTGTAATTAAAGGCATACCACATGTAGTAGTTCTTCTCGAACTTAGGTAATTTGCGCGAACCTAGCTTCTTCATGGTCATAGATTTGAATATATAAGCACCCCTATACATGTGCTTCTGGATGTATTCCATTAGCTCGTTATATTCATCCGTTAGAATCTCGTGCGTCTGATTTATAGTGTTATATTTCTGCAAGATTGCTTCGATAGTCTGCATAGACGACTCGTCAATCTTCGTATTCCTGAAAAAGTATTTGACTATGTACTTGTAAACATCGAGTTGAGAGTTCTTATAAACGGTTAGAGTACTGTTACGTACATTTCCAGTTGTAAGTTCTTGCTGTTTTGAGCGTATATAGTCACGGGTCTCATCCATAAAATGGTCAAACTCGTTGTATTCAACAATCTTCTCGGCTAGCTTTTCTTTAACTGAGAGGAAGTCTGGCGTTTTGTAATATGATAGCGTTTTAAATAGATATACCAGGTAGTAGATACCTACATACACCATGAAGATAAATAGAGGTATGAGTATAGTATATGCTGTAATACCGGTAATGAATAGCGCCAAAATTGTGTACCAAACTGGATGCTTCTTATAGATTGTTACAAACTTAACTAAAAACTCGTGCATATTATCAAAATTATACCACTATATATTCATAAGATTTTTACAGTAAACAACTATATAGCTAAAAGGTATGGAGGTTTCGTTTAGAAAGTGCTTTATATAAAAAACTCTACTATAGGCTGCGCACGTCGTGTGTGAGGCTTATGCCGCCAGGCGTAGCCACCCCCACCCCACCCTGTCTAATGCACTGACAATTTTTCCTTAACAGAAAAACTAAATTTCTCTAAATTATTAACACCTTTATTAATTTCAAGTCGCTCTGCATCACCACTTGTGATAGTTCCAGATAGAATCAGCTCGAAACTTTCCACTAGTTTATCTGACACCGATTCAGGGCTTGGGCTTGAAGTTGAATAGATGACTTTAACATTAGCTTCTTTCGCTATAAGGTTAAGGTCCACCATGGCATTTTCAAAACGAGTTGGGTCTAAATGAGCCATATCATTTTCTTCAATGTAAACGAAGATTAGAGGATTAGTAGTGTTTTCGGCCACTCGATTTTGCGCCATACGTGTCAACTCGTCTAACTTATCCAACCCGCTTGTAGGGTCTAACACTACGTTAAATAGCAAGTATTCTGGATTAATATCTTCAGGTGTGACGAACTCGACTTGTTTCAAGTCGAATATGGCGAACTTAAGCTCGTCTGGTGTATGAGATTGAATATACCTATCGACAAGCTTATGTACTAGATAGCTTTTCCCACATCCACTCTGTCCGATGAGCAGCATAGTATTATGTGCGTTGAACGTAAAGTAGTCGGCATTTGTCGTGTTCATGGCTTAATTATACGCCAGAATAAACTAGTCGATAATGTAGAGAATAGAAATACCAATAAACATCTACTGAGTAGATACTTATTTATAACTCTATTACTATGTGTATATTTAGGCTGGGATATACTAATCACGTTTCTGTATCTGTAATCTATAACTCCTATACATTGGGTCTAATATGCTTCGCCAACGTTCACCTTCTTGCTTAAGTCTTGTGTAAACATCCTTGTCGGTGGTGTACCAATTTCTATGTAACATGAAAACTACCTCATCAGGGGTAGATTTTGTTATTCTTTACCTATGACCTATTCGCAAAAATATTGCTTAGTGCATTTTATAGATTTGAACCATACTCCTCAAGTGTTTGAAATGAGTGAGTGGCCTTTGCATGTCACTTTTGTGAATGCGTTTGCAATCGATCGAGATTCTATACGGTTTGATCACAAGCTACGAACATTATTGGGCCAAACTCCGAGGTTAGAAGTGAGTACTACACGAGATACAGTTTTAGGGACGACTAACGTCGTACTAATAGATAGAACTCAACCCCTAAATAATCTTCATATTAAACTCGTTGATTTAATCGAGGATAATGGCGGCCTACTCAACAACCCAGAGTTTAATCGTGAGGGGTATATCCCCCATAGCACAATTCAGAAAGCAGGCCGACTGAGCAGTAATCAACATATTTATATTGACCATATTTCGCTCGTCGACATGTTTCCAAACAGAGATTGGCGTCAACGTAAAGTCCTTACTACCCTCGATCTTGGGCAAAAATAGTTCTAACTTCGTTCATTATGCTGTACCAAAATAATATCCTCAGCGTACCTGGGGTTTTTATTTTGGTAATCCCACACGATTTGGTTCTATGGCGCGGCAGCTTTAGCTGGCGCTAGCCATAGGTTCGTGAAGCACAGTGAAATCCTGGAAAAGCTTGCTTTTTGCCAGAATAAACAAGCGGAGGAGGCCTCAAGGCCGATATTCCTGTCGGGTGTACCAGGAATCCTACTCTGAAACTCGCCCAATTCTCATCTTTTCAAGCTGTGCTTCGGCAACTGGGCTATGTGGCTGGCCACTGCCTACCGAGTTGCCGTCAGTATCTGTTCTGGTACTGAACAGCTGTGTAGAGTCTGCCCCGCATGCTCTTAGTATTTCATTGCCTCCAGGGTGACGGCTGATATAAGAGGTGATATCGTACACGCCACCTTCTATGACCGTCCAACAGTCATTTTCGGTACTGTGGTTTTCGACTTCTACCAGGCTGAATACTCGACTCGTATCAACTGTCTGATTGCTATCCGACGAATCTGGCCACAGTAAAACAAGTAGCCCCAGCACCAAAACACTGGCCAGTAGAGAGCTGATAATGATACGTGGCTTATTCATAAATTAGTTTTGCTCTGATGCAAAGCCCCACTCGACTTGCCATTGCTTCATCATGTCTATTTCTTTTTGTTGAGCACTAATGATATCTTTCGCTAATGATTTGATTTCGTGGTGAGCCGCGTTTTTTTCAGCTGGGCGCGACATTTCCACGGCTTGTTGGTGGTGTATGATCATCTGCTTCAAGAACTCCTTTTCGTATGCCTTTCCAGACTTGTCATTTAATGCATCCTGCATCGCAACCATATGCCCTGCCATCTCGCTGCCACCACCGCCATGGCTGCCGTGGCCGCCACTGTAAGTTTGTTCATAACGCCACTTTTGTTGCCACTCTCTCATCTTTAATATTTCTGCGGATTGCGACTCGATGATGTCCAGCGAAAGCTGGCGTATTTCGGGCCGTTCTGTCTTCGCCAAGGCTTGTTCAGACATATTTACTGCACCTTCGTGGTGGGCTAGCATACCGGCAATGTATTGTTCGTCAAAAGTATCACCGTATAGCCTAGAATACTCTTCCTCGAGATTTTGTGGCGCTGATTGGCTCGACTTTGCATTGCCGTTGATGATATCGAGTTGAGTCTTTATGGCTATGACAATGACAGCAGCTGCCAGGACTAAGACTACAGTTATAATGATGTATTTTGCTTGCTTATTCATAATGTTACCTCACGAGCGGTTCAGGGCTCATATTTAAGTTGGTTTTGTAATAGTCAATAACAGTCTGCTTATTATACTCGTTTAGCTTCAAGCTTCGGTTCCATGAACTCAGGATGAGTTTTGCATCGTTGTTTGGCCGTGGTGCCATAATCACCTTCAATGGTTGAAAGGATTTATCGCTAAATGGCTTGAATAGCAGCGCTTTTAGTAGTTTGACGTCACTTTTCGAGAGTTCGTCCGTATAGCTAACGTAGATTCCGCCATGCTCTAGGTTATGAAGCGTGTTCACGTCTGGCTGCGGTGTATCATAGTAGCCCCATTCTATTGGATCGGCGTGGTCGCCAGAGGTAGGCGGTTGATTTCCGCCATAAGCTTTTGTCTTGACATGTTTACCTCCGTGGTCATCTTGTGCCATGCCAAGACGAGGAGTATCGGGCGCTCTAAAGTAGATAGATGCTCCGAGGAACGCAACCACTATGCCCCCTAAAATCAAATATAGTTTATTCATGTATCCCTTTCATTGTTAAAACGTAAAAATGAAATCGGGATTATCGTGTGGTTTGAGAAAGCGTGAGCAAAGTTACTTTATCAGGTGGTCGCCAAGATGAGCTTGAGAAAAGAGTCGCAGCCAGTGTACGCACTCTCTTCAGTATCTTTGTAGCAGTTTGAACAGTCTGAAAAGTGTGATGTTTCTTATCTTGCTTTTTTTGAGCCTTAGGCTGAAACTTTTCTCTCTTTGAATTCGTAAACTGGCATGATGTTTTGCACTGTGCTCTATCGGTGCCCTCGTGGCCACCGTGGTGATAGGAAGTATTTGCTAATACCGTGGGTGTGAGCGTATGAACAGCAAAGAAAACCGCTACGAACGAAGTGGTAAGCGCAGTGAGTAGTTTGTTTACGCGCATACATCCATTTTATCAAAGTAAACAACTCATTTGAATATTATACCCCCAGAGGGTATAATAAAACTATGCACGGAAATTCAAACACGATTGCCGTATCCGCTACCCTTCACTGTCTGACTGGGTGTGCGATAGGTGAAGTGACAGGACTGGTAATCGGCACTATTTTTGGGTGGAGTGCCATTGCAACCATTGCACTAGCTGTAGCGCTAGCGTTTTTCTTTGGCTTTTTACTGTCTACACTGCCACTCGTAAAGTCTGGCATGACATTTTTTGCTGCGCTGTCTATCGTTGTGTACGCAGATACATTGTCTATCGCGACAATGGAAGTAGTAGATAATATCGTGATGGCGATCATACCAGGCGCTATGGATGCAGGACTCGTAAACCCACTATTTTGGATAGCGATGCCAATATCGCTGACGGCAGCGTTTTTCGCTGCCTTGCCAGTGAACAAATACCTACTAAGCAAAGGAAAGGGCCACGCGTTAACTATGAAACACATGTCTGGCCACGAACATCACCATTAGGAACTAGCATGCAGTACGGATACGCAACCAATAAACCAGCAGTCACCAATCGCCTGCACCGCATAGAGGGACAAGTGCGTGGCATCGAAAAGATGGTACAAAACGATACCTATTGTATCGATATTTTGACGCAGATTGGCGCGGTAAAGTCTGCGCTAGACACGGTGGCGATGGAGCTGCTGAAAGACCACGTAGAACACTGCATGAACCCCAGTATGGAGCTGCCAAACGGGAGCAAAAGCCGTTCTGAAGAATTGATAAGCACAATCAAGAGGTTACGATAAGTTATGGATACTAAAGCGCTACTGTACGGACTAATCGGTTTCTTCATAGGTGGTTTACTCGTTTCGATTGCCGCAAATACCTTTGAGAAAGACGTGTTGAATGAAACTAACTCATCTCAGCACCAGCAACGGTGAATTGAGCAGTTATTTCGTTTTGAACTTCTTCAACTACTGTGTACCAAAATAATATCCTCAGCATAGCTGGGGTTTTTATTTTTGGTAATTTCACAAGATTTGGTTCTATGGCGCGGCAGTTTTAGCTGACGCTAGCCATAGGTTCGTGTAGCGTAGTGAAATTCTGGAAAAGCTCGCTTTTGCCAGAATGAACAAGCGGAGGAGGCCTCGAGGCCGATATTCCTGTCGAGCCTAACATACAAACTGTAAAAATGCCTCATGCGACGTAAACTACGCTATACTTACAATAAATACCAAACTCACTTTAAAGGGCATCACATGAAAAAACAACAAGGTTCAGCACACGTCGTTATTGTAGTCGTACTAGTGACGGCACTGTTAGGAGCGCTTGGCTTTATCTTTTGGCAGAATTTCATGAGTCAAGACACAGAATCTACTAAACAGACTGATCAGACTAGTAGCGTCCAAGAGGAACAGCAGCCCGTAGCAGACAAGGGGTATGAGCCTACTATTCCTGATGGTTGGTCCGTAAAGTCTATTGAAGGGGTTGGTGTCTCTTTTGCAGTTCCAAGTGACTGGGATGGTGATGTTTCAGCGAAGAAGTACAAGCTAGACGAAGATATCGAGATATTAAACTCAGGGGCAGCTATTTACGTACGATATTCAACCAAAGCCAATGATTGGGAAGTCCGCCGTGATGACTTTCAAGGCCAGGGACTTACGAAAACCAAGGACACGTACACCAAATCAGTAGATGCCAAGGCAGAGGATAAATGGCCCACACTTTACTATGAAGTACGGGCACACACGGGGTTAGGCTCGCAGTACAATGTGCTTGTTGCAACCGACGAGGCTGTCTATCAGCTATCGTTACCAAGTGTTACTCGTGAAATCGAAAAGTACTCTGATGCGTTGGTTGCAGAATTTGACGCAGATAGAAAACGAATCAGGGATGTAATACCTGAGTTCGTGAAGACAATTACATTCGAATAGATTACTAATTTTGTTTCGTTCTTATATACCTTTTTGAATGGAGGAGCGGAACAGCGTGGAGCGATATTTCTGTCGTGCGTACCTCCGTTTATTTGCCGATATATGGTGTATGCATAAAACACAAGCATCAATCTTCACAATACGGAAGTAATATTGACAAAATGAAAACAGTAGTGTAAAATATATTTTATGAGTGATCATTATGATGACTACGCGCCGTTCACTGAAGGTCCTCTTTTTCCTGAAGACGCTGGCGGGCTTGTAGATGAACTCGCAACCTATCTTAGAGCAAAAGATCGTGATGTGTCTGATGCTGTAGCGCGGGAAAATAGACGAGATATGGCAGAGGACTCTTTCAGGCACTGGCTGCGTAGAGCTACGGATCGAATTCTTGCTTCACAAGATCAGGACCCCTCTACCCACCAAGATTAGGCGCCATCAGCTCGGAAGTATTTAGTTTTCAGACATCGTAGGGTGTCTTTTTGCTATTATATAGCCATGCCAAAGTTTAAATTTGCCAAACTAGTCCGAGACCGAATCATTGAAGACCAGTAGCCTGTAGGCGTAACGCCTACCTGCCGTACTTTGAGCCCCTAGGGAGCGCAAAGATGAACCAGTAAGATACTAGAAGAAGCGAACAAACAAGCAAGCAGGAGGCCTCAAGGCCGATATTCCTGCCGAGTGTAATGTTTAACAATATAAAAAACACTTCAAGTGAAGTAAACTACGCTATACTTACAATAAATACAAAGTTACACTTAAGGGCAGCACATGAAAAAACAACAAGGTTCAGCACACGTCATTATCGTAGTCGTACTAGTGGTGGCACTACTAGGAGCGCTAGGCTTTATTTTTTGGCAAAATTTCATTGCCAAAGACTCAGAATCC
This sequence comes from bacterium, assembly GCA_030427445.1. Taxonomy (GTDB): domain Bacteria; phylum Patescibacteriota; class Saccharimonadia; order Saccharimonadales; family SZUA-47; genus JAUIBQ01. Next base: position 3,269 of record JAUIBQ010000020.1, on the reverse strand, counting down.
AAAAGTAACGAAAAACAGACCACCAAACAAGAAGATAAGAAAAAAGAAGTAGTCTCTGAAGAAACAGAAGACGCACAAGCTATGCCGGATGGATATATTGCCTATAATGATGAATCAACAGGCTTTAGTCTCGCCTACCCCAAAGAGTGGGGCGATCTTAAAATCACACAAACTCAGTCGAGTACTAATAGAATGGGAGCTAACGGCACAAATATAAAAGCTCTAGCTGGCTCAAATGGTGTAGTGCGAATAGCTGTATACACACTAGATTCGTTCTTTACTAAAAACGCTGCTGGCTATGTTGTCAGAAACCATGGTGGCATGATGTATGGGGCTTATGCGGGCAGTGAGACATATGAGGGGGTAGACCCTATATCGGGGACTAAAGTATACGCACATAATCACGGCGACGCTGGGTTTGTTGCTTACGACCTTTTCTTCAAAGCGGGAAACTCAGTCGTCTATATAAACGTAGGCGACTCTAAAGATACACAGACTCAGATTGCGAAGACGGTAAAAGTTGACTAAGCACAGCCTAGGGTGATGCATCGTCTACTATCGTTTTGACTTCCCCTACTACTGCGTGCCAAGGAAAAAGAGGAGTTCACTCTCCTTCTTTCTTTGCCCTTTTTACCGACATACTCCCGACCACACGGACGGCTTCATAGTGGTAATAATATTTCAGTAGGGCAAGCGCGAGTTCGTTGTTTGAGTCAATTATCTCTGTGAATCCACTGGTGTTACATGCACTTAGGGCAAGCGGAAGCTCCGTACAGCCTGCGATGATGCCGTCATAATGATCCGATAGCTCTAGAGCGTATCGTATACTTTCGCCTGCTTCGGGTAGTTTGTGTGCCATAACATGTCCGATTGCATCATCGAGGTGCTTCTGTTGTTCTATCGAAGTTTCCGAAAACGATACGTGATGTTTACTCAGATAGCTGTGATATAGCTTTTGCTCCTTTGAAGTTGCAGAGGTAAGCAGTAAAAATGAGCAATCGCTTGTTTTTGCAGCCATGGCAACAACATCAATCAAATTAATCACGATGGTTTCTGGTGTAGTAATAATCTTTGGCAAGAAGAGATGCGCTGTGTTGCAGGCAATGCCAATAATATTACACCCTTGTGATTCTAGGTCATGAACCATCGCAATGATTTGCTGTTCGAATGCAATGCTGAGACTACCAGTGTTATCGACACCGGGGACGCCGTGACTTATTAGAACGATATCTGGATAGTCGCTATCCTCCACCGCCCCATATACCTCGGCTGCATTTTCTAGTACTTTTGCTAGTACATCCGCGCCCGCGAGTGGACCAACACCTGATACAATACCGATTTTTGCAGGAGTTTTCATAGTGTGACCTCCTGATATGTTGTCGATTCGTCTACACTATAGAGAATAGTTGAGTATTCTACAAGGCCTGGTACAGAAAGTCTGCCCAGTACATTTGCTAACTGTGCCTGCTGTTTCTCATAAGTCTCAGGCAGTATTGTCGTCTGATGTCCACCAAGCAATGCTTTTTCGCGCAGTAGCAGGTAATCTAAAAAGACACACGTAGGATTAAACGAGGTAATGTCTTGGTCGCCGAAGTTGCCCCAAGCGAACCCCTGCAGCAGAGAACACGCCTTTTTTAAGTTTTACCAAACCGTTTTCTAATAACTCCGTGACAGCTTCGGGAGCAAGTTTTGCCAGGGCGGACTCACTAAATACGTGATCCGCCTCGCTCATGAGTCGTGTCGCGATGGCATCGATCTGTGCGTCACTAAAATAGCTATCGCCAGCCTCACTAAATGTCTGCTCGTCGTGGTAATCATCGACAAACAGTACGAGCTCACTTCCTTCATGCTCCTTGGCGAGCTCCTTGCCAAGCTCCCATCCCTGCAGACTCGACATCGACGGCCCCATTACTTGGTAGTAGTGACCTGCTTCAATAATTTTTTTCATACAATATCCTTTAAAAATAAACAGCCCCAAGTTCTTGCGGGGGCTGCTAAGGCTTCTAAATATTTATATGTTCAGGAACAGCCCCCGCGTATACGGTAGCTGCGTCGTCGGATGATTGCTGCATAATGTGTAGCCATAACCTTATTTTACAATATTAAGATTAATATGCAAGAGCTAATTGCTAGCATTAGCAAAGATAGTAACGGGTCAGTGTTTGATAAAATAAACCTATGCATCGAAAATGGGATTCAGAGGATGAAGAGCTACAACGAAAGTGTGTAGATGAAGTTATCACGCGGATAGATGAAATCGGCGACTCGACCGCTGGCATAATAGCCGCCCAAGATGTGATAGATATCGTGACGGAACACTTGGCACCAGAAATCTACAATCGTGGTGTACGCGATGTAAGGAAATTAGTGGCAGAAAAGCTATCAGATATTGAAATCGACATAGACGCACTAGAAGTAAAAAACTAGCGTTCTCTGGTATTATGCATCTATGACCAAACAGCGTTCTAAGCCGCTACCAATGTACACCCAGCTGGTGTTTGGTTTTGTCATTCCTACAATAGTGCTGCTGTACCTTAGTGACGAATCAAAGCTCGGGCCACTGTGGGGCATGGTGGTAGCACTCGTATTCCCGCTAGCACTTGAGCTATATAGTCTGGCCACGGGGCGTAAAATCAGCTATCTTTCCATCGCCGCGATTGTGGGAATACTACTGATAGGCGCAATTAGCGTGCTAGGGCTCAGCGAAGAATGGTTGGCTGTGAGAAGGTCGGCCATTTATATAGCTGGCGCGGTAGTGATAGCAGGCTTGCTGCGTTTTCGATACGATCTGATAGAAAAGGGCCTAGCTACTATGCTCGATATGGATGCAATACGAAACGCCATAAAGAAAGATGCTGATGCCAAGTTTCGACGACTTGTCACCTGGACGGTATCTGGCTACGCACTACTGCTACTGATTTTAGGGGTGTGGACGTATGCGCTGACTATCGTGTTTATCTCGGCACCAACCAATTCCAGCGAATTCAACGCGCAGTATGCCGAGCTGCGGTTGCTTAGCCTGCCTTTAGTCAGCCTGCCGCTACTAATGGGTGCTACAGGGTTGCTGATGAGTCTGTTGATGAAGCTTGAACGAAGAACAGGCCTTTCGTTAGAACAATTGATGAAAAAGAAATAAAAGACCACGCTCATAAAATTGGCACTCTTGACACGAGAGTGCCAATTTTCTTATACTAGATATAGAAAAGGTGTCCCCTTTTCGCAACAAATATCAAATGAAAGGAGGTTACTATGAGTAACTTAATCAAATT
>JAUIBQ010000019.1 GCA_030427445.1 bacterium | reverse complement strand
TCTTCTATTCTCGCTGAGCATTGCAAGCTGATCGTAAGTTGGAAGATTTTTAGCTTTAGGCTGGATAAAAGGTTTTTGGTTATCCTCTAATGGACGGTATGTAATAGATTCAAATATTCCCTTTGCAGTCTTAAAGGGCTCTTCGTTGGTGTCTATTACTTTAAAATACTCGTTAAGTACACTATAGGCCCATACTAGCTCCCCATCATCGTGCTTGTTCCCATTATTAACCTTTTCAACTACTCCCGCGTACCATTCTACTGTCTCGGTAATGTAGTCTTTTGCAAAGACTCTTCTACGTGGCTTCATTATCAAAGCCTTCTCAAGCCTATGTATATTCCTTCTGAGACCTACCATTGACTTATTCTGAAGGCGTGTTAGTTCATTATAATAGCTAGCTTTCCCTGCCATCACCGCACGCTGTTCTCTCATGAACGTAAACGGATTTAATACGCTCGCTGGCACGCTTAGTAGATAGGTCGACGAGATAGCGCTATACCAATATTTTCCAAATATCCTTCTGGTTCGTCGAATATAAGCGTTAGATAAAATTAGCTTTATTGTCTCTTTAAGTTTTTTCATATACGCATACTTATTTAATACTTATTATAGCTTTTCAGAATAGCTATCAACTGAAAATGGGATAAGCTTACCATCGTTATCAATAGATGACAGAAATATAACTCTCTTATATGAATTTAGACCTGTTGGCTTTTTTATAAGCGTCCTCTCCAATTCATTAAAAGGTGTTGTAGACAGGGTCAGTATTTCAGAACCACGAGGCAAATAATCATAGTCATGGCCCACTAATAACACTACTACTTCGTATCCTAGTTCTTCTGCATTATTTTTTGCATTAACAAAATCTTGTTCACTCGGTTCTTTCATGCCCTCTGCTTCAAGTCCGCAATACGACTTAAGTGGAAATACTATATTCCGAGAATTGGAACCCACCACCATTACTACGTGGTCTTTTGGAATTGTCTCACATATTAAATCGATTTCGTCCCAAAATCCAGCAAATGCTTTATGCGTCAAGAAAGGTTTTGTTGTGCTGTATGGTTGATACAATAACACCAAGAACACGGCAAAAACTAAGAAATATCTTAAACTCTTTTTTATACTTACTCTTTTATCGACTTCGAACAGAAGATATACAGCAAAGAATATAAATAGTGGGAATATAACCGGTAGACGCCCATATCTGATCAGGCGTTATTCTTGGATAATTAAAATAAACCGCTGTAAGAGATAGAAAAATAATCATAGTAGCGAGTTTCCTAACGTCCTTGGTCCTAACAAATCGAACAAGAAATAGAGTAAAGCCCACGAAACCCATTGGCAGTATAGCTATACCTAAATACCAAACAATCCATAGATGAGTTTGCTCTGCGTAGAACCTAGTTCCGTCGATTACCTCATGGTTGTTGATTTCTTGCAGACTTGCTACATACTCATTATTAAAGTAGCTTCTATGTACTTCGAGCCAAAGTGGCCTTGATACTATAAAAATAAAGCTTAAAAACAAGATTAAGCTCAAGATTAGTAATCCATTCCTTGTGTTAACTTTATCAACTAGATTGTTAATTATGGAATGAATTTTTTTCACTTGAATAACCGAGATTGATATGAACGAAACAAAAACCCATAACACAATTTGGCTAATTATTTCTGTATGCAAAGAATTGTAATACTCAGCAGACAACTTTGATAGATCAATCCACCCCAGCAAGATCATAAGGCTACTTCCGACTATATAGCTCAGTAAGTAAAATTTAGCATTCGAAATCTTGATTATTAGCAACGCAAGCGTTAGTGCAGCTAACATCAATGAAGGAATTATATAAGTATCAACTCTTACTAAAACTGGAGCACCGCTTAATAAACCTGCTAATAGGAATAAGAGCAGATACTGGCGGTTTATTTTCTGATTATTTTTTTGTACTTTCGGCAGAATAAAACTTAGCAATAAGAAGTTCATTATAAGTGCGCCAAAAATCAATACTATAGTCAAAGGCTCAGTATAGGTATCTCTTGAGAAATAAATCATAGGCAAACTAGTTCCTAGCAACAATAGCGCGAGTAAAGCCCACCTTGGGCTCACAAAGAAACGCAAGAATGTGAAAAACAAGAGCAGAGAGAGCATCGCAATCAATATGTTGCTGAATACTATCGCGTGCAAACCAAAAAATGTGCCGAAATAGCTTAAAAGAGAAGGAAAATAGTGTGGTGCTTGCACGTAAAGTCTACTTCTGTCATTGAAAAACATCTCTATCCCATTACTGCTTGGATCAAACTCATCATTTTCTCCTAGTATCTCAGTAGATTGAATATTTATATTATCGTGTTTTGTAAGCCAGACGGCGGTATTGCTATAGATTGCAGGGTCTTTATGTATATATACATTCTCTGATACATACCTAACATTAAAGCTACCCCATATAAAGATAAAAAATAAGGCTAAGAGAAAAATGATTCTATTTTCACTTTTTCCTCCAAAGTACGTAATCGTCTTCCGACAAAGAGTCCAGAGCAATCTCACCAAAGAAATAAATACAATTGAGCTAATTGTTATTGCTAATAGCGCAATCTGAGCCTCGAACAACAATAAAAGTACGCTAACTATCCCAAGTATAGCTAAGTAAACCGAGGTAAATATAGGTAAAGCAAACAACAGAAACCATAAATTAGACTGCTCTGTGTATTTATTCTCTCGATTAATCTTATTCATGAGCTTAATACAGTTTACCATGAGTGTATGTTACAGAATTTGTTATTGAAAAAGCTTAAGTTTTATGCTACTATATTAGTATGTATTCGAATAGTCGAAGTACAACAAAAACTTCAAACAAAAAAAAGATAATCATCATAACAGTAGCAGTCCTAATGGCGGCGATACTGTTGCTAGTTGCTCTAGAAACTACTGGTACGACTAACTTTTTTACGTCGAATGATACGGACACCCAAGAAGTAACTGAAGAATCATTTGATATCCCGCCAACCGAAGAAGAAGCGAACGCAGGTGATGAAGCACCAATTAAGCAAGAGCCCCTTGAAGATAATTCTCAGGAACCAAATAATTCAGGGGCAGATCAAGATGACGACAGCCAATCTACACCGGTTTCTGTAGTCATCTCAAATATCGGAGTATACGATGGAATGATTGAAGTAAGTGCATTCACTCCTGACGCTATTGCTAACGGGACATGTACATACGTCTTCACAAGTGGCGCGAACACAGTAACAAAAACAACTCGCGCTAGAGCTGACGCTTCATCATCGATATGTATCGACGAACCATTTCCTGTCAGTGAACTATCAGCAAGCGATGAATGGGGTGTAGGCGTCACTTATAAAAGTGAATCTGGAAACTATATAGGAACACAACAAACAGTATTGCAACTATGAAAAAACTAATTTTAAATTACTCTCTTGCATTTTTTGTTATCTTCACCTTAGTTGGCTTACTAGGCGTTCTATCACTTAGTACAGTAAAAGTATCTGCTTTATCAGGCAGTAGCTTTAATCCAGGTCGTATCATTGACGAGTCGGTGTTCAAAAATGAGACAGCAATGAGTCCTAGTCAGATTCAAAGTTTTCTTAACTCAAAAGTCCCGGTATGTGACACAAATGGGACACAGCCATATGCCGGGACGACCCGTGCGGCTTACGGGGCTTCTCGTGGCAACCCTGCACCTTATACATGCCTAAAAGACTACTCAGAAAATGTGCGTGCTGTCTCGAGTTCTGAAGGTTATTGCACTGGCAGTACTACTTCAGGTACTAAATCAGCCGCTCAGATTATCTACGACGTAGCTCGTGCTTGTGATATCAATCCGCAAGTGCTTCTCGTAATGCTTCAAAAAGAACAATCGTTAATTACTGATGATTGGCCATGGAATCGTCAATACGAAATCGCTATGGGTTATGGTTGCCCAGATACAGCACCGTGTGACGAAGATTATTACGGATTCTTCAATCAAGTGTGGCAAGCGGCAAATGCTTTTGAGCGCTATGCAGCAAATCCATCGTGGTATAACTATCGTGCAGGTCGCAATAATAATGTTTACTACCACCCTGATCTCTCACGTTGTGGTAGCTCTACTGTTTTCATAGAAAATCAACCAACAGCCGGCCTCTATATTTATACCCCTTACCAGCCAAACCAAGCAGCTCTTGATAATTTATATAACACGGGAGACTCTTGTAGTTCATACGGAAACCGTAACTTTTGGAGAATGTTTAATGATTGGTTTGGGAGTACTACTGGAGACGCATCCTATACATGGTCAATAGAGTCACAAACTTTATTCTCTAACTTAGGACGCACACAGTTAATCAGTAACCACCCGACCATAGAACCAGCACAAACTGTTTACGCAACAGTAAAGGCTAAAAATACCGGTAATCAAACATGGTACAAATATAACTTTAGACTATCGACAAACAATCCAAAAAATAAGGCTAGTATTCTCGCTGATTCGAGCTGGATAACTAATAATCGAGCAGCTAGATTAGAAGAAGAAACAGTACGGCCAGGTGAAACAGGTACATTTACATTTTCAATGACAGCCCCTAGGGAACCAGGTGTTTACAAAGAATATTTACTTCCTGTAACAGAGTATGTTGCATGGTTGAATGACTGGGGCATGTACTACACCCTAAAGGTAGTTGCTCCATCTAACTATTTGCACGTTAAAAATCTTAGAACCACTTTATACACAGACGAAGCACGCACCAAAAAGATTTATAACGGAATAGTGGGCAGTAATAGAAAAATTTATGCAAAAACAAACTTTGAAAACGGTGGTGTTGCCACCTTCAGTTCACAAAACACTCGACTTGCTACAGCCAACCCCAGGGATAGTACGAGCATCTACAAGGACGACTCCTGGTTGAGTAACAACAGAGTTGCAAACATTGTGAGTTCAACCCAGAGCGGAAAAACAGCTACTATAAACTGGAGTTTTACCTCCCCCTCTAACCAAGGTTCTTTCAACGAAGATTTTGCCATAGTTGCTGATGGAATAAGCTGGTTTGACTATTCGCAGAATAAAGTAAGCTTGAATGTTCTAGAGGGAGAGTTCACAAGCTTAAACGCATTAGATAATCACACCTTGAAGACTGGGGAGTTCCTATATTCCGAGGATGGTTTGTATAAACTCGTTCTTCAGTCTGACGGCAACTTAGTTCTCTACAAGAACTACACGCCAGTGTGGGACACTAAAACAAACTCTTCAAAGCCTAATAAACTCGTTCTTCAGTCTGACGGCAACTTAGTTCTCTACAAGAACTACACGCCAGTGTGGGACAGGTAAAGAAGCATCATCTTACTTAGGCTATAGGCTACTTAGTACACTTTAAATACTTTCTCTGCCTGTCGGTCCCAAGAGTAGTCTTTCATGTACTTTTTTGCATCGCTCGATAGACCTTCACCAGCTTGGAGTGACTTCAAGGTTTTTGCCAACTCATAGTAAGCAAATGTTGGTGTAAGATTAATTGAGTCGTATACTTCTACCATTTCTTTGAATGATGTTGTTGGATATGCTACGGCAGGCACACCGTTGGCAAATGAAAGATTCAGTGAGCCTGAAGAGACACTAGCATAGTAATCTTTGTCGTAAGGATACACACAAGCATCAGATTCTTGGATATATCCATCAAGTAAGTCATCATTTTCTATGAACCCTGTAATGAATACTCTGTCACGCAAATTTAACTTATCCACCAGATCCGCAATATCGTTATATATACGCACTTCATTACTGAAAGGATGCAATCCACCTATTACAGCGAGTTTATAATTATCTGGTAAGTACCTTAAGGCTCGAACCGCATCTTCTACGCCCTTGTTTTTATGCAAGAATCCAATAATACTAAATACGAAGTCTTCTTTCTTTGCTTTTAATTGTGAGCGAATAAAGTTGCTATCGTGCCGTTTTCTCTCCATAGGCACTGGGTGCATTATACGAGAAATTTTTTCACTCTTAACGCCAAAAGACTCTAGACTAGATTTAGTAGGATTATTGTGCACCAATAGAATATCCGACTGAAGAAAGCCCTCTATATGATTTCTCATGAATCTTCTGAATTTAATTAATTCCCGAGCATACATAGCAAAACTTCTAGGTCCGAACCCGCCAAGTCTAGGCTTCCCCATAATTACGTTTGGAGCTGTATGCACAGAAACTACTACTTTTTTCCCTTTTCGTTTTACACTTCTGACAAAATACGTAAAATCATCTTCTGAGTAAAAGCCAAATTCGTGTTGGATGTGAACAATATCAAAGTCTTCGGCTTGAGTTATGATTTCTTCGAGCATTTTTCGTCTATCATTTCTTGACTTCACTTTTATTTCATTCGGTGAATAAAGTGAAAATTCATGCTCACCTAAGCCTAGACGAGTAAAAGAGTCAACGTATTGCTCTTGGTACTTTGCTATACCGCAATCTTCATTATGTGTTGTCAGGTGTAGCACTCGCATTATTGAAACTCCCTAATATATTCTTTAATCTGGTTAAATGACTCATCCCACGTAAACGGGCTGTACTTTTCTAGTTTCTTTCTGACAGAATCATTTCTTTTCTTATCAGAGACTCTTATTATAGCGTTAAGTACCTCGTCACTTGAATAGGGACTAACGTATTCTGCTGCAAACTCCCCGATTACTTCAGGCATACTAGTAGTTTTGCTCACTATTGCCGGTTTTTTCCAAAAAGCACTTTCCGCAATCTGCAAGCCCCACCCTTCGCCAAAGCTTGGATGAGAAAGTGCTAAACAGTTTTGGTAATACCATGCTAATTCTTCGTCACTAACACCACCCATAATAAACATTTTTTTCTGTACAGCAGGATCTTCTGTAATGATGTCGTAAATATTTTCGGTCTTCCAGCCTCTTCTGCCTACGTGTACTATTGCAGGTATATCCTGACCTCTTTCAATGCTCAATTTTAGAGCGTAGTACATAATCATGAAGTTTTTTCTTGCTTCTAAAGTACCTACGCAAAGTATAAAGTTGTCATTTTTAATTACAGAAGATTGTAAGCTATTCAATACTGGCTTCTTAGGTTTAGTATATTTAAAGTCGTCGCCTAATCTGAAGAATTCAATCTTAGGCTGTGGGAGATTCTTCTGCTTAAGCCATCGCACGACATCTTTTTTAGTGTGTTCAGAAACTGTTAAAACCAGGCTAGAGACAGGCAATACTTTTTCCGAATACTTCTGCAGTGATTCAGTACTGTGCCCAGAAAACTGAGGGTCAAATATAGGCAAGAAGTCGTGGACTATCTGGACTATCTGGACACCCTCTTTTGCCAGATTCAATACGTAATCAATAAAATTTTCATCCCACCACTCTCCGTGACCAATAAAAAGAATGTCTCCTTTTCCAGGCTGAATCCCTTCGTATTTTGAATACACGATATCGGCCCGAAATCTCTCGATAAAATGTCCTGCCCTAGGAGAGACTGAGCTTAGTTTAGTATGGATTCTTTTCAACAGTTTTTGCAAGCTCGTCTTTTCGTGTATATTTTGTTTGGCTGATTCTTGCTCACTCGTTTTATTTTCGATCTGTAGATTCTTCTTTTCTTTATTCGTATATTTGATGCCATTGCGATTCTTAACTGACTCATCATAGTCTACATACAACATCTGCTGGCGATCTTTAACCCATGAGACGTAAGATACATCAGGAAATCTATCATCTTCCATAAACCTAATAGCAAGCTCGTGCATAACACGGGGTATGCCCGTAATACTTCCCTGATGATGAACCAATTGTGTTACGTCGTAATAAACTTTCATGACTTCTCCATAATGCGTATTAATCTTTATTATAAGTGATTGATGCTTGGACTGGCTAGTGTAGTAGAATAAAATGTATATATGATTTTATCCAAAATACTAAAACTACCAAGTAAGCTCAGAGCTATGAGCGCAAGTGTTGCACGAACGGACACTGCACTCGAGCAGCTACTAGAAACGAATCACCACGTACAAAAAACTCTTAACAATATTAAAGAGGGTCAGAAATTAATACGATCAGAAATCGACGCTATGAAAAAAAATATCACAGAAGTTAATGATGTAGCTATTAGTGCTAAAGAGCGAGCCGAGGAAAGTGAACATATTGTACGAGTTATCCAAAAAGCAAAAAAGAAAGGACCAGATAGTCAGCAGGCTATTGATGCGAAAGATGTTAGTAGACACCTACTTGCGGAGGACCACACTCTCGACAACTTTTATATTCAACTGGAGAATAATTTTCGAGGGTCAGAAGATGAGATAAAGAAGAAACAAAAAGTACATTTAAAACTATTTACAAATTCAAAGGTTGATTATCAGAAATTTCCTATAATTGACTTAGGATCGGGAAGAGGTGAATTTGTCGAACTACTAACGGAAAATAAGCTTAACGCTATAGGCATTGATCTCAACGAGCAAATGGTAAAGAGGATGAATGATAAAGGTCTTAAGTGTGAACTTGGTGACGCGATAGAATATTTAGAGAAAAGTGACTCAAAATCTATTGGCGGCATAAGTGGTTTTCATATAGCAGAACACATACCTTTCGAGACACTTGCAAGATTAATCGCCGAGGCACACAGGGTACTTGTGCCCGGAGGTACACTTCTTCTCGAGACACCAAATCCTGAAAACATTTCTGTAGGAGCGTTTACATTTCATTATGATCCTTCACATTTGAAGCCTATACCGCCAGCTATTATGCAATTTCTTGCAAAACATAAGGGCTTTAAGAAAGCAGATATTATTAGATTGGCTCCGGAAATGTCAGAAAAAGAAATTAGTAACGCTTCGAAAAATTCATCTATAAAGAACTTACTAAGGCGCGTGCACGGACCTCGTGATTACGCTCTCGTTGCAGAGAAATAATACCGAAATAGAACTTAATGGCGGATATCAGTAGTAAAAGTCGGCTCTACTACATAATCAGCGTGGATTTCTCTAAATACTGAAAACCCGACTGCATCCTCCCACCAGTCGTACTCTTGCGCCGACTCACTATCATGGGCTGCAACATCTATCGTATAGTCACCATCATTGAGCATATTGTCAAATGTCCAGGTGACTGTTTTGGTTTTTCCTTCTTCAAAAGCACCCGTGTCTATACCCCAAAGTTTTGTATTCGTTCCTAACATGTTTGTTCCTGCAGCATTTTTTACTACGAATCCGAACACTGGATTTCTTGTAGTTTTATTAACTTTAAATGACGCTTCAATTTTTATTTTTTTGTCTCTTTGTTTCACGGAAGATGGGGTAACTAAAACTTTTTCTATCTTTAGATCGTTATTCCCCCAGCGTTTTTTACGGATCTTATCTTCGGTTGAAGAATTTTCGTTCTCTTTCATGAACATTTTTGTGTATGCAGAGGCTACCTCAGCTACCTTGCCCTGCTTTATGATTCGACTGTCTTCTATCAATACAGCACGATCGCAATACTCGCGAACTGCATTCATATCATGACTTACAAAAACGATTGTTTTTTTCTCTTTTTTTAGCTTCTTAAAATAATTAAAACATTTGCGTTGAAAATCTGCATCACCTACTGCTAGTACCTCGTCTATTAGCAAGATGTCAGATTCAGCAAGTATTGTCGCACAAGCAAAAGCCAACCTAACTTGCATACCAGAGGAGTAATTTTTTAACTTTTGATCCATGAATCGCTCTAGTTCCGCAAACTCTACGATTTTGTCGTATTTAGATTTTATTTCAGTTCTAGCAAAACCTAACATTGCGCCGTTAAGATAAACATTTTCTCGGCCTGTGAGCTCAGGGTTGAAACCTACGCCAAGTTCAATAAAAGGCACAAGACGTCCATTAATTTTTACACTACCTTTCGTGGGGTTATAAATACCTGCAATAATCTTTAGTAATGTACTCTTCCCGCTCCCATTTCTACCGACTATACCAAAAAATTCTCCCTCTTTAATATCGATATTTATATCTCTCAATGCAACCTGAGACTCATATTGATTCCCACCTAACGCAAAGATGTTCGTAAATAAACCTTTAACGGAGCTAATTTTTTGATGTGGAAGCTTAAATTCTTTACGAAGCTTCTTAATTGAAATGACCGTATTTTCTGCACTCATGGATTACACTTCCTCCGCAAAATTTTTGGAACTTGCTCTGAAATAAAGTGCCGCTACTACTAAAAGGATCACTACCCCAGCTATAGGTATTAATCGATACAAATCGTTTCCGTATACTGTACCGATTGTAGGTGATTCAGTAGACACCAGTACATATCTTAAGTCTTGCATTATTTGAGCTAATGGATTCATCATCAGGATTTTTTGTGCATACGCAGGAAGTATACTAACGCTGTAAAGGATTGGGGTGAGATAAAAAAGTGCCTGAAGCACGACATCCCAAAGATAGCTAATATCTCTAAGCTTAACAAAAGCAGCACTGAGTACAAACCCCAAACCCAACACCAAAACAAGTAACTCAATGAATAGTGGGATAATCCATAGTATCCGTAAGTCAAAGTCTATACCGCCAACAACAAGAAACACACTCACAACGAGCATATTTAAGAATAGATTTATAGCAGCAGAAGCAACCGAAGACAGCACTACGACATATCGTGGAAAGCTAATCTTTCTAAGTAAATCGCCCTTTCCGACTATAGAACCAATACACAATCCTGTACCTTCGGCAAAGAAACCCCAAATTACGGTAGCCAAGAGCAAATAGTTTCCTGAATTTTTTACTCCAAAGTCTACGCGCAAAAACTTAATAAATACTATGTAGAGAATTGCAAAGAGGAAAAGTGGCTTTAATACAGACCACAGATATCCCAAAAAAGAATTTTGGTATCGTAATTTGAAATCAGTAATTACGAGCTCTTTAAGAAGTATGGAAGCATACCTGTATTTGCTCATATAGGAATTAAGACTTCTTTGCATTGTTACCATTATACTCGACTACGCTGGGTTAATCACGATATTATGTTGTTATGAAGAATATAGTTTTTGATTGCTTTCAGTACTCCGAAAAAGTGACAGGTACTGATCGGCAGGCGAAAAATTTTATTGATGAACTTCAAAAAATTGATAAAACAAATACATATAAGATTCTGTGTTCAGAATACGATTTTATACCGTCTGGTATTTATTCAGAAAGCTTCAAGGTAATCAGAATAAATAAAAAATTGACTTCTTTTCACCCTTTTCTGTCAAGAATATATAAAAAAATTTGGCGAGAGGCTCAGATCTTGAAACTAAAGCTGTTCAGTAGAAACGATATATATCTGTCTTTTCACAACATGCAACTACCTCGATTCAGGGTTGCTAGCAAAATGATGCTTTTTAATCTCGACATTATTCCTCTTGCTCTCAAGGAGTATGAGAATGTCACAAGATATTCAGCCGCGGAACTTAAGAAAATTTACCAGCGTAACGTTAATCGCTCAGATGAAATAATCTCAATTTCAAACTTTTCTAAAAATGAGTTATTAAAGCATTTCGATGCAAAGCATAAAAAAATATCTGTTGTTCACTTAGGTGCGACACCGATGAGTCGTCCAGATTCATTGTCAAACATTAATGATTTTACAATTCCCGACACATTTTTACTGTCTATTGGGGGTGCTGAGGTAAGGAAAAATGTTGGTATAGCAATGGACGCACATAAAAATCTGCCTAATGATATGCGAAAAAAATTCCCGTTGATAGTTGTGGGTGGTGACTGGCAAGGTATTTCGCTACGAGAGCAGGAATATGTTTATAACATTGGCTATGTGAGTGATGAGGAACTTGCATATCTATACAACAAGTGTCATCTTTTCATTTTTCCTTCGGTCTACGAAGGCTTTGGCCTACCAGTAATAGAAGCAATTGAACAAGGAGCTCCTGTCCTCTGTGCAAAAGGCTCCTCTTTAGACGAAATATGTACTGACGTAATTTTGCAATTTGACCCAATGGATGAAGCGGAGCTGAGACACCTAGTGTACAGCCTACTAAAATCTCCTAAAAAATATTCAAGCTACTTAAAGCGATTTGAGAATTTAAAGGGAAGTTTCTCCTGGCAGAAAAGCGCAAAAAAATTACTAGAGTGTTTTTAGTTACGATGTGAGGCATAGCCTTATCCGTTCAACTCAAGACAATAGGGTGTCTGCAATTTTTATTCCGCGGACCGAGAAAGTTGTCTAAAATATGCAATGTCTAAATCGCTTGGTTCCCATACTCGTCCTGTAGCGGTCTTGCCAATTTCTCTTTCATAAACGTATGCTATACGTTCTGCACTTATTTCGGCATCCGGTTTAACCGGAACTCTGTCGGCTGGGAATTCGTCATATACGCTCATTATTACAGTTTAGTATACCATTTAGTGGTTGATACTTTGACTTCTAGCGTCGTTTTTTCAATGAGAAACCTAAAGACACACCAACTAAGAGCCACCACTGGAGGGTGACGGCTTCGTTGGACCAAAGGTGGATGAGAAGGCTATAGAATGAGTATGCGACTGCGGCGGACAACAAGATAGACGCTAAAGGACTCTGTCTACTAGCAGTAAGTAGTCGATATACGATGATTGAGAAAACGAATATAAACGCAATAATTCCTAGCCAGCCGACTTCGTAACCTATTTGTAAGTAATAATTTTCTGTCAATATACCACCCTGGGGGTTTCGGATCGCAACAATTCCTGCTGTACCTGGTCCTTTTCCGTCAAAATCATTGGCTATACTTTCGAGTGCATCAACTTGAAGGGTAACTCTCTTCTGATTTGGGTCAGCTTCGTCAGTAGTTTCAGCAGCGTGCAAAATATAATCTTGAACCAAACTTGAATCTCTTAGAGCATACAAACTTCCAAAACTCAGCAATAAAACTGCGAATGGTATGTACCAGAACCGCTTCAACCAGTTACCTGCCCGCTCCCTATTAACTATACTTAGTAAAGCGACTACTGCTAAGATGAGTCCGAGTAGTGCACCTCGTGAAAACGTTAGGAATAAAGCTGTAAACTGCACGACTACCATCGCTAAGAGCACTCCCCTGCGAAACGGCCGGATAAACAAATCTTTGTTTACATTTCTGCTGGCCAATGCATAACCAGTCATCAAAAGCGGTAGAATCAAGTACGCTCCGAGTGAGTTCGGGTCACGCAACGTCGACATCACTCGTGGCAGATCAGGATTGTCGTCAATAAAGAACATCGGCTTCACACCTCGCTCCACACTGTATCCGACGCTCTCGAGCATGTCGTGTGGTAAGAAATACTGAGCAACTGCGAACAGACTCACGAAGGTAGCGATGACAACAATAGATGTTAGTATCATCTTGCGCTTCCTAGCCGAAATGCTTGCTCCAACCACTGCTCCAAGCGCAAAGTAGACAAGTATACGCAAGTTGTAGGCTGTTGCGATAACAGCAGAAAATGTGTCGTCGTCTTGATCAAACACTACATATGCAAAGTGCAAAACTGAATAAAGCGCAGTAGCGTATAAGATCCATCGGATGTATTTATTCTCAAATAAATTCTGTTTCCAAGCAGTCCACAAAATGGCCGGTACTGACAAGAAGGCGATGACGTCTTTCGCTGCCTTCCAAACTTCAAGCCCACCAGTTACAAGACTTACCGACTGCGACAAAAATACATGAAATGGCATGTAAATGACGAGAGCGAGCGAAAGCCAAAACAGCCCCTTCTCAAACCTCGACTTCCATACTTCTTGCATTCCCCTATTCTAGCCTCTTTCTTGTAAGACACACAACTTGACGCTACAATAATATTATGAAGAAAAATAAAAAACACATAGTATTTGATGCGCGTATCCGTAAAGCCAGCACTGGACGACCTATTGACCGCCTACTTGAGCACTACCAAGAATTAGGGAGTGATTACCGCTTCACTGTACTTCTTAAAAAAGACGATGATTGGCAGCCAAAGGCGAAAAACTTTGAAGTGAAGCGTATCGCGACGCCGATGTTTAGCTTCAACCCCCTCACCTACTTGCGTTACAGTCAAACTATCCACGACCTACGACCAGACCTCGTGCACTTTACGCTCACACCGCAGTACGCACCGTTTATTCGCGCACCTTTTGTCACGTTCACCCACGACCTCACTATGTTCAAATACGTTCGCGCTGGACGACTTCCTCTGCCCCTTCACTGGGCTCGCATGCTGGGGTATCGCTTTATTATGTGGCGTACTCACAAAAAAGCATCATGGGTACACACGCCGACGCAATATGTTGCTGACGCGATGAATAAAAAGTATTTGTTCACGAATCGCAAAACCTCAGTGACACTAGAGGCAAGCGAAACACCTTTGCCTGTCAAAGCTACCGAACCCGAGAACAACCCTGGTAAGTTTATTTTCTACGTCGGTAGTGCCTTCCCTCACAAGAACCTCGAGAGGCTGATACTTGCATTTGGTGTGTTGAAAGAACAACACCCAGAACTAAAGCTCGTACTCGTAGGCAAGCGTGAATATCACAGTAAAAAGCTTGAGAAATGGGCAAAGCGCTTTGATTATTTTGAAGACATCATTTTCACAGGCTTTATCCCTGATGAAGAGCTGAAGTGGTATTACGAAAATGCCTTAAGTTATGTATTCCCTTCTCTCAGCGAAGGCTTTGGACTACCAGGGCTTGAAGCTATGGTTCACGGCTGTCCTGTGGTGAGTAGCGACGCCACCTGCCTCCCTGAAGTCCACGGTGATGCTGCGCACTACTTTAACCCAGAAGACGTCCAAGAGATGGCTCACGCGATAGATGACGTGATGACTAACACTCGCTTGCGTAACAAGCTTATCGACCTTGGCTACAAGAACGTGAAGCGATTTTCATGGTCGAAGATGGCGAAAGAAACGCTCGCAATTTATGATGAGGTACTAAAAGACGCTAAATAGCTTTTTTAGCATAATTGATAAATACTTTCGACGGCTGCAATCAACAGCCTGTTCGACTTACTTTTAACTGCAGGTTCAAAAGTACCCAAAAACCCCGCTCGCGGCTACCAAAACTTCTTTGCCCTGCATTACAGAAATGAGCGTGCTTCCGGAACGCAAGCGACCCAAAAAGTTTCTTTAGTTACTGTTTTTGGGTTGGTCCTCAGCAATGATTCGCTCATTTCTGCACTCCATCGCAAGAGTTTTGCTAGAGCGAGAGAATACGCAAATTATGTATTTGCACAGATTCCTTAGGGTCCGGGATATAAAAGATTTTGGTTTCGATGATATTCGCTTGTAAAAATCACAAGAATTGCTGAAGCATTGTTGGAGGAAGTGAAACGCCTAGCGTAAGCATATGTGATTCTTTACAACGAATTCATAGCTAAGCAATAATCCCATACCGGTGGTTTGCTACTTTGGCATGCAAAGTAGTTGAAAAATATTAATTATAAAAACAAAATGGTGTGAAATCCTAAGAAGTTAAATCGTCAAATGACGTGAAATTAACGATTCAAAGCTTCGTTCTTTTTCTGATTCAACAACTCTTCGTTGAAAAGCTCAGCTGCAAGTGGCTTATTGGCTTCGCGTATACCGAAGGCACAGTCAAGACGCACATTTTCTTCGTAGTTAAAGTTACAAGTTATGTTTTTATAGGCATGCGTATACCCTGCACCGTCCCGATAACTTTCTTTTTTTTCGAATGTCAGGTTTTCGGAGATTAATTTTGAATATGCTCTCAATCGATCTTCGGAGTCTTCTCCTTCGGTGTAACCTAAAAGTCCGCATAGCGAAACACCCTCGGAGAATTTCTCTTGAGTTTGCAGGCATTCAGAAGATATTTCTAACGGGTAATCAATTGCCTCCTCAACACTGGCTATAAGTACAGGAAAATCTTCAGCCATGCCTTTAATAAGCTGTTTGTTCTGCCAGTCAAGATATTTCTGATAGCCAAAGTAGCCCAACAACGGAAGTAGAATGACTAGACCAATCATTAACGCTGGATTCCTGGTGTATGATTTCAGTGACTTTTTCTTATCTTTTTTTGGCATAGTAAACTTTCGTTTTTCTACGGAACATAATACCACTTATGATTATCGACACTCCAGCCACAACTACAGTTAATGCCGGCTGACCTGTTTGTGACAGTTGATTAGTGGTCTCCGATTCAGCTACTACTCCAAGCACCTGTCCAGTTGAATTTGGTAATGGCGGCTCTTCGAGCGTACCTGCAGCAGTCTCAGGATTTGGCTCACCTTTTTCCAACTCTGGTAGTTCATGCTCTTCTGTTGGTAGTTCTTCGTTTTCAATTGCGAACTGGGTTGTGCTTACGTCACACGCATCGTCGATACCATCTTCGTCAACATCAAGTAGGCTGTTTGGTATCGCCTGACACGAATCGTCTGTATCTAAAATGCCGTCACCATCAAAGTCGCCTGGCTCTAGACCAATGAAGAATGATGCGTAACTGTCTATAGTCTG
>JAUIBQ010000001.1 GCA_030427445.1 bacterium | reverse complement strand
TTTAAAACCTAGGCTACGTTCATCTATTTCATAAAGCTCGTTTCCTTGCCGTAGCTTAATTGTTAAATAATATTTCGGGCTTTCGCTGTTTTCATCCTCGACTTCTGCTTGAACAAGTACTTCTTTGCTGTCAGTAGACTTAAAAATACTATTCCATGGCTTTATGACAGTGCTCGTTATGCTGGCGCTAATTTTAAGTAAGGTAGCCTGTAGAGCGCTGCGTTGAGCCGGTGACCCACCTTTGAGACGGTCATGTATGTGCTCCTGTAAATCGAGGTTTTCATCTAGGGAATCTAGTATATCCTGCATGACTTTTCTGTATAGCTGTTGTTTTGGAGTCTTTCCTTCGACAATAGCCTCGTCTAAGTAGATCTTTTCAGGAAAGTCGAATAAGAAGTTTGGATAGTAGATAATCTTAGGCATCAAGTAATCGCTAATAAACTCAATGATTGCATCCCAGCGAGGTCTATCCTCTTTAAACAAGTCTTTGTTTGTTTGGTGTCTTGAGGATAGTTTTCCGTTTAAAGCGATGGTCCAGTTTCTCATCAACTTTACAGGTTCAGAACCTTTAAATTCATAAGTTCTCTCAATACTAAATGAAGTTATTGGTGCTGCAAGGTGGAAGTCTTTTTCTTGACAAAAATCACTCAGTTTTTTTTGGTCATCATCGTCTAGAGTTAAAGTACCCTCAACTACAACATGACCGGTAAAGTTAGAACTCTTCTCTCTGGGTATTAGCTTGTGTGCGTGTTCTTTGCTAGCACCTTCTTGCAAGAAATTGATTGCTTCTAACACAGTTGTCTTACCACTCTCATTTAAGCCTACAAGAGTAGTTATATTAAAATCAGGGTTAGCTTTTAGGTCAAATTTTAAATCTTTGATACCTTTAAATGTCTTTATGTGAAAATTTGTATACCTCATACCAACTTATAATACCCCTGTAGTTGTATTAGTGCCAAACTTAATCTATATGATTGTCTACAAATAGTTACACGCTCTATATGTGATGTCCTGCAAGCTATGTTGTGATCCAGCATAAAGTAAGAAAACCGATGAAATGGATGCGTTTTACGGTGGGGTCATTGCCGAGGACCAGTCGCAAAAAAGCAATTAAAGAAACTTTTGCGACCGCTTGCGTTCCGCAGGCACGACTGCAAATCCATTCATTTCAATCGCTGTTCTTCTTGCCCGCTGCGGGGCGTTTTGCCTACTTTTGCACCTGCAGGTAAAAGTAGGACTGGGTCAAGGGCAGGTATCGCCCTTTTCAAAAAATGATGTTAAACTCTAAGGAGTTAAAATGTCAAACGGCGTGAAATAAACTAGCTAAGAAGCACTTTCATAAACTCTTTACATCCAGAAACAGAATCCTTATATCCACTCACATCGGGTAAATCGAGTTTTTGGATGAGGTTCCAGATTACTTCTATAAGGCTTTTCATTTCTTGCTCTTCTTTGTCTGAGAAATCCACGCTTAGCGCATCTGCGATATTGCCTTTGGCATCGGCTTCAACAAATTCGAGGCGGGCTTCTTCGGTTTTGTAGTCACGGTAGGTGTTGCTGTTTTCGATTAAGAATTTGTAGAAGTAGAGTTGCTGGCGGTATTTGAGAGATTTCATGTCACTACCCCATTTGCTGAGCGGCTTACCTGTTTTGTAGTCAACAATCCGGACTGTCTTGTTTTCTGCATCAATCTCGAGTCGGTCGATTTTACCATTCAGCTTTGCATCACCAAGCGTGACTCCTTCAGAGTAAAAGTTAACTTCAGCCCTTGCTGGGCGTTTAAACATATCAGCGCGTGCGGTGAGGTAATGGCGCAAATGCGAGCGACCTTTCGCAAGCGAGTGCTCTCGGTCCTCGCTCGACATGTAGCGTCGCGATAATTCGTATTCATAGCGTTTAATGACATCATCGACTGCTGGGGTTTTGCCTTCATTTAGCTGGTTTTGATACCACTCGAGAGAATTGTGCACTGCAGTACCGTATTCCCCACTCACGCTCGGCGCTTGCGGAAATCGTAGAAGTGTATTAAGCAAGAATGCCTCAGGTCCTGCGTACTCTAAGTCGATAAAACTATTGAGATGCGTTGGTGACATCTTGTAACTGGCGAGTCGATCTGCAAGCAAGGCCTTAAAGTCTGCGTCGATGTGTGTATGTGGTGCTGACCATAGTGTCTCAATGTCTTTCGACACGGTTTCTGCATCTTGCTGATTGTGCTGAATCGATTGCGCGTGCTCTGGCAAGTGATGAGAGATGCCATCGGATTCACTCAAGTATTTCAGTGGTTCAGTCGCTTTACCAGAGTCTTTCTGTGCGTGTGACGTAATGTAGAGCCCATGCTTGGCACGTGTCAGCGCGACGAAGAATAGTCGACGACGTTCATCTTCACTTCCGCCGACATAGCGAATGTGTTCGAGGTTCGGTGGCAGAGACAGCTTGTTGTTGTCACCACGGCTCTTGCTGCCCCATACATCGTCGTGCGCTTGCAGGATAAACACATGAGCAAACTCGAGACCTTTTGACTTATAAGCGGTCATGAGCTGGACGGCATTTTCGTTCGTGGCGACAGGATGCGAATTAATAAGTGGACTTTCAGCAGCTTCGTACATGATGAAAAGATCTACAAAGTCTTGCAGGGTAAGCTGCTTTTCAGTCGCGGACTGATGATCACGGAGCTTTGAACGGATCACGCTGAGGTGCGAAACAGCTTCGTAGTATGCAAGTGGATCTTCTGCACGTTTAGCGCTCGATACATAAAACTCTTTCAGTGGTGAGTGGGCTTCGCTCGGGAGTGGGACGACACCACTGAGCATATCGAGCGTAATCTCAAGTGGTTGAGTGTCTGATACTTGTGCAAGTTCGAGGAAAAACGACACGGCTTTTGCAGTCGGTGCATGTTCAAGTGCGATTTCTGCCCATGAGCGCTTTTCGTCATAGTTGGCGTGTTGCCAGTTTACTTTCCATATATCAGCAGGCATGATCTGCCAATGAGGGAGGCTTAATACTTTTGGAAAAAGTTCACTAGCGAGAGCATTGTTCTGTGTTTGCAGTGCACTCACAAGTTCTGCAGATAGACGCAAGCCACTGACGATTCGCGTCTGCAAGATGTCTTCGCGTTTTTCGTAGTGCATCGGCGTGTCGCGACGTTTAAGAAACGGCACGAGATCTTCCAAAATCGCGTGCTTTGGTGCAAGTACCGCTATCTCACTCGGAGACTCACCCGCTGAAATAAGCTCATCTATTTTACCAGCGACCCACGCATATTCACTGGCACTGGCTGTGAATTCATGTCGCTCAATACTAGCGTACTCAGGCATCTCGCTGGCTTTAGCTTCAAGCGTTTTCTCAATATTGTCTAAGCGGTGATGGAGTCGATCTTCGATTTGACCTGCGATGTTGTGTGCGACATGCAAAATGTCAGCGTGTGAGCGGTAGTTTACTGTCAGGTTGATCACGCTAACATCACGGAATGATGTCAAAAACTCGTCCATGTTGCCGACATGTGCGCCTTGGAAGGCGAAAATAGCCTGGTCGTCATCTCCGACGGCCATGATGTTGGGACGACCTTCGTGTACAGGGTGGTCTGCGATAGTCTTAACAAGGCTGAACTGTGCTGGGTTGGTGTCCTGAAACTCATCGAGCAAAATATATTGATACTTTTCTTGAACATTGAAACGAAGTTCGTCATTGTGCTGCAGGCCGTGATTCGCGCGCAATATCATGTCATCGAAGTCGTACGCTCCTTGCTCTGTGAGTGCAGATTGGTATTTCTCAAAAACGCCTGCAAGTGCGAGAAGTTTCTCTGAACGCGTGCGGTCTGTGAGCGTGAATTGGTCTTGGTCGTTTTTGTGTAGCCAATCGTCTTTCCATTCACGAAGTGGCGTCGGACTGCCGAGCTCGTCAGTTTTGAAATGAGCTTTAGCGAGTGCGTCATTAGCTTGCGACGCAAGCGATGAATCAAGCGACGCAAGTCGATCTAATAACTGTGCATATTGCTCGAGTTTCTCGGCTTTTTTGCGTGATATGCCACCTTTGTCGTTGACGACCTCATCGATGATTGGTTGCGCGGCGTCAATCGCTTTTAGATTTTCACTCGCGAACTCTCGCAATGATCGTGGCGTGAACTGGTTTTGTTTAAGATCAGAAATAGTCGAGACGACGCTTTTAACAAAATATCGCGCACTGAGCAACGGGCTGTCAAATGGTAGCTTAGAAATAATAGATTCAATAATCTGTATCTGCGAGAGCTCATCGATCGGTCGCTCCATGCGAATGTCATCACTGCGCTCTAAGCCAAACGTCTGAAAATATTCACTGTATGTTTTGATTAGATCGGCACCAAATGCATGGTAGGTACTGACATGTACATCATAGGCTGCATCGCCAATCATTGTTCGCAAGCGTTCGCGCATGTTGTGTGCACCGGATTCAGTAAACGTAAGACACAAGATATTGTGTGCATTTACGTCGGTTCGTTTCAAGATTTCCGCAACACGCGCGGAAAGCAACTGCGTTTTACCAGTCCCCGGCCCCGCAAGCACGAGCAAAGGTCCATCGATCGTCTCGACAGCTGTTTTTTGTGCCTCGTTGAGTCGGATTTCTCTCATTACTACTAGTGTATCACCGAGAAAGTAAAAAACCACTCCCCTAGTAACGAGAGTGGTTTTAATGCTTTATTTTGTTTTTAAGCTAAGCTGCTGGTCCTGCAGGAGGAGTTGGAGCTTGTGGGTTGCTTGGAGGAGTTGTGCCGTTTTGTTTGAACGCATCTCCTTCAGGTCCTGCTGCTCCTTGGTACTGTGCGTCACCGAAGCCCAATACTGGGAAGCCCACTATCGGTAGCAAGATAAGTAGTGCTGCAAAACCGCCGCCTTTACCAAACGATTTTGATAGATCAAGTAGTACGATAATTTGCACTACAAGAACTGCAATCCAAGCAAAGAAGTTAATAATAGGGATAACGCTTAGTAGGCCGACAAGAGACCACCATCCAGGTCGTCCTGCAACTTCACATACTGTCCAGGCGTTATACACTGGGACCCAGCCTGCCCAATCATTTGGATGACCAGCTTTTTTAAGAATTTTGTTGACTGAAAGTGCCATGAGTACATATGCACCAACTGCAAAAACAAGCCATATAAGTAATGCAGCCCCTGCAACACCCGCATTTGTTGTTGTGGTCGTTGTTTCAAACGATGTTGTGTCGATCTCAAACGAAGACTGACCTAAAATTGATAATAACATTGTATCCCTCCTTGAATGATGTGTTGTTCACATCTTTTAATGCCCCTACAATACTACAGATTTTATTTTTAATACAAGTTTTATGAGCTCATCAGTTGTCATATTGGGTATAATGTCTCGAAGATATGATTGACTTTATACTTCCTGACGAGCTGATAGCTCAGCAGCCAGCTCATCCCCGTGATAGCGCGAAACTGCTCGTATACAACCGTAAAACTGGAGAAATCATTGACTCTGTTTTCTCAGAGATTGATAGCTATCTACAACCTGAGACGACGATTGTCGTAAATAATTCTAAAGTCGAGCAGTGTCGTTGGTTGTTTCATGATGCTAAAGTAGAGATCTTTGTTCTTGAGAAGCTTGATACACATACGGTAAGAGCTATGGTCCGACCGGGCAGAAAGTTTAAGCTTGAGTCGAGTGTCATCTTGACGGATTGGCTAGAAGCTAAAGTCACAAGTATAGATGATGACGGCATACGCACATTACAACTGAGTGTGCCACACGACGACCCAAGGTTGGTTGAGTTTGAGCACGTACCCCTGCCGCCATATATCGCGCAAAATGACGAGCTAGCAGATGAGTACCAGACTGTGTATTCGAAACCTCTCGGCAGCAAAGCAGCGCCAACAGCCGGACTTCATTTCACCGATGAATTAGTAAGCGACTTAAAAAGCACTCATGACTGGGCTGAGGTGACTTTGCACGTTGGTCTTGGCACCTTCGCATCACTGACGGAAGAAAACTTCAAAACGAATTCATTGCATTCTGAGCACTATGAAATCTCAGAAGATGTAGTTGATAAACTCCGAAAGGCACACCACATTACTGCAGTAGGTACTACTTCATCACGCACACTTGAATCATGGGCTAAATCAGGAAAATGTAGTGGTGATACGGATATATTTATCACTCCTGGTTACGAGTTCAAGCGAGTGAATAGTCTGATTACTAACTTTCATTTACCTGGTACGTCACTACTCTTGATGGTTGAGGCGTTTATTGGGAGTGAGACTGAAATGAAGCGTATATACGAGCACGCAATCCAGGAAAAATACCGATTTTATTCATTTGGTGACGCGATGGTAATTCTCTGATTTCAACCACAGTAGTAGTCGTTCCGTCGCTACGTGGTTTCACGCCATTTGACAGTTTAACACCTTGCGATTTCACGCCATTTTACACACTTAAGTGAAATATATCACATTGTGCTCATGCTAATTTCACTCTATAGTTAAATGTGTCGCTGGAAATACAAAAAGAAGAAAAAATAGTAGAGGCTAATCGAGTATGGCCTTTTTATGAGGCAACCGGAATACCGATTTTACCCAGAAAAGTCCGTTGCGTAGGTAAAGAGCGATGCCCAGCCATAAAGTTAAAAGGCAAATGTAATCCGCGAAGTAGACATCATTTATTGTTCGAGCGCGAAGATTTTATATCTAGGGGTGATCCTTACAATGAGCTAGTCAACAATAGTTTGCTCATTGTTAAAATGGCAGAATGTCGACATAATTATTTTGAATCTGGAAACACCATGTATTCGATTCATGCTAACTATGATCGCGCACATATACCAGAACGAGCCGTAGCACAAGAATTTATTGATGAGTCAGAGGTACTTATTAGTGCACTCTCTCACGCAAATGACTTAGCGGGTATGAGAAATTTGTTGGGTATGCTGCACAACCATCCTGAACGTATCACTTCAACAGAATATATTGATGAAGTCTCAAGAAAATTACATGTAGCCACAAATATGATGTATTCAGATTTTGATATGTTCCCATATTTTAGTGTGATTCCGAGTAGGGTTGTTATGAAAGCGGCAAACGATATTATGCATAGACGCGCTGAAATTCGAGAAGTTTTCACAGGTGAGCCTCGAGATGACTTAGCTCCTATACGTGATGCTGCAGTAGATGTTGGGCTTGCGTTAGCTGCTTGATTTATAGATAGTCGATATCTTTATCTTTTTTCGTGAGCAACTTCGGTCGTAGCTGGATGCGGTTTGTGCCAAAAAATACAAAAGCTAGTACGACGAAAATTGCTAGTACTGAAAGTATATAGAAACTCTTATACGCATACACACCGTAAATAGCCCCCATTATGAGTGGCATGATAGCTCGAGACGCTGAGCGGAGTGACTCATCAATACCCTGCACTTCTCCTTGCTTCTCATGTCTCACTGATTTAGCAACGAGTGATTTCCCAGTAGGTAAAACAAGTGAAAGCCCGAGGTTCAAAGAGTAGTACAGCGCGACAAACAGCCAAAAATTATTCGTGAGTGTGATGAGCAGCAGACCTGCACTCGTGAACACCATACCTAGCAAAAAAGTTTTTAAATCACCAAGCTTGCTAGCGACTGGTGGCACGATAACGTATTGGTTAAAAATGAGTGTCACACCTACTATCAACATAAATGTACCGACTTGGGTTTGAGTTAAACTAAAATTATCTATTAAAAATAAAACAATAATCGATGAATACCCAGCCATGACGAGGCCAAAGCCTGCATTAAGTGCAAGCATGTATTTCCCTCCTTTACGTGTATGTAAATGTCGCAGGCGCGAAACTATGTTTATCTGACTAAGTCGTGACTGACTTCTTTTGATGCGGGCTGGCTTCTGAAGAGACTCCTGCAGGTACCTCCATATTAAGTAGAGTGTGACACTGGATATGAGTATTGCAACAAGAGCTAAGCCTAAATATCCGATACGTGTTGAGCTAGAAAAGCTTCCGATTGCCGGTCCCGCAATGACGGCAAACCCTGTAATTGCCCCTATTTTAGAGAAGACTTTGGTTAGTTCTTTTTCTGGAGTAATATCTGCTAAATACGCGTTGACGACTGAGATGTTGCCCCCTGTGAGTCCGTCAGTAATCCTCGCGATGAGTAAAATAGCTATTGGCCACACGGCACTAATATCACTAATCTGAGCAACAAAGTACGAGCAAGCAAATATAATCCAACTCAGAAGTGTCCCAGCCTGACTGAACAGCAGCACTGGCTTACGACCGATACGATCACTCAGCTCTCCAAGTATTGGTGAACCAAAGAACATAGCAGCTGGATATGATGCTAGCAGCAAGCCATACACCCAAGTCGGAGCTCCAAAGTCTTCCACGATAAATGGCAAGACAGGCATAAAAATCGTCAGCCCGAGGACGTTGACGAAGGTTAATGCAAGCGCTGGCAGTTCACCAGAACGGTTTTTGTTTTTTATCATTCCTTTAATTATATCAGTGGGGTGTAGCTTAGAGTTTGTCTTTATGTATACAGTCTCACTGATGTATCGTGGATTTTGACGCTTAGCGGAGTGCTGGTGACTGGTTCTCCGTCTACGGCTGAACTTTGTGTAGGGGTGGTTTTGATATCGATAGTTTTAGCTTTTATGCTGCGTAACCCTTTCTTATATCTTCCAAGTGTAAAGACATAGCCTATGAGCATGAAAAGTAGTCGAAGTTTACTATCATTATCTTCGTATATCGAAAGTCTGAGCCATTGCTCATTCATTTTGCTTCCTGGTACAACTTGTAGTTGGGTATTTAAATCTGCATTAGCGACAACAATTTGATGGGTTATGCCCTTGTATGTTTTTTCACCATCAACAGTCACCTCATATGTAAAAGCATCTTTTTTAGTGAGCTGCCTAAATGCCTCAAACACGTAAGCGAATTGTCCAAATCGTTGTTTGAATTTTACTTCGATATTCTCTGATACGGCAGTAGTGAGTCCAATTGTGAGCATGAGTGTGAAGTAGTTGCCGTTTGCTTCTGGCAAGTACAGCTCGGTCGTTTTTCCTTTTTTAACTCGTTCTATTGCATCTTTGATACTCAAGTCAAACCCCATATTACGCGCTAAGTAATTCGACGTACCGAGTGGGATAATACCAATCGGTTTTTTGTAATCGAGATCATCCGCTTCCTTGAGTATCGTGAGGATCGTTCCGTCACCCCCCACTACTAGTAGCGTGTCTGGATTTTTCTTTATTGATTCACGCGCAAACTTTTTGAGTTTTTTTGCGTCTTCTACTTCTACAATGTCGATAGCTTCAAACGCTTCAGTTAATGTATCCCGGAGCTCACGTAGTTGCTTCTGGACACGACTTGCTTGGACGTTAACTATAGCTACGGCGTTGCTTTTCTTCATGTAGCTAAGTATACGGTATAGTGGAAGTGTGAAGAGCTTAAAGCCCAAATATACTCTACCGTTCTTGAGAAATATCTCCCCTGATTACATTGTCGATAGTGTTCAAGACATTTATATCGCAGAGCTTCCGCAAAGGAGTGAGGCAATCGCTTTTGATGCAGATAGTACACTAGTCGAACACGGAGAAAGTATCACAAGCGATTCGGTGTTGAACTTTCTAAAAAATCTTCCCCTGCCGGTTCATATTGCCACTAATCGAATAGAGCAAAAAGCGACAGAACTTGCGAGCTATCTACGTGCAGACTCGGTAACATTTGCAACGAGTCAGTACCGTAAGCCTCAAAAAGCATATTTCGACAAGCTAGCAAGTAATGCTGGGCGTAAACCGAGCGAGCTTGTCATGGTTGGCGACAGAATCTTTACTGATGTGTACGGAGCTAACAAAGCTGGTCTTACGACTATCTACGTCAAAGCGCTGGGCAGAGATCCGTGGTTTATCCGCTATACAGGGATTAGATATATTGAAAATGCACTTGTGGCACTCGTATCAAAATAGCTATTTAAGGCTATTGAGCAGCTCTATCACTGAGCTTACATCTTCAAGTGTAAAGCGTGCGAGAGTTTCTTCTCTGCCAACGTGGATACTATAGGCACGCTCCGGCAGTACTCTGAACATGTCTTCGTCAGTATAGTCGTCACCTATCGCCATAATAAAATCCCACTTTTCTTGGGTCATCAAGTCACTAACGATTGCGCCTTTATGCATGTTACGTGGTTTTACTTCGATGATTTTATTGCCCTCAAAAACCTCGACATCGACACCTTCTAATGCGTTTCGTAGCTCCATTTTGAGCTCTTCTTTTCGTACAAAAGCAAGGTCCGGTGATACGTTTCGGAAATGCCACACAAGCGAGAAGTCTTTTTCTTCTAGGTTTGCGCCAGGAGTTCTTTCAACAAATTCCCGGAGTACACTCAGTGCTGGTTTTTTCCATTTTTTCGCATTCACACTGTGTTTTACCCATGATCCAGCGTCGAAAATCCATCCGCCATGCTCCGCTACGAGACCGAGTCCTTTATTTTCAAAGTAACTTTCCAGAACGTTTTTCGGTCTACCGCTAATAATCATGACATGGTTTTTTGGGTCATCGGTCATCTTCTTGATAATTCGCTTTACCTTACCTGATGGTCGAGCGAGTGCTTTTTTAGGTGAGTTAACGAAGCTTTTGAGCACCCCATCATAATCAAGCAGGATTAGGCGTTTTGACGCGGCATCATAATCTTTCTTAAGTGATTTTGTATCGGACTTCTTCATGAGTTTTGGATGGTTTGCTGAGCGTTCTTTGGTCCGTTCTAATTCATGCATAAAGTCTTCAGCCCATCTATGAATTGTGTACGTACTGATTCGCTCTTGCATTGCACGCATTCTTTCTTTCTGTTCACGTTCAGGCATTTCGAGAGCGTCGCGTATCCCGTCAGCAACCATTTCTGTGTTGTTAGGGTTTACTAAAATTGATTCTGGTAGTTCGGTCGCAACTCCTGCCATTTCACTCAGGACAATAGCCCCGCCCTTTTTGTGCTTGGTCGCGATGAATTCTTTCGCGACGAGATTCATGCCATCTCGGAGTGGTGTCACAAGCATTACATCGGCCATTGTATAAAGCGCCGCGACTTCTGATTGAGGTAGGCTTTTATGAAAATACGTTATAGGTGACCAGTCGACAGTTGAGAATTCACCATTTATTTTCCCTATTTTTTGTGCGATTTCTTCCTGTAAATCTTGATAGGCTTGGACATCTCCACGAGATGGTGAAGCGAGAAGTACCATAACGACTTTTTCCTTGTACTCAGGGTATTTCCGCAAAAATGCTTCGTATGCATCGAGTCGCGCAGGTATACCTTTCGAGTAATCAGCACGATCTACAGCTAAGATAACTTTAGTTTTATCTTTAAATAACTTAAAAGAATGAACCTGCTTTTTGATGGATCGCACTTTCGAGCTCTTCGCAAACTTTTTGTAGTCGATACCTATCGGAAATGCATCAGCTTTTACAACTCTGTCTCGAAGATAAATAGAACCTAGATTTGTCTCTAAACCTTCTATCCTGCTGACGCTGCTCAAGAAATGTCTCACGTAGTCATACGTATGAAACCCGATAAGATCTGCTCCCAGTAATCCTTGTAAAATTTCTCGACGCTCCGGCAACAGACGAAAAAGCTCAAAACTCGGGAATGGTATGTGTAGGAAATAACCAATCTGCGATTTGACGTTCCACTCACGTAGCATTTTAGGTACAAGCATCAACTGGTAGTCGTGGACCCATACTTGAGAATTATCATTTGATAATTTTTTGATGATTTTAGCGAACTGCGTGTTTGCTTCTTTGTAGCTCTTCCAATACTCATGCTCATACATCGTCATGTTAGAGAAGTAATGAAAAAGTGGCCAAATAGTCGCATTACAGTAGCCTGAATAATAATTATCTATTTGGTTTTGAGTGAGAAAAACCGGATAACAGCCTCGTTTTTCTAGTTCTTTTTCTACTTCGGTCTTGTCTTTTTTCGTAAGC
The DNA here is from genome assembly GCA_030427445.1 of bacterium. Taxonomy (GTDB): domain Bacteria; phylum Patescibacteriota; class Saccharimonadia; order Saccharimonadales; family SZUA-47; genus JAUIBQ01. The sequence continues at coordinate 98,719 of JAUIBQ010000001.1, read as the reverse complement.
TCTTCTGAAGCTATCCCTGGCCAGCCTATCCATACACTGTCGCGACTCTTATTCACAGCAGATACGCCAGTCGCCAGACCGCCATCACTCTGATGAAATTCTAACTTTCCATTTTCATTTTTTGACACCTTTACAGGTAGTCGTGTTGATACAATAATTAGCTTGTTTTCTGCCATAGTTTATAACTCTTACAATAATGCTACATCCGCGTGGAGCGAAAAAATGTAAGTAATCTTATATTTTGGGTTTTTTGCTGACTATTTTATCGATAGAGTCATTTATCACGCGGCGAGCAACGACACTTTTCACCAAGTTGCTAGCTAATGCCGCGATGATACCGATGCCAACTAAGAGATACACCATTACAAAAATCTTACCGCCAGTCGTTTCCGGCGAGTAGTCTCCGTAGCCAACGGTGGTTAGTGAAACTACTGAGAAGTACAGGCTATCAATAAAACTAAAATTTTCTAGATACATCATAGCTACAGTGCCTACCCCAACGTATGATACGGATACAGCAGCGAGGATCCTAAACGTAGTTTGCACTTGTTTAGCTTCTTTTAGTGAGACATTGTCTTTTAGTTTTGTCATTATTTACTCGCTTTAGAAAGTTGGTTTGCTATAGTGTCTGGGTTTTTAACTCCCTGTAATACGATATCTTTTTCTTTAGTACTACGTACGAATGTGATCCTAACGGTACCGTAATCTTGCCCACTTGGACCCCAATATGCTTGGTCGGCTATGACACTTGATATGTCTTCTAGACGATAAATCTTACTGCTGACTGACTTAACGTCACTTTGTGCATAGAGCTTGTCCTCTACTACATAATATGTCACTCCGAGCCAGCTTTGCATCATCGAGTACACTGAATAAATGGTAAAAAGTGTCTTCGCACTGAACAGTACGACAGCTAACCCGATCAACTGAGCATCAACACCGAGGATGTTACGTAGACTTACAATAAGAAGAAGTGCCATAAGTAATAAAGCGTCTGTAACTAACACGAGAGATACGACACGCATAACGATAGGTTTAATGCTTCTTTGGATAGTGTAGCTCGTTGTTTCTTTGCTCATCAGTAGCTATTTAAACAGATATGGACAGAGAAATAAAGCCGAATCTAGTGTAATTGACTAAAAGACTATTAATATTGTATAGTAATAATTCTATGAGTTATTCTATCGAAGAGAGATTGAGCGATCTCTATTTGCTGGCACAAGACCCAGAACATTACGATAATCTACCATACCATAACTATCAAGATCATGTTCTTGGTAGTATTAATGATTTTCGTACGCTATGTAATGCTCTAGAGGAAAAGGATGTGCGTATACGCCGCGCTGCAGGAGAAGCTGCATTATTACTGCACGATGCAGGATATCATGTAGATAGTTCAGAAGGGTTTGATACAAAAGAAGAATATTCTATGCACATTGCTGGCTCCGTACTAAATACTTTAGGTGTTTGCGAGATCGATATACGTGAAGTGCAAGGAGCTATTGAGACGACAGATTTTATGAAGAAGCCTTCTACTAATTTACAAAAAGCAGTTCGTGTGGCTGACTTAGGCAATGTGTATGGCGACAATTATTGGGATTTTGTGAAGAATTTCTTGCGGCTGCAAAAAGAAGCAGTAGTTATGCGACGACCTATCGCAGAGACGTTTGATGAGCAGCGTAGAATATCTTTAGAATTTCTTGGTCGATATGTCGCACCAATAACTTTTATCGCAAAAGACGGATCCGAAGTAGAATTGCCGAAATCCATGAATTTTGCTGAGCGCAATATAGCTGAGCTAAACAAGGCTACATTGGATGCTATACGTAGCATTCCTGGAGCAGACAAGCTTATACCCGACCAGTGGAAATAAATAGAGCGCCTTTATCTCAGGCGCTCTATTTTGATATTTTTGATTATTTATTTTTCGTCTTCGAGTCTGAAGAGTAGTCCGCCAGAAGTTTCTGCAACTACATTAAACACGAATCCGTGCAAATACCCGATAATCCAGCCGATGCTGAAATAAATCAGTGGGAGCACGATGATGCTCACGATACCTGTAGCAAGGCCAAAAGCCATCCCGCTGAGTACGCTTTGTGTCTCACTTGCGATATCAACAGTTGTGTTGAGGCTGTGCATGATAGCCACGCCGAACCCTAAAATTCCTAGAAATGTACCCTCAAAAAGAGCGAGTGTCGATGATTTAATACCGACAACCTTTTTATTACTTTTAACAGCCATAATTATCTCCTTTTACTTTCACTAAATTCATACATAGTTGTCATAAGCTCGCGTTTTGCGATTGCGATTTGTGCGTTCATCGCTACGACAGAGCCTGCAAGCCAGACAAAGAACCACAAGAATGATTGGTCGACAGTGTTGATGACTGACGGGATGATTCCATTCTCGTTTAACTCGTCTACAGACACTTCACCTACGAATAGGAAAATACCTGCTAGTACCAGTGCAACACCTAAGAAAGAAGTTGCTGCAAACACCAGGCTGAGTGATAGTGCTGAACCAGCTGAGAGTATGAACCCCATCACTGCTCCTGCTACACCGAGCAAGAAGAGTATGAACCCGTTATCTTGCAAGCCGATTGCGATACCTAGGTACGTGAACGCAGATGCGCCTAGTACGGTCATAAGTACGATTACAGCGAGATCGTAGAAAGCAAATGACAGAACTGCCATGATAACTCCGACGATTACCGCCATTAATATTGCGATAGTGAGACTGATTGCCCCGCTACCAAACACCCCTTGCACTCCGCCGAAGCCGACCATCAGACCAACTACAAATCCAACGATAGGTAGTAGCACTCTGAAGAGTCTTTGCCCCAGCAAAGCTGTAAATCCACCGAGCAATATAAGCCCAGTAGCTAATAAGAACATAGTTCTCCTCCTTTTATCACTTAACAAGTTCATGATACCAGTATTTTCGATTTTTGTGTCATTTTTGTGATAAAAATCAACACGATTTCGCGTCATTGATAGACTTCATTCCCATTGCCCTTGTGGTTGGTTAACAAGGTAAATCATGGTTTACTTCACAGTATAGTGAATACCGATAAACATGAGGCGCCCACTCGTGGTGACGGCCCAACTGAGCATAAAATATTTTTTAATAAGAAGCGTATAGCGATTTTTGCTGCTAATGTTATATTGCTGCAAAATGTAGACGTACTATCTACTTACCACTCTTTTATGTTTGCGGGAGGAGATTTTACCCCTGAAATAGCAGGCTGTGAATATGAAGATAACGAAGAGGTTACGTCTATTCAGCCATCATCTACCGCCCCTTCACCAGACATACCCACCCCTACAACTACTAATGCACCATCTGTAGAGATAGCTGACACTACTACTACAACTTTGGTAGATTTGAAAAAAGAAAAAGCAAATGAAGCACGTTCTTCAGCTGACAACAACTCGATACTCAAAACAGCCTGGAATGTCCTTCCTCACTACATTCAAAAGAACAGCCAATACGCTCACCCTGAATTAGATTTTGTCTCTAGACATAGTGGCATGAATATTGAAATCTATAACACTGGTGAAGAGCTCGAGCGCGTGATTGATCCAGAAGCATTTGATGATTTATTTCATCTCACACTTACAGCCGATATCGAGTACATGGATCCTAAGATGGAGTTTGTAATGGACTGCGTCGAGAACAAGGTGTTAGAAGATAAGGAGTTAGCCGGAAACACAGTTAAAATCCTAATCCCGAGTACTCGAGACTACTGCATTGATAATATCAAGCTAATACGGGTTGATAATCCATATAAAAATTCGTGTACTCAAATCGGAGGAGCACTACCAGAGATTGAAGTGGAATTTCTGTTTTGGAAAATGTACCACGAGCAACCGTTCGTTATTACTGCAGGTGATATAAATGCTGTAGATTCAGATGACCTTAGTCATGAGTTTAACTTACTCGTATTTCATGAAGCGTTGCATAGGATGATGTATGACCTCGGGCTTAACCCAAGGATGCATCCAGATGAAAGACATCTAGAATACGTCGAACTATACCTCGATCAAGCGTTGCAACCCCCGGTTTATGGACCGCCTGCACCGGGAAGATTTGGATTTTCTGCAAAGCACATAATTAATCAAGGTGTAAAAATCGATATACCAGAGGCAGTTCAGTTCATCGATGAGTGACGCGTATACTGTACTCATGAGCACTACGCCACTAGCAGAGAAAATGCGACCATCTAATCTTAAAGATGTGGTGGGACAAGAGCATTTACTGGGTGCGGGTAAAATTATCCGGAAAATCATCGATAAAAAACAACCGACAAGCTTAATCTTATGGGGTCCACCAGGAAGTGGCAAGACGACACTTGCACGCATCATTGCAGAAAAAACTGGTTCAGAGTTCATCGAGCTCAGCGCGGTGACAAGTGGTAAAGCTGATGTCATGCGAGTGATCGAACATGCAAAAGGCAATAAGCGCTTAGCACAAACGACGATACTTTTTGTAGATGAGATCCATCGATTTAACAAAGCTCAGCAAGACGCCTTTCTGCCTCACGTTGAAGATGGCACGATTGTTTTGATAGGTGCGACGACTGAGAACCCGAGCTTTGAGGTTATCACTCCCCTGCTCTCGCGATCTCGTGTGCTTGTGCTCCAGCCACTTGATAAAAAGAATATTACAAAAGTTATTAAAAAAGCCGCGAAAGAACTCAACCTCGATGCTAAAAAGTTGCCGAAGAAATCTATTGATTTGCTCGCTGAACTCTCAGGTGGTGATGCACGTGTAGCGTTGGGCAACTTAGAACTTGCTGTGCAGTTAGCTGGTAAAAATCCCATCACTGAAGAACTTGTGAAAACTGCTGCACAAAAGCGAGTGCCGGGCTACGACAAAGCTGGTGAGCAGCACTACAATGTGATAAGCGCGTTTATTAAAAGCATGCGTGGATCAGACGCGAATGCTGCTCTGTATTATTTAGCACGTATGTTGCAAGCTGGTGAGGACCCTAAGTTTATCGCACGGCGGATGGTGATTTTTGCTTCTGAAGACATCGGCCTTGCAGCGCCAGCTGCCCTGAACTTAGCAGTCTCGACATTTCTCGCCGTTGAGCGCATAGGCATGCCGGAGTGTGAATATAACTTGTATCATTGTGCAAGCGTGCTCGCAAAAGCCGAGAAATCACGCGTCGTTACTAACGCGATGAGCTTGGCGAAACAAACTGCGAAAGAGCACGCAGACCTCGCGATCCCACTGCACTTACGCAACGCACCAACTCAGTTAATGAAAGATCTTGGCTACTCAAAAGGCACGAAATGGGAAGCCGGTTTCAAGCATCCTGAGGGTTTCTTACCAGAAGAAATAAAAAACTTGAATTTGTTTAAACAATAGCTAGTTATTCGCAAAAGGTTTGTAGTCTGAGCTCACGTCCATAGAGCTAAAAGGTGTCATGAACCGATGGGTTCCTGTATCAGTTTCAATACCTTCTATATGCATCTCGATACACCCGTGTAAATGTGGGCCTGACTTGCTATAGCTTGAACCAGGGGTTTCCAAGGGAGTCCTTAGCTGTAAATTTGAATATATAACATCGAGTACTCCTGTCGTTGCAACTTGTGCGACTGGTTGGGAGTTTTTTGTAATTATCACAAAAGGAGCAATTATCTGTAAATAGGTACCGCGAAACGACATTGGAACACTCTTTCTACCTCCAATCGTCATACTGTCCGTGGCATTTTCAGGATCTATCTCGTGGTGAAGCTGGTAGTGTGATTCGAAAATAGCTTTCAAATCTGCTGTAGCTTGGACACTCGAAAATCTACTAGTATTAAGTGCGCTAATCCAGTTTTCGCAGCCAACAGCGTGCTCAGCAATATACGCAAGCTTATACATCTCATTGATAATAGAAGAGTCACTTTTCTCGGACATGAATATATTATACAATAATATTAAATATGTATAAAGCGTATCTTACTTGATACTATGTAATCATGAAAAATAATGACTATTGGTTTAAAAGAAGAAGGTATGGCTACGGCTGGTTCCCTGTATCGTGGCAAGGCTGGACAGTGTTTGGTGTGTATTTACTGTTGGTTATCGCAGGTGCATTAATGATCATGGATGTGTCGCCTGAAGATGAAGCGCGTGAAGTTGCCTTTTATCTCCTGTTTGTGGCCGTACTCACAGTCTGCCTTATAACGATCACAATGAAAAAAGCTCCAAAAGCCAAATGGCGTTGGGGTAAATCTGACTCCGACAACCCCGACGAAGATTACTAATATTCAACGTCGTTTGATGTTTTTAACTCCTTAGAGTTTCACCCCGTTAGTAAATACGATGTATTACTGCGGGACACATTTCTTTTTGAGTATTATAGTGGCTTCACTTGAGTATCCGGAGTGAAAAATATGAGGCCAAAGCTTTTAAGCTTTATAGCGTTACTATAAGGCTAGTTCAAAAACGGTACTTTTTGCAAGAACTCTACAAAGATTTCTCTTGCAGTTGGTACTTCTTCAGTTGGCTCCAACTGCGGTTCTTCATTCTCTGTATTATCCCCTAGTGCTTGAGGTGGCTGAAGCTGTAATTCTTCAAGTAAAGTTTGTAGGTCTACGGCATCTGTTGGTCTTGTAGCGTTTATTTCACCTTCATATCCTTCTGTTTTTATCGTGAAGCTCGCGGATGTTTGGCTATTTTCATTAGTTGTATTTTCGTAATCAAACTGACCATCTACACTCAGAGTATTAATATCAATCGCCAATGTCGACTGTAGTGTATCTTTTCTCTTATTGGTGTCCGAAATATAGTTAACAAACAAACGCATCGAATCATTTCCATCGTATACTTGACCTACTTCAGTGTATCGCTCACCTTCTTCGATACTATCATCGTAGTAAGAGCAAAATACTGAGTTGTCACCACTACTTGTGCCAAACGAACTATAGTTTTCTTCGCATTCTTTTTTATCTTGGCGGTACTCCGCGTTTTTTGATTCTATGTCTTCATAGAGCCGTACTTTGTGGAATAACTTGTGATTTTTGTCCATCCATATATCGAGAGGCTTGTCGTTCTGAGCCTCTTCTTTTTCCTCGTCTGTGAAGTCGCAATCATCATGAGCATCCTGTAGTTTATCTGAAGAATTCGCTGAAGTGATGTTGTTTATTTTCCTGTAGGCATCGTTATCATTTATGAGCTTTGAGGCTATCGCCTTGCAGAATGCGACCGAGTTGTCTAGGTTTTGTGACGCTTTATAGTGGTATGCTGTAATGCCCTCGGATTCTTCACTTCCGACAAACTCATCCATTATTAACACCGCTTTATCTGGGTCTGTCGTAAACAAATATCCTTGGGCAACCGACACGACATCATCTGCGATGCTTACAATATCTTGTTGAGTTATATTCTCGACGGCTTCTACATCAGAGTCTTCAGATAATTCTCCTGCGATATCACCGTAAAAATCTTGTTCGACTGCTATCCATTTGCCATCGTACTTTGAGATTTCTGGGAAGAATGTATCCAGGCCTAGCGAAGAGAAGCCACTTATGTTGAAGTATATGTTTGGCCATACCGAATCCTCTACGAGTTGCGTCTTAACTTTTGCATTAAGTTCAAAATCCTGAGAGCTAGAGTCTGAAGTAGTGCTGAAGTCTAGCGTACTGTCTGAAGATTCCTTATCAAATGCCGAGTTTACGTCGAGCGTGTATGATTGCCCTGACGTTTTTGCCCCACCAGAAATAGTCACTTTATTTTTGGCGAGCGTCTCAAATGCTTCAGGGTCAGAGAACTTCTCTACTACTGCCTCTACCTCTTCACCTGTGCGCGACAAGCCTGTTTTCCAGACATTTTCTGGTGTATTAGGGAGATATATACCGAACACATATCCGAGAGACCCCGCTAGGAGTAAGAACGCAAACACACCACTTGCTAGTACTAGTTTATTTTTAGATTTTTTTTGAGGTGGAAAGGGTTGAGCTGGTACGCCTGATGACTGCTGGGTTGGTTGAGGTTGCTGAAATGCTGGTTGTTGCATCGCTTGAGTATGTTGAGGTTGATTATTTACAAAGTTATTCTGCGGAGATTGCTCTGGCTGCGGTTGTGCTGGTTGTTGCTGAGGTGTCGAAGCAGCTGGTTGGGATTGAGGTGTCTGCTGCTCTTGTTGAGAGGCTGTATCGAATGAGTTGCTCGGCCTAATTATAGTTGGCTCGTGGTTATTTATTGGCTCCTGTGGAGCATCGTTTTGTTGAGGTTGGTTTGGTTGCATTGCTAGTCTCTTTTATTGCTAATGTTTTATTACCTTTTAGGATACCTTATTTTTTTCATTGAGACCAAATCGCACTAAGAAATAATATATAAAATCACGCCGTTTGGTGTTTTAACTCCTTAGAGTTTCACTTCGTTTAATTAGATGTGAGACCACTACCGAAATACATTAAGAGCTGAAGCTGATGATCATTAGATATTTTATTTTACAATAATGTACTTAGCCCAATAAAGTCTATACTGAACCAGCACCATTCTTTTTTAATACACTTCTAGAAAATGTAGTGAAACGTTGCAGAAGCGCAATCTGACGAGCTTTATCAGTCTCGCCTAATACTACTAATAATACGTCATCATCTTTTACGCTATCACCTAGTTTTTTTGGTGCAGGCTTAACAGTAAAGTATGTCCTTGGTGCGTTTGGACTTTTATCGAAAGAATACCAAATAGACATTCCTTTGTAGTTTTCGCGCATATCGGTTTTACTTAAGCGTTTTACCGCGTTGTCTTCATAAGGCATTATTCCAGAAGCTAAGGCTTTTGCACGTTGAGCAATCTCTTGTTCAAAAACGTCTAAACCTGCCTCATTTTTTGAAAGCCCTTTCTTAACTTTATCGCTAATCTCTTCCGCTTTAGGCTCTTGAGCATTTACTATGTAGACGTTTCTTTCGTCGCCCTTTATTAATGTGACGTCGTAGGGCTTTGGATCTTCACCAATCCAAGGAAACACTAACTCGATTTCCCTAATATTTTCATTTTCTGCTGAACCGCTATCGGGTCGCTCTGGCTCTTCTACGGTTATCTTTTCTACTCTCTCTGGCTTTGTAGATGGCAGCAATCCATCAATTTCTTTTTGACGTTTTGCATATTGTGAAAGTCGCTTCTTTCTTTTTTTTGCACCTGAGAGTGGTGTAAAGTATTCGCTATGTCTTTCAGCAATAGTGTCATCTACGAAGCCATGCACGAGCAGCTCTGTTCGTTGTTGATTACTGTGATGCAGCCCTTCAGTGTATATTTTGTCCGGATTTTCTGATAATTCGATAATTAAGTTTAGAAGGTTTCGTGAATGCACGGCAATTTTATCTTGAGTTGCGCTGTCCTTCCAACTCTCTCTTTCGTTAAAATGCAGTAAACCTAACACTTCATCGTGATCTAATGGTCTAGTGCCCGTAGCTGTCATTTTAAATACAGGTGCTTCGTCATGGATAGACTGGAGAACATCAGTAAACTTACCCGGTACCAATGTACTTATTCTTCTAGCACTACACTTCATCTTTTCTAGATGGTGCATGAAGTAGGTTGTCGATAAAAGTGTATCGAGTTCTTCTGAGCCCACTAATAAATCAACCCATGATCTCGAAACTATGCTAGTAGGATCAACATGCGTAATCGTTGATTCCGCAAGCTCCCTTACATTCTCTTGATCCCCCATATAATACCAGTCTCTATCCCCATTTAAACCGGAAAGTATCTTGCTATGAGTTCCTAGCATATTACGATGAGTTGTAACCCTCGAGGATGCGACTGGCTCCACTCGCTCTACCATTCCATCGTCTACTTCGTCTACAAATTCTTCTACAACATATAGTAAGCCAGAAAGTCTTTCTGACGCTTCTAAACACTCACTAATAGTATCACTGCGATCGGTATAAGCTGCTGCTGCACCGAGACTCTCGATAATCATGTTATCTATATCGCCCAGATTTAGAAGATCTACTTCATGTTTTCTGTCTTCTAGTCCAGGTACGGTTCCTGTGTCAAAGTCGTAAGTATAGGATTTCATATCGAAAAGCTATTATAACAGATAAATTGTATCAGTGTCAATATTGTTAAATAATTTTACTTTAATTTAAACTATATTTACTGCACGAGCTTTTAAACGAAATATTCACGCCGTTTGATATTTTAACTCCTTATATTTTCACACCATTTAATTTATTGATGCGGGCGGCTTCGCCCCTGCACCCATGACTTACTTTTACCTGCAGGTCCAAAAGTAAGCAAAAACCCCCGCTCGCGACTATCAAAACAGCTTTGCACCGATGGCTTGAAATGAACGTGCTTGCGGAACGCCCGCAAGGGGCGGCCCAAAAAGCTATTTTAGTTACTTTTTTTGGGCTGGTCCTCAGCAATGATTCGCTCATTTCTGCATCACACTGCAAGCGTTTTGCTAGAGCGAGATAAACGCAAATATTATTTGCATGAGTAAAATACCTTAACCCCATACCCCCGGAAATGCGGATGTTCTCGGAAATCTACCGATTTCCAATCTCACCAATCAGGATCCAAACTGATGGAGAAAGAACACCAGAATCGGCATCAATGCTTGTATGCCCCAGACCCCGGGCTGTGCTATACGATGTGTAGCCAAGCGAGGATTTGTACAGCGATGACGCCAACGTTGGCTATGAGGCCGAGTATCGGAATGTAGTACTTCAGTTGCGGTAAGCCGTGTTGCCGCTTGAGCTTGATAGCGGATATCTGAACAAAGGTGAATATAAGCAGCAGAATGAAGCTTGTAATTTGTGCCAGCGTGCCGAGAGGTAATGCTACAGAAGCAACGGCGATGAGCGCAAGTATCGTGTAGCTCGCATAGGTTGGTGTATTTGTTTTTGGAGAGATCTGTGCGAATGTCTTTGTAATCCACCCTTCCCTTGCGAGTCCGTAGAGGATTCGTGACGCAGTAATAATACCGATTAAGGCTCCGTTCGTAATGGCAATGATGCCGATGATCGTGATTATTGGGAGGCTGCTATTCGTGGCCGCTTGCCATACGTCTGCGAGCGGTGCACTGCTCGCTGCCAGTTCACTGCTTGGCAAGATGGCGAGTGACGCGATGACTGTTGCTATATAGAGGAGTACAGCAATGCTGAGCGCTGATAACATACCTCGTTTCATCTGCTTCTTTGGTTGTTTTACCTCTTCTGCGACGTTCACCATGTCTTCGAATCCGATGAATGCATAGAATGCCACAAATGATCCGAGCACTATGGCTAACGGTGTTACAGACCCGAGCGATGAAACTGATGTCTCTAGCGCACTGACTGGATTACCGTAGAGCGTGGCTGCTCCGATAATCATGAGTAGTCCGCCCGTCTCAAGCAGCGTTAGGATGACTGCAAATTTTGTAGATTCACCAATGCCTCGTAGTGCGAGCCAACCGAGTAGAGCTAGTAGAGTCAATATGACTACTGGTGACGGTATACTCACAGTAACGCCAAGGTTGCTCAGCAGCTCCTGGAAATAGTTATTGAAGCCGTTTAGTAGAGCGCTTGCAGATACAATTGCCGTTAACGCCATCGCAAGGCCGATGATCGTACTCCATTTTTTTGATTTGAAGGCTCGTTCGGTGTAGATGGCAGCGCCAGCACTGACAGGATATTCACTTGATAGTGCCCCGTACGTGATGGCGGTGAAGCTCGCGACTATTCCCGCTCCTACGAATGACCATAACAGCGCGTCGCCTGCTTCTTGTGCGACTTCGCCGATGAGGACGTAGATGCCAGCGCCCAAAATATTGCCGAGCCCGTACAGCGTCAGCATCTTCCAAGTGATTGTTCGTTTTAGCTTCGCCATGTATGTGTGGTGTTTAGCATTAGTACTATTGTACACTGAATCTTACTTTGTACGCCAAAGTACCAAAGCGCCGAGATTTATTTTATATAAAGAGCAATGCCGTCACGTTCCGCGACCCCGCAACAACTGCTATGAAACAAGTTCTCAGGTGTTGACTGCCTTGCGAAATATCGCTGGGATTTCTCACCCTTGACCAGCGGTACTTTTAGCTGCAGGTGCAAAAGTAAGCAAAAGAGCCGCACCCGGTCATAAAAACACTATTGAGATAGTACAAAAAACAAATCATTTTTAATAATATTTTTTGAACTACTTTGCATGTCAAAGTAGCAAACCACCGGGATTGGGATTATTGCTTGGCTATGAATTCGTTGTAAAACAACACAAGGCTTACGCTAGGCGTTTCACTTCCTCCAAGAGCTGCTGCAATTCTTGTGATTTTTACGAACGAATATCGTCGAAAGCAAAATCTTTTATATCCCGGACCCTGAGGAATCTGTACAAATACATAATTTGCTGTCGTGTATTTTAGTTATTATTTGATGAAAGATTAGTAATGTTTCTTATCTGTCTTATGTGCTCCGCATCTATTTCTTTATCTTTGATAGAAGAGTTTTTTATCACTTCGTATATTGTTTGGATTTCTGTCTGATCATAAATAACATCCTGGTATTTAAGTAGATTCGCTATAGTCCCCTGGCCATTAGATATCAATTTGAGGTCATCTATTTTAAGTCTTGATGCCCTAGGGAAAGCGACTAATGAAATTATAGGAGATTTAATTTTCTCTCCTAGCAGAAATTCTAAAGATTTTATGTGTGCATAATTTTGTCTCAACGGGTTATACAATCTGTATTTCTTTTTGTAGAGTACTTGTGTCCAATATTTTTTATGTACACTTCCAAAGATCCAACCTTTATGCATTTTAGTTTCAATGCAAAAAATGCCGTAAACTGAAACTACGATATGGTCTATCTGAGTAGTGTCTGTATTGCCATTAGAAGAAAGCACAATATTATTAAGTACCTTGTACTTTGACTGATCGAGCCTTTGTAGTTTATGCGCTATGAAGTTTTCGCCACTTTTTCCTATGAATGATCTACTCTGTAATACTGTTGAGGCAATTAAAAGAACAATAAATAAAAAGAACAACAGAACAAATAGAAAAGCCGTTAGCATGAATTAATAATAACACTCTGTAGCTTGTGGAGTCTTAATAATAGATAAGATAAACCGTTCAAATACATAATTTGCTATTTGATTATCTCGGCGATGATTCGATAGTATTTACTCACTCTCTCATCGGTTACGCCCTATAGTGACAGAGTCTACTACTAGGGTTTTTATGAAGGGTGATTCAATTAATCCCAGGACCCTAGGAATCTGTGCAAATACATTATTTGCTAATAATTGTTTATACTTTCTCGAAGAAAGTATTTATAAAGTCGTTGAACTTCGGAGATAGGATTTCTAGAATCGGAAAATATCCAAATAATAATTAATTAAAATATAAAGTTGTCAAAATAATAAACATGGTGGCTGGTGTGAAGCTGGTTGATACGATGTCTAGAGAGGAAATAAAAGAACTCATAATTGAAGAGTTGCCTAAAACTGAAGGCGTAAAACTTCTTTAGATAAAGGTTCTAAATTTTTTTTACTAAAGATTCACCCACTTTAGTGATTGCACCAACTACCAATGCATTGCCACAGATAAATGCACGTCGAATATCAGATACACCTTCTAGTTTAGTATGATTGTCTGGAAACATATCCAGTCTCTCTAGCTCGATAGGTGTTAGCCTTCTGTATTTACCACTTTTAGTCTTTACGACATGCTTAAATCTAGAAGGACCTGCGCCACCCTCCCCAGTAATTATGGTTCTTGATGGCTTGTCGAGATTGTCTGGGAAGGTCATTGGACCTTCTGAGTAATGATAAACGTGACCACTGGCTGCAGTTCTTTCCTCACTTTTAGCGCCTTTAAGGTATTTCCACTTCTCTACCTGCTCCTCATCGATGAAGTATTCTTCTGGTACTTGATTTTCTCTAATCAACACACTACGCAGTTTAGTAATGTTACCTTCATAGTTAGGTGTCGATTTGGCGGTAATGATATGACGACTAACCATAATGCCCGAATTTTCAAATGGGCTAATCTTTGGAGAATTTGATGAGAATTCTTCAGTTATGGTTTTCGGAGTACCTTTAATATCGAACTTATTCACTCTACTCAACTCATTGGATATAGGGAAGGCGTCCGCCAAGACACCATCCTTTGTAATCCAGTTGGTGGTGTCCTGTGAAGATTGCAAAAGTTCCTTATAAAGTTTTGTGCCAACTTTATAGCCAAGAATAAAAATCCTCCTTCGACGTTGCGGGAACCCGTAGTCTGCCGCGTTAATAACACGCCACTCAATTGCATATCCCAAATCAGACAATGCTGCCAACATTACGGCGAAGTCTTTGCCGCGTTGTTTGGCCGGAGATTTCAGGAGTCTATCTACATTTTCTAGGAATAGGTACTTAGGTGCTTTTTCACCTTTTTTCTTTAGTATTGAGTAAATTGACCAGAACAAGACACCCTTTTTGCCAATTAGACCCTTTGAGTTTTTTAGAGTCGCCGCTACAGAATAGTCTTGGCATGGAAAACCACCAACTAGTAAATCGTGATTCGGAATAGATTCGAAGTTATTTTCAATCACATCTTCTATGTTTTCAGCGCTCAAACCCTTTTTGCCAAACCTTGCAGCATAAATATCAGCAGCGTCTTGTTTCTTTGTAGAAGGCTCCCACTGGCTAGCCCAAACTGTCTTGAATTGTGTCTTGTAATTGCTTGCCGCGTCTAAGCCTAAGCGAAATCCCCCTACACCTGCAAATAATTCAACAACTTTAATATTTTTCATTATTTAATATTAACAAATAAAACTATTTCGATCAATGCCGCACTATAGATTTTTTAGTACATTTTCTATGTATTTAGCATTCAACCAGAAACTACGCTTAATTTCTTGTGTTTTTTGTGGTGTTTCAAGTGTATCATGAGCATTTTTTGCATGTGGTCGAACGTGTGCAACTCTACTATCTTTGATTTTAGGTAAACTTTCGTATTCCCCTTCATTAATGCATTCGATGGTCTTTCTCCATACTTTTTCTGCCTCTTTTAAGTCATTCATGGGAAAATTCCAAAAAGCAACCTTTTTTAAAGTTATGTCTTTCATGTTTTTTTGCTTCTGGAAGACTACGAACAAAAATTTCTTGGTCTCTAATTGTGAATGAAAATCAGACATTATCTCATCCTTATCGTCATACCATACCTGAGTTATTAAATCTTTGTAATCAAACGCTGGAAAAGATATAGACTCTTTCAATGTTCCTGTGTGTTCAAGAGTTAGCACTCTTAATGTGATATTTGCTTTTTCAAATTCCTCTATCTTGTTCGATGTAACACCTAGTATTTGGTTAACAATTAGCCTTTTATAACTCTTAGACTTTTTCAATAATTTTGACTCTAATGAACTTAGTATTTCATTATCTGTTTTTCCTAAGAATGGAGTAAATTTTTTGTGTATTGTCTCCTCGATTGTAGCTTTATGTTGAGCGTTAGCAAATATCGAATCTTTATCTGTGCTTTTACTAAGTAGTCTGGACTGGACAATGTAGTTCATGTATTGCTGTTTGAAAGAAAATGCTCTTGGCTTGGCAGGAATCGAATTTGCTGGCTGTTCTCTAACGACTCGACTGTTCGTAGCCTTAGTACATGCACCCAAGTAATACGTGTCACCTTCAGAAAGTAAATGAGCCTCACCTCGTCTAATTTTGTTTACAATAAATTCCCAGTCTTTCTTGATTTGAAGCGCATCTTCGCTGGATATGTTTTCTAAAAGGTTGAGTAGGTGAATAAACTTAAATTCGTAGTCTAATATACTTTGGTTGTCCAGCCACAGATAGAACATCAATAGAACGGATTTATTTTTATTTAAAAAAGAGCTCTTCTCCCAAGTTTCTTCGATAATTTTTTCATAATTTATCATCGAAAAAACCAGACGTTCTTTAGACACATACTTTAATGATTTATGTTTTTTTAGCGGAGTGGTTTTTAGTTCAACTTCAGCAACTGCGAAATCTGGGTTACTAACATTACCGGGGTGTATATTAAAAAAATATTTTTCAGTAATATCGCCTAGTAGACCTTTACGCCTTAATCCATAGTACCCAATCTGTTCTTCAATTAATTTGGTTGATTCTTTAGATATAACTTCACGAAGTGATTTATTTAAAGCAGTCTCAGCTTTTTTAAGAACCTCTTCTTTTGTTAAATATATTTCATGCATTTTAAACAAACTCACTCCACTTATTGTTCGAAACGATAACATGGCTATTCAATCTGATGTCTAAAATCTTTCCAGCATGAGATAACTGTTTCGTTATCTCTATATCATCATATGATGGATTTAAATTGCCGCTGGGATGATTATGGGCAACGATGATGCTTGCTGCTCGATCAGTTATTGCTTCTGCGAAAACTTCACGAGGATGGACAAGGCTAGCAGTGAGCGTACCTATCGTGATAATGCGCTTAGCGATTAGGCGATTTGCACCATCAAGCGTTAGACACACGAAGTATTCTTGTTTTTTGTCACGAATATCTGTAAGTTGTTCGACGGCTTTTTCCGGTGTGTCAATAATTGGTCGCTCCGTTACTTCAAACTGTCTGCGCCATAGTTCAAATCCTGCCATTATGGTTGATGCTTTTGCTGGGCCTAAGCTCGAAATGGTTAGTAAGTCTTCATATGAAAGGTTACTGCCTTTTTCTTTGATAAGTTTTTGAGTGTCTCGTGCAAGTTTCGACACATCCGCATATTGTGTTCCGCTTCCAATCACGGCCATTAAGAGTTCATAGTCTGATAAACTTCGTACCCCTTTAGCCTGTAGTTTTTCTCTTGGCCTGAGGTCTTTACGTCTATCTGACATTTTCATAAATTAATACTACCCCTGTTCGGGATATTTTTCCACTCTGTTTGGGATTATAATTGGGGTATGGGATTATTTTCTTGGCTATTTGGATCTAAGAAGTCGGATCCGCGGACTGAAGAAGAAGTCGACGAGCAAGTTGTCGTCATCGACAACATCACCCGTGGTGATACTTGATATTTGATTAGCATTACCAGCATAAAGACTTCATACCGATGAAAAGTAAGTTTTTAGCTTCAGAATAATTTCTGAGGTCCATCATAAAATAGCAAATTATGTATTTGCACAGATTCCTGCAGTCCGGGTTTGTATTTAATTACCCTTCATAAAAACCGATGAGGAAGTGAGTAAATACTAGCGAGTCATTGCCGAGGACCAGTCCAGAAACATCAGCTAAAGAAACTTTCTGGACCGCTTGCGTTCCGCAAGGCACGGTAGTATTTGGTTATTATCTCAATAGTGTTTTTATGACTGGGTGCGGGGTTTTTGCTTACTTTTGCACCTGTAGGTAAAAGTAAGTCATGGGTGCGGGGCGAAGCCACCCGCAGAAACGCACTATAAAATAAAATGAAGTGAAAACCTAAAGAGTTATAATATCAAACGGCGTGAAGTTCTGATTGAAGTTTTATTCTTTTATATCTTGTGGCTTGAATCCAAGAAACGGCTTGTGTCTTAATAATTCAGCAAAGCTTCCCGGTTCTTGACCTAAACTAATGGTATGTATCTTCGGTGGTTTTTCTCCGTAGTCTATACATGTGTGGCTATAGTGTAGTGTCGCTGTTAGTGCTACTCCAGCAACTAGGCTATAGCGTTGCATGCCAGGGAATCTTTCCTCCATAGTAGCCAAATGTTGATCGCTTAATCTTACTGCTCGTTGAATAGTCTCAGTATCCTCATCGTGAGTGACTAGGGGACCTTCATGTCCACTACTTAAGTACTGTCCAATAATCTGATCCATTATTTTAGTGAATCCTAATGGTTGATAAACTCCGTCATTAAATGTGCCAATTGCAGATATAGCATCAAGGTCCTTCATTGTTTCAACTGGAAACTGCACTGGGAATCCTGTTTTGTTAGTGTGTAAATTGGTTACTTCGCTCATTAATATGTAAGGCTCCTTTTCATGGCTTAGTATTATATAATAAAACACCTTGCAATTCTATAAATGGTTTACAGGACTAAGACTCTATCGGATGAATTATTCTAAAATGGAGTGAAACTCTAAGGAGTTAAAACACCAAACGGCGTGAAATTACAATCGATGAACAACTAAGACAGAAACTATATCTCAGTATATTTCTTATTATTTCCAGACGACTTCTCGATCGGATACTTGGCTTCGTTAGACTGCATTTTACGTTCAAATTCTTTTGAGATATCGATATCAAGGTCTGCTGCAATTAATAATGTATTGTAAAGCACATCCATGACTTCATCTGATACTGATTCTTTGTTTTCTCTGAGATGTTGCGCTATCTGTTTTTCATCTTTCCACTTAAATTCGTCTAGAAGCTCCGCAGCTTCCGCCAGAAGTGAGATCGCTAAGTCTTTAGGATTATGAAATTGCTTCCAGTCTCGCTCATCCCGGAACCTCAGTACTCTTTCTTGTAATTTCTGCAAGTCACTCATTGCTTACATACTACCCCTTAAAAGCGAGAATTACCAGGTTGGTAGATATTTGATATTTAATAACTGACACTGGAGTTTCATCATCATAAAGACTTCATACCGATGAAAAGTAAGATATAGCTTCAGGATAATTTCTGAGGACCAGCCGCAGTAAGGCAATTAAATAAACTATTGACAAAATATTGACATAAACTAATAGCTTATGCTATATTTAATTTAAGACCTTCGGCAGTAGTCTTTGAACTACACAGCGGAAGGCCTTTTTTATTTTGCAGGAAAACAAGAAATAAATTCTTTTCTATTTGTTCGCTTATTCTCTTTAACTTGCACATAAAATGTAATCTCATCATCAGTGATACTGGAAAAACGATGCAACGTCTCTTCTCGATTATTAGGGTTTTGCATTGATTCTGGTGGTATTTTAGAATTTCTTAGAGTATCTATAGCTGCTATGTAGAGTTTTAGCCTTCTTACTCTATCTCTTGGTGATTTTTGCGACAAGTGATCCCAGAAATTATTCACAAATATCTTGTCTTTAGTGAAATACGCAGATCTAATATATGGTACGCGACGAGGGGTTCTTTTTTGAATTGTATGATATTCACTACGTGCCAAGCGTATCAATTCACTATACGAAGTTCCCGGTAGTTGTTTGTATTTTGATTTATACATATTCATGGCTTCATACTATCCTTGTTCAGTGAGAATTACCAGGCTGACTGGAAAATATTTGATAATTATTAATACCTGATATTTGAGTGGTTTTTGCAGCATAAAGACTTCATACCGATGAAAAGTAGGTTTTAGCTTCAGAGTAACTTCTGAGGATCATCATTAAATAGCAAATTATGTATTTGCACAACTTCCTGGGGCATGGGGGTTTAAAGAGTATCTGACCCGATAATAATTGTTCGTTGAAAATACATGTTAAAGAGCAAAACTAGGAGGAAGTGAAACGCCTTTTTGTCGCCATGTACTTCTCAACAACAATTTTATAGAGACAGATGCTCCGGACCCCCATGTTTTGGTCCTTTGTCGCACAAAGGACATCGAAATAAATATCTAAAAAAATGATGTGAACTCCTGAGGAGTTAAATTGCCAAACGGCGTGGATTTAGAGAGTTACACTCCCTTCTGATAAATCTTCCTCGGCCTTAGGTGGTGGGCATTCAGGGACTGAATTCGATTTGTTTTTTTAATGTATGCCCTCACAAGTCTATGCATTGCCATACTAGAAAGTAAGTCTACTACTCCAGCTGTAATATACCCGGCGAGCTACTTCATGTGAGAGTAGTACTATCTGTAAGCAATAAATACTATAGTAGTGAAAATTAAAGTGTGTTTAGCTTTGTGCAATGCTTCAGGTATTATTATTTCTCATTAAACCTTACGTAGTTTTACGCATTTCACTTTCAAGCACAGTAATAAGATTGCCCGTGATATCGTCTAGCTGTTCTGAACTGTACGCTCGCCCTTCACTGCCAGGCAAATCATTTTCAGCTAGGACACCATTAATCAGGTCTTCCACACAGAGAACCCCTATTTGTCTCATAGTGAATGGGATTACACGCGCTCGTCTATAAGTATCGGCTGACTTCACTTTCTTTAGTTTGATCTGAAGTTTTACGGCAGGATGCACCAGACCATCCGAGTCGCCAGCAAATGTCAGGCCACTATCCCAGCTTTTATTGATGTCATCACGAATACCCTTTGATCGCTGATCTTCTCGAAATTGCGAAAGTCTACCGGTAGCTATGTCATCTATCGCCCCTCCAGCACGCATCACAAGTAGCTGAGGAACGAACTCGGCAGCATGAGCTTCACCTGCTGATCCCCTTCCTGTCATATCGTGCTCTGCCAGCCAATCAAGTCTCTGTAGGACGTCTTCATATGTTTCATCGTGATCTTGTACGCTGTCGATCTGTCCTTTTATAGCTGCGATGTTTGCAGCGTAAATTGCATTCGCTGCTACATATTGCTGTAGCCGGCTACTGCCGTCTACCCCGTACTCTTCAAGCCCATACGTGTATGAGTCGAGACTCGTATCAATTTCTTCAGTCGCTATATCGAGTCGCCTTACTCTTTCATCAATGCTCTCAGGGTGTAGTGCACAATCAACTGCCATGTTGCTCGCGAGCCATACTTTCATCGGATCTTTAGACTTGGATAATACATCTATCCATGAGTCGAGTTTTTCAATCGGAGGCAATACGTCTCCATGAGACTTGTACTTATCAATGATGCCTAGGCCATAATTAGATAGAAAATTTTGTTTCATAAGTATATTTTATAATAAATAACGCTAAGTAATTGTTGGCTAGCCTATTGTCGTAATGATTCAATTTCTTGATTCGATGGTAGAGCACCGGTTTCGTATGCACCGACAAACATATTGATAACTGTTATGTAGTCTGCTGGCGTTAAGTCTTCAGTTTTTTTGTTAAATACAAGTCCTAAGTACTGATCTAGATTATCGGATTGCATCAGGTCAGATGCTGTGTCGATATCGATGCCAGACACGTCATTGATCTGTTTTAGTAAGTCTAGTCTAGCTTGTGCTCCGTATTCAACACCCTGAAAGTGGCTGAGCTGTGATGCTTGCAGGTCCACCATCGCTTCCTCGATAATCGTAAACATGTTGATTCCGTCTTGGCTCTCATCTGTGCCTGTATACCCGTCAAACAATACAGTAAAGCCCTCGAAACCAATTATTTGAAAATCTTGGTCAAGAATAATTGGTTCCTCAAGAGTTTTGTAGTTAATCCTGTCGTTGCAGGCATGTCCGATTTCATGTTGCAGAGTCCCTAACTGCTCAGTTTCAGGAAGATCGGGGTTGATCCCAATAGAGTTGTCTGAGTATGTGCGCCCACCAATGGACACATCCTCTATGCCCATGCCATACGCATCTGCAATCGCCCGCTCTTCATATGAATAGTCGACATAACTGATAACTATGTCTTCAATCGGAACCGCACAACCGAAGCTGTCTTTATACTCTTGTACGGCGTTATCGAATTGGCTGTTTGGTAGCTCTGCTTTTACGCTCTTTGGTGCGTCATGCACAAGCTCAGCACGTTCTGGACTACCTCCGCAACCAGCAAAAACTGCGCCAGCTGTGATTATGGGGATCAGTCTATTCATCAAAGATTATTATAACATTAATAACTACTATATGTCAATGGTACTAAAATTTCTGAACAATTTTACTCGTACAAAGTGCCGTATGTAAGCCCATGTAATGTGGCTGCGTTTATTGATGGCAATTTATCATAAGCTGCCTCGTCAAGGATTGGCATATCTACGAATACGTCTGTTTGACCGTCAGATTGTTGGTACCCAATATTCGGAACAGTGCTATTTGTTTCGTATACTTTAATGTAAGTTTGATAATCTAATCCACTAATCTTCGAAGTAAGTGCTTTCCCAATACCGTTACATATTGTTTCTTGAGCCAACAACTCGAACCCATCGATATCCTCTACCGGCAGCTGTTCGTCATTTGACTCTAGCTGTACATGGACACTTGATTGACAAGCCTCAACTAGCAAACCTTCAAGAGGTGATTGGTTGTTCGGCCTTACTACTGATACTGTTTGCTCAAAGTTATCGAAATCAGTAAAAACACTAGGATGACCATAAAATGGATTTGGATTAATATTTGTTGGTATCGAATATACAACATGATCTTTTTTGGACTGCTCTATCTCTACATAAATATTGCCTATATCGACGACATTCATATCCTTGTCTGCCACTGCATACGGGATAAGGCGAGCTGGATTAGATGAAGAGAATGAATCGTATAAACTGTACGCCTGAAATACTAATTCTGGATCGAAGTGTTCGACATCTTCTGTTACTTCAACATAAGTAATGTTCCCGTCGACAGCTACATTTGCGATGTTATTCGCAGCATCATCATAAGACTCATTACTGTTTGTGCCTAGTTCAGTAAGTAATTGTGCTTCTTCTCGAAAATTAAGTTCGGTATTTCCGCCACAACCGGTGAGTATCGCTCCTGTTGCAATAAGCGGTGCTAATCTCTTCATAATATATATTATAGCATAATAACGTACGTCGTGTCAATAATACCGGTGTCTTATGTGAAATCGATTGTAGTCTTTATACCCAAAATAGTGAATGCCCTAAAACAAAACAACCTCCACGACATATGGTTGAACGGAAATAAGCTGTCATTAATAACATTTGCTAATCAGGAGCGGTATTTTGCTGGGCTACCAAGTATCTTCTCAACTGCTTTTCTACTCATGCAGGAAATCGACAAATTGGCACGTGCCTACAGAGAAATCTCTTACCAGAATTATCAAAATGCGGTGAAATCCTAAGGAGTTAAAACACCAAACGGCGTGGATAACTACTTCTTATAAAGTTGAAAAAGCAGATTATCGCACTCTATTTGAGCAGTTGATATTGCAGCTAGCATTCGTTCTTTATCAATAACAAGCTTTCCTGGTTTCTTAAAAGGATCAGCAACTAGAAAGTTACCATTTTCATCGTTGCCATAAATAACGATTGAGTGATTTGTCGCGCGGCCATTGATGTCATCTGGGGTATCTTCTTCTTGAGTTAGCACAGTCCTGCCTGAGCCGTATAGTGTACTAAAACTGACACAAGGAAGAAGTGGCCCTTTTTGCAGTAGTTCGTATAGTAAATCAGACGTAACTGCCTGCTGTATATGTAGTTCACCACCTGCTTCCATGAAATCTATATAGCCCTGCGTGTATTCTATTGTCCATTGCTCACCCATGCCAGGTACTACCCACCCATCTTTACGAAGCTTTAGCCTTGTAATTAACTCATCTTTCTCCAGTGTTGACCATGACTGGTCGATAATTTGGCAGTCAAAGGTATACATAGTGACATTGAAGCCCTGAGATAAGCACCATGTTGCAAGGTGCTGATTGATAGTACCTTGTTTTTCACCGAGCTCGTTCGTTGTCTGTGGTATTCTCTCTTCAAGCTCTAATGGCTCGATGATGTTTTCGTAATGACTAAGTAGTATAGATAGTGCAGTCTGACTGCATGTAGTGTTTGTTGGTTGGTAGGTATGTGAAATATGATGCTCAATTTTATCCATACTCACAGTATACGTTAGTAGTATGATGAATTAATGAATATATAAATGAAGTGAAACTCTAAGGTGTTAAAACGCCAAACGGCGTGGAATTATAATAATTCCTGTATCATTTTCGCTACTTCGTCAGATGAATATTTGCTCGTATCTATAGCAGTTTTTTCGATGAAAGGTATTGAGAACTTCTCCATGTCTTCTGTTAGTTTCTCTAAAATTTTTGCATCATGTAGCTTCTTGTAGCGTTTACGCGATTCACCGTTCACTCTTACGAGGAGGTCTGCACGCTCAGCTGTTAGCTCAACGAAGACGGCTTCACCACCATTGTCTTCGACGCTAGACTTCATTTTACGCACATGCTCGTCATCTTCCGCTCCTCCATATACGTATGTAAATATTAAATCTGTGTCGTTTTTGGCACAGTATGAGAGGACCAGGTTTCTGATATCTCTAACTAAATCATAATTCTCAGCTATACCATCTCCATATATATCCTGTACTAGATCTCGTGTTACGTGGTTGTGAAACAACGGTATACCAGAAAGTTCTGACAGTTTTTCTGCTACCGTAAGCTTTCCTACTGCTGGTGGTCCATAGATAAAAATGAGTTTCATGATTGGTATCCTAGCATGTCTTTGAGCTCATTTAAAACAAACGGCACTTGTGTATGACCTGATTTTTCGTTTATATGCCCTGCACTATCAATCGCAACAAGCTTTGCCTTGAATCTATCTCTTACGTGTTCTGCATTGAAAAAAGGAACAGCTTTATCATCTCTTGAGTTTAAGATTGTAATATTATTTGCATGCGATACAACTGCTTGGTCGTTCCATTCGTCGGAAGTAAAGCTATCTAGCTGTGGGAGGTGTGGCAAGGGTTCGGCGAATCCAGCAACCAAAAGTGCTCCGCCTATTTTTTCATCGACGTCCAGAGATTCAATGTATCTTAAAATAGTCGGGCAACCTAAACTGTGCCCTACGAGGTAAGTGTCTTTATCTGGAGCACTAACAGCTTCATGTAGATGCGGTAGCCATTCACTCAAGAGTGGTTTATCAGGGCTAGGCATTGCAGGCACTAACACTTCGTGTCCAAGTTCTTCTAGCTTAGCCTTAAGCCATGGAAACCAGTTTTTGCCAGGATGACCTGTATACCCATGAACGATGATTACTCTTTTCATGATTACATACTACACTAAAATACCGGCAGAAAGTATCTGCCGGTTCTTAGAGTTAGTCGATAAAGACTACTTCTTCCAGTTTTTGTGTAAGTCACTCACGATCTTTCCTGCAGTATCGCGACCACCAAGGCCAAATGCGAGAGCGAACGCAAGCATGACACCCGCGACAACAACAGTGATGTTGTTCGTCACGATAGTGAGGTTAAGTCCGAGCTGAGCTGCAGCTAGCGGAAGACCAAATACCCATACGGCTATCTGTGAGATCTTAGCCAGTGTTTTATGACCATTTACCCGCGCTTTTTCAGCAGACTGGAAGACGATATCGTACATTGCATTTCCTGCAAATATCGTAAGCCCTGCTACAGCTACTGCCGCTAAGATGTTAGGTATAAACTCAACTAACGAGTTAAATGTTTGTGTGAGAGGATCGAGCTCGAGTACGTCGACTGATGCGCTTAGGAATATCAAGATGATAGACCATTTCACGAACAGTTCTACAATGCTGTCGATATCAACAGACTTTACCCCAATGCTTGATAGCGTGGCAGTTACCGGCTTGCTGTTTTCGACATAATCGACAGCCTTACCAACGAGCTTGCCCACAGCTTTTGCTACAAAAAATCCTACGAGTAGTAGCAAAATCGCGATTAATAATTTAGGCAGAAACTCTACTCCACCGTCTACGAGATCCAATGATGAATCTTTTAATGTATCTAGTACATTATCTTCCATAATACCTCCACGTGTTATGTTGACTACATAGTAGTATGCATGTGTTCTCTGGCCAAATGTGTGCGAAATGTTACAGATACGACTGTGATAAATATCAATTTTCTGCCTCGACATAATTGGAGCAGTTGCCATAAACAGGTACACTACTATCGATGTTTAAAAGCATATGTTACAGACTATTTAAAATCCCTTACATACTCCATGTGCATGAGGACAGAAAATCAGATGCGTATAAAGCGACTGTCGTATTACTGCATGGCCTTGGCGAGTCTTCACGAGCTTGGGATAAAATCGCTCAAGAACTTCCTGACGACTTACGGGTCATCTCCATTGATTTATTAGGGTTTGGTAAATCTCCTAAGCCAGAGAAGACAAAATACAATATTTCGATTCAAGCAAAATCAGTAGCAAGAACTCTTCTAAAGTACGGTGTTAAACAACGTGTAATCGTAATCGGTCATTCTATGGGAGGACTAACTGCAATTGAACTTGCCAAAAAATACCCAGTGTTTGTGCGTGGTTTAGTTTTGTGTGGACCGCCGATCTACAATGAAAGTCAGCGTAAAGCAATCTTGCCAGAAAACGGCAAAATACTTAAAAATTTCTATCGCTATGCAATCAAAAATCCAGAACTAATGACAAGTCTTGCGCCAGTTGCTGCAAAGCTTAAGATTACAGGTGAAGCATTTGAGCTTACACAGGAAAATGTGGCTGTGTACATGGCGGCCCTAGAGTCGAGCATACTGCATCAGACATCGTACGAGGATATAAAAAAGATTCGTAAACCGACCACGATTATCTATGGTGTGGTTGACCCACTAGTGATTAAGAAAAATTACAAGCGAATCCAAAACACGAATAGTCATGTTAAACTAGTTCGTGTAGCGGCTGGGCATGAACTTGCTAAAGCCTACGTTAAGCCAGTACAGAATGCGGTCGATGCTATCCGAAACGTAGACTAATCTACTTTTTCGCAGTTGTTTTTCCCTTGCGAGCAGTCGAAAGCTCTTGGCGTAGGCGCTCCATTTTCTGTTCATGCATGCTTGTGTCTATCTTGTTTTGCACGTAGTCAATTAATGCCTTAAAGCCCCAGACGATAAATAGATAAATAATGATTGCGAAAATCGCCGATACATCCAAATAACCTGTTTCGCCTACTGGACGATAGTCAAAGATACCTCTGAATGGTTGCAGATAATCTCCGGAAACATTCATGACAAAGTTCGCGAATCCTGCAGAAGTGTTAGCTGAGAATAGTAGTAAAAACACCCGCAAGCTCAGTGCGATTACGCCTATCATCACCCAAAAATACATTAACCAGACGATGACTTTTGAGAATCTGAGATAGGTTGGTGTTTCGATTTGGTTGTTTGATGTTGTTGCCATTAGTGTAGCTCCCTCTTTTATGCTTAAAATATACCACAAAAAGTTCTATTACAAAGCTTATAAACTGTTATCTGTTATACTTTCAGTAATAATTGAAAAAAAGGAGTGGGACAATGGATCTCTCAACAGCAAGTTATATTTTTACGGTAGGGATAATCATATGGTTAATCGGTGTGTTATCTCTTTGGCAGATGTTCGTGAAGGCGGGTTACGAAGGGTGGAAGTCTCTAATACCTGTTTATAACAACTACATACTCACTAAAATCGCAGGACAACCACTGTGGGTTTTTATCTGTTTGTTTATCCCACTCGTGAATGTCGTGAGCATTGCATTAATTTCATTGGGAATAGCTAAAGCATTCGGTAAAGGGTTTGGCATGGCTGTCGTACTCATCCTGTTCTCTTATTTTGGGTATATGTACTTGGGTTGGGGACAGGCGAAGTATGTAGGCGCACCAACAGAATCTAACTAAAGATGTATGAACGGGAGGCTACCATCCGTTTTTATAGTGTCTCCACCGCCATTTCTTGAATGATATCCAGTCGTAAAGTTTTTGACTATATCGACTGTAATTTTTTTATTTGAATCGGTAAGTGATTGTATGACATAGTCGCGTTCAATGTCGGTGTCTTCTTCGATTCGATGTGTGACTTGAAAAGTATAGAGCGACACCCCTACTGCAGTGTCAAACGTTGCAGCCCCAAGGTAGTCGCACGTATACCCTCCTGGTAAATACCAGCCTCTAGGAACTTTCCAAAAGCGGACGTGATGGCGTGACTTAGTCGAGCCATTTACTTCTTGCTGGAACGCTAGGTCTTGTTTGTTCCCGAATAAATAGAGAGAGCTCACAGGTGCGTTGGGGTAGCTTTTACGCCTCAGTGAAGCAGTAATCATTTTCCAGGTCGATGTAGCGTTTAGCTGATCTGCCTCTATCCACCCAGCTTTCTTCATAGCTTGCTCAATGTCTCTTTTACTTCCAAGTAAAGCAAGATTTACCGGGTCGCCAAGTAGGCCGTCGCCAGTTCTTGTCCTGCCGATAAAATAATTTGGGATGTAAATCTTTGTGAGTAATCGATGGATGCGTGGGAGTACGATGTAAGCGCTGAACGCCCAGAGCGTAATGATCCCAAATATAACACTGCGACTCAAGACAGTGTTTATGAGTAGTCGGTAAAGAATGAACGCAGTAAATGCAATCAATGCGATGACGGCTAATCTTTTAATGATCAGGACGGTATCAAGGATGTGTCGAAGCTTAGTTGGTTTAGTTGCCATTATTTTTTAGCTGTTGCTTTAATGTAAATCTGTTGAGTCGTAAGTGCGAGTATCAGGATAACTGGTCCCGCAACGATACCGAGGAATCCAAACAGTGCCAACCCTGAGAATACAGAGATCATCACAAGCGCTGGATGTAGCGAAAGTTCCTCGGGAACAAGCTTTGGTCTGATGTAGTTGTCGATATTTGTAACGATGATAAAATGCGTCAAAAGTACGATAAGACCACCAGGGATGTTACCAAGCAATATCATGACGACACCGATAGGTATGGTCAATATACCGCCACCGAGCGGGACGATAGAAAGTACAGATAGTAAGAGTGCGAAAAACGTGAAGTAGTCTATGCCAGCGATGTGTAACGAAATCGCTCCAATAATACCTTGTGCGATAGCAACGACAAACTGCCCTTTCACCATGCTGTTTGTCATGACTTTAGCACGTTCTAGATACATCGTAGAAACCTCATCTCCTAGTGGGTTGAGTTTGCGTAGGTAGTTGAGTACTTTTTTGTAGTTTCCTAAAAGTCCAATAAAGACATAGAAAAATATTATGATGTTCGTGACGAGCTTGGGAACGCTGCTAACAGTATTTGTCATGAAGTTGAGTGCTGTTTCACCTATTGTACGTGCAGCAGTCAAGATAGCTGACTCAAACTGATCAAGTGATATCTGTACACGATCATTGGTAACCGTGCTCAAGACGTCATTGAGGCCTTGTAGAATTTTATCTTCAGAAAGTGTTGTATCGCCGTTGTCTAGTAGGCGCGTAATGTCGTTGATCATATTCTGAACTTGATCAACACTGATCCACACGACAAGAATGAGCGGGATAATAATAGCGAAAATACTAAGCATCACTGTCAAAAATTGTGATAATCCGTTACGTTTAGTTTTCTTGTGTAACCACTGGTAGATCGGCACAAAAATAACAGCAAATATTAATGCAGTGACGATCGGTGCTATAAACTGCCAAAATATAATGAGTAGTACTATTGACGCTATAATCACTGCTTTGTTTAAAACTGATTTCTCAGAACTCGATAATTTCATTCATCTCTCTTTTCTTTTCAAAATTACCCTCATTGTACAATAAAATCTACAATGGAGTGTAGGATAGGTTAGTTTCAGGCAGGGCTGAACGCTAGAAACACAATAATATGTATGTTTAACTTATTGTATGAATGCTTCACTGTCTGAAAACATCGATAAATACGATGGAAAACATACGGACGTCTTGGAAGAGATCGTTAAAAAGTCACCCACTCACAGTGACATTGCTGAGTTATTGCATAGTTTTAATCGTAACGAGCGAACTCAAGAAGCCGTAAGCTGGGTGCTAAAGGCTTGGGTTGATCAAGGGTGTCAGATTGATGACACTTTGTTGCGGCAATGGTATGAGTTTACTATTTTAAGTGGTACCTGGCCTCCTGTGCTGCATCTTGTTCAAGCACTAAACACACTCACACTTTCTAAATCACAGGCTGCGACTATGGGTAAGTCGATTATTGAGTGGACAACGCATGAAAACAAGATGGTCAGAGCCTGGAGCTACACAGTGCTATATAAAATTACTGTTGAATATCCTGGGTTATTCAAAAATGCCCAGGCCATACTAGAGCGAGGCAGTAAAGACGAGGCTCCTTCAGTGAGGGCACGGTTACGAAAAATAGAAGTGTGATACATATATGATAAGCCTTGAAGACTATTACAAAAGCGCGGACAAAAAAGACTTGAAGATTGTTTTTGAGCTATGGGAGTATGCGAAGTCCGTTGAACCTCGTGCATCTGAAGGTCTAAGCTATGGACTTCCTGCATTGAAATTGAACGGAAGACCACTTATCGGGTTCTCGATTAGTAAACAGCACATGAGTGTGTACCCGTTTAGCCCAAAGATTATCACGGCTCTATCCCCTGACCTGACAGGCTATGAGTACTCAAAAGGGGTAATACGGTTCACACGCGACAATGTCATAACAAAGGATATAATTGAAGCAATGATAGCTCTCAGGGTAGACGAGTTGCATGCATAATTTCACGCCATTTGGCATTTTAACTCCTTAGGATTTCACGCCATTTTATTTCTATGTTTAGTAGGCGAATTCCTCAGTGTGGATGTTTTCAGATAGACCAAGTCGTTCAGCTTCGTCTTTTAGGACATTCATCATTACTGGTGGTCCACAAATATAGATGACACGCTCATGTAAGTCTTTTAGCTGTTCCTGGAGTACTTCAAGTGATACATGGCCAAACTTCTCTTTGTGGAAGTGCGTCACGTTAAATGCTGGGTTCTGGTCTTCGATAGTCTCCAACTCTTTAAGACCATATGGGTTAGTGTCGTCGCTTGCATAAATCATCTCGACCATACCCTTCTCATGCGACCTTCTCATTGAGCGTGCTCCGCTTAAAAATGGAGTTACACCAATCCCACCTGCAATCCATAGCTGTTTTTTATTCTTGTGCTGTAAAAATGTAAAGCCTCCATAGGGTCCTTTAATGTAGGCCTTAGCGTCGGAGTGTATGCTAGTCAGTTTTCGTGTGTAGTCGCCAGACATACGTATCGCAAAACGTAACTTACCGTCAAACTTTCCTGATGCAATTGAAAAAGGATGGTACGTTAAGTCGATGTCTGGTATAGAAACATATACAAACTGTCCGGGGGTGAACTTGATGAACATTGATCGTGGCTCCATGATAAGTTCAACAACACCATTGCTTTCTTTTACAGAAGTTACCGTATATCTGTAAGGCCGATGAAGCGCATCTCCCAATAACGTATAGAGAACATAGGTGCTTGCTCCGGCTACACTTAGTACACCAAGATACCCTGCCATGAATCTACTCTGCTCTAAGATGCTGCCAGTAGCGAAAGCATGGATGGCACCTGCAATAAATAGTAGTCCGGTGATTTTATGAACTTTAAGAAATGTCTCATATGAAGCTTTTGTCGTTATTGACCAAATAATTAAGCCGACAAACCCATAGAGACTTACAGCGCCAAGTAGTATTGATAGGTCGTTCACGCCGAGTAAAAACTCGACAGAACTGACGACCCCTGGGTTATTTGTCAGTAGTGTAAGAGCGATCGGATGAAGCACGAGTAGCGCTAGGCCTGCAGTCCCATACATACGGTGAGCGATGTAGACTTTGTCGAGTCCGCCAAATGCCTTCTCAAAAAATGTATATCTACCACTTAAGACTAACGACATGGCAAACATCGCTAGCCCTCCAAATGCGCCAATTTTAGCGATCGATACAATGAAAGCGTCGATTGTAGATAATTCAGTAAATGGATACCAGAACTTCCAGCCAAACATAGGCACAGCTATTATCAAAAAGCTTACGAACAATCCTGCAGATGGTTGAATTTTTCTGTCTAAATCCATGCTTATGGTTATATTTTACACAGTATGTATACGTTCGCATAGCATAGTGGGTTACGACTGTATATTTGTTTGACTGGTAATGAGGGATGGCGAGCAAGCTCGCGAGGCGAACCCTGGGTGAATCCCATTCTAAATCAAACTAAAAACCGCCCTGAAGGACGGTTGTTAGTTTGGCTGGGAATGAGGGATGATCATCGAACTTTAATAGGAGTGGAGGAAACTGAAAATGATGTAAAAATAGGTACGAAGCACAGTAAAGCTTTTGGATCTGAAAATTACGCTTATGTGTTCAAGAAAATATACAAAGTCTATTCGCTTTGGGGTGTCCTAGGCTCTAGAACAACAATCACCTCATTGGCGAATGCCGAAGGATCCTCACTCCTAAGTGCACATCCTACTAGTCCAGCTTCCTCGCTTGTCTCGCAAACTGCGAGCACATCAAGTTCACCTTGCAAGTCTGGTAAAAAATTAGGGTTCAAAGTGACGCAGCCTTCCAAAACGCAACCACCGATACGCGTACATTTAGGCTCGCGCTTCTCAAGAAGCTTATCGAACCTTCTTTCGGCTTCGCTGCATACACCACGTACCGCACTTCTGGCATCTCTTATTCTTTTGGTTTTTGGCCTCAACTCCTCTAGGTCTTCGCTAGGTGAAGTGAACCTAACCTCATATGAAGAATGGGTCTCAAATTTAGTGTATGGTGCTCTTCTATCTGTCATGTTGTTTTTATACCATACTTTTAATCCTGTTCAAACCATTAGTATTATGCAGTGTCAAAGCAACCGATAGAATTCGAACTTTATTATCAGAGAGTATTTCACAAATGAATAAAATATTACCAAATTATGCTAAAAACTAAACTGGTTCAATAGATGAAAAACAGATCAAATTAATTTGGCTGGGTATGAGAGATGGACAGCTGCAGCTGTCGAAACGAACCACCCGCGGGGATTCGAACCCTCACTGCTGTCGCAGTCAAAACAAAAAGCCCATGGTAAACATGGACTTTTAATTTTGGCTGGGAATGAGGGATGGCCGATAAAATCGGCGAGGCGAACCCTGGGCGAATCCCAAACTCAATCAAACAAAAAAGAGCCCTAAAGGACTCTTCTTTGCTTGGCTGGGAATGAGGGATTCGAACCCCCGATCATGGGACCAGAACCCACTGCCTTACCACTTGGCTAATTCCCATTACCTTAAGTTGCAGGAGATATTATACTTGGTATATCAAATCTTCTCAACACTTTAAAAAAGGCTAGTGGCATTACGTTATTTACAGGAGTATACTATAGTTAAGCAATTATAAGCTTTGAGGGAGATTATAGTGACAAGAACGCAAAAAATAATTGTAGGGCTGCTTGTATTAATTCTAGTCTGTACTGTAGGATATTTTCTCTTCTCGATGAATGAAGCAGATAAGGATACTGAGCAACTTACTAGTGAATCTTCTCAGTCAGAGATTCAAGAAGTAGATGAGATACCTGTAGGCGAACAAAAGACGTTTGAGCCTATCGCAACAACCTCAGAGTCTTTCGTAGTTGAGCTGGAAGCTGAGGACACAGAAAACGACGTGCCATATACTGGAACTGTAAACTATGACGGTGAAGGTAATTACCTCCTTGAAGGTACGTTTAAAAATGATAATTTACGGGTGTACCAGCTCGGAGATGAGTTTATCTCATGCCAAAATGATACCTGCTTTTCTCTCACGACAAGCGAGAACGGCGTTGATGCAAGTACTTATATGTACTCCGAAGACGCTATCTTGGAATACAGTGAATATGCTGAGTACGTTGGTGAGTCAGACTGCCCTGCCGGCACCTGTGATATATGGAGTGTTACAAAACCAGATGATATCGATGCGACCATTTACGTAGCGAGTGATGGTAGGATAAGCAAGGCTGAAGGTACAAGCAATACAACAAGTTTCGTTGCAGTGTTTTCGTATCAGCCAGTATCGATAGAAAGGCCAGAGAATGTAACACAGAGTCCATTTTAGGATAGGTATATATCTAAAATGGCGTGAAATTGTAAAGAGTTAAAGCACTAAATGGCGTGAAATATGCCTAAAAAGGAGTGATGAAACGATGGGAAAATTTGAAGTATACCAAGACAAAAAAGGTGAGTTTCGATGGCGCCTGAAAGCTCGAAACGGTGAAATAATTGCGATTGCTGAAGAAGGGTTTGCTACTAAAGATAGTTGTATGCGCAGTATTGAAACGGTCAAGAAAAATGCAACTGATGCAGAAGTGACAGAAGAATAGTAGCCACACCCTAGATGAGTTTGTCGTTCACAACGTTAAGAACAGCTTTTAAGGCGTACTGGATAATCATTTTAGGTATTTCTATGCTTTTAATTATTGTAGCTGCAGGCGTACTAGTGTCAACGAGCAGCGACAACGAAACTCTGACGAGTCAAAGCGCTAATTACGATGAAGATGTAGTGGTGCTTACATCTCAAGATGACGATAAAGAGGAGGCCGCACAAGACAGCTCATCACAAGAAGTAGTCGAAGAAGAGCCAACTAGCCAAACAACCCCTGCCCCAGAGCCTAGCACTTCGGGAATGCTGTCAGTGCTTACGCTAGTGAATAAAAGAATAGCCATCTCCCCGCTTAGTTACTCACCAAGTAACCTTACTAGCCCTGATGTGACGAAACGATCAGGAGCTGTGATCGATGCACGAGCTGCACAATCTTTAGAAGAAATGTTTGCCGCTGCAAAAGATGATGGACATTCGCTCATGCTTTCAAACGCGTTTCGTAGTTACACAACTCAGCAAACGCTGTACAACAATTATGTCGCTCGAGACGGCCAGGCAGCTGCAGATACTTACTCTGCACGACCCGGTCATAGTGAGCATCAAACCGGCCTTGCTGCAGATATTATCGTGCCGAGTGGTACGTGTAGTTTAGAAGCTTGCTTTGGCGATCTGCCTGAAGGCAAATGGCTCGCTGAGAACTCCTACAAATATGGTTTTATCATTCGCTATACAAAAACTAATAAAGCAGAAGCTGGGTACACATATGAGCCGTGGCATATACGCTACATAGGTGTTAGTGATGCCACTGCGTACCATGAATCGAATGCATCTTCACTCGAGTCATATCTAGGTAAGCCAGCGGCGCCTGACTATTTGTAATATACTTAGGGGTGGAATGAGAGTTGTAGAGCCAGGAGATACACATAAAAATACAGAGAGTGCTGCCAAGAGAAAGTCTTCACGCAGTAGAAAGGCAATAGCTGTTGCTTCTATTGCCATAGTAGTTCTAGGCATCTTTCTGTTTATAAACAATAAAGGTATGGACGAAGCGCCTTCTCTGCAATTAGTCGATGAACAGGATACTATCACTGCTGAACAGGCTAACCAGGAGCAAGTCGGAGAGGCATCGGGTGATGAGAAATATCAGTCACTTTGGTATTCACTGCCTATCCCAGACACCCAGACACCAATGGTTGCTCCTGATATTAATGAAGATACTGAGTTTAGCCGGTTAGTTTCCGCTACTGCTGAGTCACGAGGGTATAAGCTGCAAAAGATATACTTTGGTGACAGTTTGAGTTCGTTTCGAGGTGTTGTTGTAGCGGAGGATGTAGTCGAGCCGCTGACCAATATAGTACAGGAGGCTTCCTTAGAGGGGTTAGAGTTATCGATTTCTTCAGGGTATCGGACATTAGATGAGCAAGAAGTTATTTTCTATGGTCGCTACAGTGCACAAATAGCTAGTGGTCTTACAGAGATTGAAGCAATAAACGCTGTGCTAGAAGGCGCTGCCCCTCCCGGGTATTCTAAGCATCACTCGGCTTATACAGTTGATATGACATGCGCAGGATTGGGTGCCCAGAATTTCATCGGTACAGCTTGTGATGAATGGTTATCAGCAGATGATTTCGCAAATGCAAAGAAATTCGGCTTTATCCCAAGTTATCCAAAAAACATTGATGTGCAGGGCCCCGTTCCTGAACCATGGGAATACAACTATGTCGGTACGGAAATACTACAAGAAATTAATCTATTGTAAAATATTGTAAATAGTGTTGAAATAAATTGATTTAATATGCGATATCGCTTAGAATAGTAGTAATAATTATGTCAAAAAAATCAACACTCAAAGAAGTATTGCTACCGATGCAAGAAAATATTCAGCCGTTGAATATGAATGGTCTAGAAGGCCGAATGCTTCGCGTAAAAACAGATAAGAAGAAATTTGCTAAGCAAGAAATTTTATTGATTTATGGTTCTCATGCAAGCATTGAAAGGATGTATGGATTCGCTGTGTATTTGTCAAAGTTTGGCAATGTAACTCTGCCTGATATACCTGGATGTGGCGGGATGCAGTCGATAGAAAACCACGGAATCCCACCGACAATCGATAACTTAGCCGATTATTTAGCATCGTTCGTAAAGTTAAAGTATCGTAATAAAAAAGTGGTTGTATTTGGTATGTCTCTTGGGTTCGTTATCGTGACTCGTATGCTGCAAAGATACCCAGAACTGAGCAAAAAAGTAACGTTGCTCGTCTCACTTGCCGGATTCTCTAACGGAAATGATTTTTTGATGAGTGAAAAGAAGCGGAAGAGACTCGCTCGTAGTGCAAAACTTGTAGCGATAAGACCACTTTCTTGGGTGTACTATAATGTCGCACTTCACCCTCTTATTATTAAAACAATGTACACAAAACGTGAGAATGCGAGAAGAAAGCTTGATCATCTAACAGAAGAGCAGCGCGTTAATGCCGTTGATTTTGAAGTAATGCTTTGGAGGAATAATGATGCAAGAACGTATCTTCTGACGGCCGCTGAAATGTTATTTGTAAACAACAGTACAGTACGTGTGCCACTTGTCGTTCATCACGTAAGTGTCGATAACGATCAATATTTCGATAACAACAGAGTTGAACAGCACATGCGTATTATTTTTGATGACTTCAAAGAGCATCACGCTTCGATGCCGAACCATGCACCAAGTATTTTGGCAGATCCTGAAGAGGCATCACAATTACTCCCTGCTAGCCTGCAAAAAGAACTTAGAAAGTTAGTAAAATAGCTATCATGAAAATCGCACTCTTTACACCATACAACATATTTAAAGGAGGTGGAGTGCAAGAGCATGTGCAGTATCAAGCACAAATCTTAAGAAAGCGTGGTCATCATGTTGATGTCATTACTCCTAAACCGCGCAATCATGATGACGAATTACCCGAAGGTATACTCTATTTAGGTAACTCAGCAAGGATACGAGCACCTCATGCAACTTCAGCAGATGTGTCCATAAGCCTAGATGTAGAAGCTATAGATGAGGTTCTCGCAAATGACTACGACATAATACATGTGCATGAGCCCATGGTTCCTATAGGTGGAAGACAAATTCTTTCTCGAGCAGAAGAGCTCGATATAGTCAGAGTGGGTACATTTCACGCTGCATTGCCTGGTAACCGATTGGGTAAATCGTTAGTCTCCACATATAAATCATACGCACGTGCGGTTCTTCCGCATGTTGATGTCATCACTGCAGTATCCCCTGCTGCGATTGGTTATATTCAAGAATACACAGAGAAAGATATCAATTATATTCCGAATGGCTATGACAGTACTACCTATAAAGCTCGGAAAGCTGAACGAGACCCATACTTGATATTGTTCATAGGAAGACTTGAAAAACGCAAAGGTGCAAAACAAGCTATCCGAGCATTCGCCGAGCTAAAACAATCGAAGCCTGAGGTAGTTCTTAAAATTGCCGGGGACGGACCACTCAAGAAAAGCTTAGAACAATATGTCCAAGATTATGAAATCAAAGATGTAGAATTCCTTGGGTTCATCGATGATGAGACGAAACTTGATTTACTCAGTCGGTGTTCTATATACACTTCACCTGCCCTCTATGGCGAGAGCTTCGGCATCGTACTCGCTGAGGCTATGGCAATGCAGGCACCGATTGTCGCTCATCATAACGATGGCTATAAATGGGTGCTGTCAGAAACAGGTAGATTATCTTTGGTAGATTGTAACGATGCTACTGCATATGCAGAACGTATGCAGCTTATGATGGAAGACGAAGTCATTCGAAAAGTATGGCAGAAATGGGCTAAAGAATACGTGAAGCAATTTGACTACGAAAAAGTAGTCGATGAATACGAAAAGCTGTATAAGTCAGCGCTGAGCTAATTATAGACACTCCATACATATGCCTTAATCGTCTCTCTCATCGCTCCTTCGCGTGCATGAGAAGTAGGCACTAAGTGCAGATGTGCACTCTCTCCGAGGGTGTCAGCTACAAGCTTAGCTGTCGCTGGCGGGCATACGAAATCCATAGTGCCCTGCACTATAACACACTGAATTTTTTTAAGTTTAACTAAATTATCTTTGAAGTACGCACTAGGTATGAAGCAATCATTCGAAAAATAATGTAGACCGATAGTCATACTCGTTATATCTTCCAGGTCAACATCATCGGAATTAATTTTCGTCGTGTAGTAGTCATTATCGAGCATTGCCATAGAAGACTCTAAGATTGAGTAGTGTTTCGCTAAGTCTAGCTTGTGATTGTCGTCGATATTAGGGTCTAGTAAGTTTGTAGCGTAAAAAGCGAGTGGGTTATCGCGTTCTTTGTTCGGTACAGGTTCGCAGTAGTAATCCCATGCTTCTGGTGCAAATTCTTTATATCCGCCATTGAATAAGTAGTTGATTTCTTCGTTCGTACCAAGAAATACACCGCCGATAATCATTGATGAGACTTTGCTGGTGTGTTTAGTGGCAAAATACAAAGCTAGCGTTGAACCCCAGGAATACCCGTATATATGAGCCTTATCCACTGATAAATAATCAAGCAGCCTTATTGCATCCCTGCATAGGTGTTGAGTCGTATTATTTTTAAGTGGGTCTATGTACTTACTGTTACCACACCCGCGTTGATCGAAAAAGATAACATGGTGCTTTTTAGGGTCGAATATATTTTTATGTTTATTTTTAGTGGCGCTTCCTGGTCCTCCATGAAATGAAAGTATGGGTGCAGCTGTCTTGTCGCCCCACTCTTGATAGTAGATTTGATGTCCGTCTCCTACGTCGAGGTGACCACTATTGATTGTATAATTATCATCTTTCATGATAGTAGTATAAACTATCTTTTAATGAACAATAGACTAAAAATCGGATTAGTACTTGATGATACTCTAGATAAACCTGACGGTGTGCAAGCAGCAGTGCTTGATATTGGTAAAGAATTGTCGAGTAGAGGTCATGAAGTACACTATCTCGTCACGGATACAAAGCGTGACGACATCAAGAATGTGCACTCTCTAGGAGGGTTCGTTTCATTGCCTTTTAATGGTAATTCTGTGCGTACTCCAAAACCTGCGAGCAGGCGTACTATTAAAAAACTTCTCAACAGCCTGGACTTGGATGTGCTGCATGTCCAGATGCCGTATAGTCCGTTGATGGCTGGAAGAGTTGTGGCTAGTGCAGGTGAAGATACAAAAGTATTTGGAACATTTCATATCTTGCCGTATGACAGGTTAACGTCGATTGGAACAAAATTACTTGGTATTTTTTTGAAAAAGAATCTTAATAAATTTGATGGATTTTTTGCCGTATCAAAACCTGCGCGTGTTTTCATGAAAGATACCTTTGGCGTGGACGGTGAGGTGCTTGCAAACCCTGTGGACTATGCATTTTACAGTGCGTTCAATAAGCAAAAATCTGATAAAAAACAAGTTGTATATGTCGGTAGATTTGACGAGCGTAAAGGTGTGAGGCAACTTGTCGAGTCGTATAGTTTGTTGCCAGAAAAAATCCAAGCTAACACAGAACTCACGATGTGCGGTAAAGGACCTTTGTTAGATGAAATGAAGCAGTTAGCAGACCAAAAACAGATCGCAATACACTTCCCTGGTTTCGTAAGCGATGAACAAAAGGCTCAGTACTTAGCAGATGCAGATGTAGCTGTGTTCCCTTCTACGAGTGGCGAGAGCTTCGGCATCGTATTGGCTGAAGCGATGAGTGCAAAAGCGGGGGTAACGATCGGCGGTGATAATCCTGGGTACCGAAGTGTCTTAGGGTTAGAGCCACGTACGTTATTTAACCCT
The DNA here is from genome assembly GCA_030427445.1 of bacterium. Taxonomy (GTDB): domain Bacteria; phylum Patescibacteriota; class Saccharimonadia; order Saccharimonadales; family SZUA-47; genus JAUIBQ01. The sequence continues at coordinate 59,176 of JAUIBQ010000001.1, read as the reverse complement.
AATAACTTTGAAGAGTTTGCTCGCGTTCTTGAGTCATTCCTGACCGACGACAAACTGCGAACCAGCATAGGCGGTAAACAACACGATTTTGTACATGAATTTGATATACAAAGAATCGTAGATACACTTGAAAAAGCTTATGAACGATGAGAAAGTTGCGCTAATTAGCTGACTAAGAGATAATTATTCTATGCTTGGACGAAAAGACAAACCACAAGAAATTACAGTATCAGTAAAGACAGTTGTGACGATCGTGTTGATCGTGGCCGCAACATTGTTTGCATTCCAGATAATTGAAGCGATGATTCATCCAATTACACTCATTTTCGTGTCTTTTTTCTTTGCACTTGCCTTAAACCCGATCGTGACAAAGCTTTCTCGATCTTTGAAGCTTAAAAGCCGTACAGCCGCGACTGCAATTGCATATGTAGGTGTTATATCTTTTTTGATACTATTTTTCAGCCTCGTTTTGCCGCCGCTTTTCTCTCAAACTTCAGATTTTATAGACAAACTACCAGATACAATTAGCAATGTAGAGGAAAATGAAGGTACCATCGGCAGCTTTATAAGCGAGAACGAGATAGATGAACAGGTTGAAGAGTTCGTCTCGGGCTGGACGAGTGATTTCTCACGTGTGAGCAATAGTGCCGTGAGTGTCGCTAATCGTGTCGTGTCGAACTTGATATCTATTGTGACTGTGTTGATTCTTACGTTTATGATGCTATCTGAGGGTCCTCGGTGGATTAAGACATTCTGGAGACACTATCCGAAGCAGAGGCGCAAAGATCATGAGCGAGTCGCTCATAGGATGTATGAAGTAGTTATTAATTATGTAAACGGTCAAGTAATTGTAGCTGGGATAGGCGCAACATTTGCAATGATATCGTTGTTGATTATCACAAAAATATTTGGCGTGACATCACTCAACATCGTCGCACTTGGAGGGCTTGTGTTTCTTTTCAGCCTCGTACCAACGATTGGTACTATTCTAGGAAGTCTCATTGTTATTACATTTTCAGCAATTGCAAGTCTTCCTATGGCAGCAGTTGTGCTTGTCTACTTTATCGTGTATCAGCAGATAGAAAATGCTTCAGTGCAGCCTATCATTCAGTCACGAGGCAATGACTTAACTCCAATGCTTGTGTTTATCGCTGCAATAATCGGAGTAGGGTTTGGCGGTATACTTGGTGCGTTTGTCGCAATACCTGTTGTTGGATGTCTTAAAATCTTATTAGAAGAGTGGATCAAGAGTAGAGAAAAAGAAAAACCAACTGCGTAGTAAACGTCCTAAGCTTTAATACGTGACCAGATCTGTCCATGCGGACCGTCTGACACGCCGTATCCTAACTCATGTAGCTGTTGTCTGATGTTATCGGACTCTTCCCAGTTTTTGCTATCACGAGCGATTGAGCGCATTTCTAGTAGTTTTTTTATCTCGTCAGGCGCATCGATGTCTATCAGTTTGATACCGAGTAATGTTTCGATGGTGTTGAACACTTCAATGTTTGGAGCTTTTTGTCTTTTTTCTGCTGCATCGAAGTACTCGTCGATTGCGGCAAGTGCTTTAGGCGTATCAAGATCATCGTATAGTGACTCTTTAATGCGCTGCAACGCTTGCTGGTGCTCTGTATCTTGGTCGATCTGCCATACTTTATCTCGCTGCGCCTGCCAGTTTTGTAGCCTATTTTGTGAACTTTCGAGTATCTCCCATGAAAAATTACCTTCTGTGCGATAGTGCTTACTTAGGATTAGTAATTTAAATGCGACGACACTGTAGCCTTTTTCTTTAATGTCCTCAAGTGTGTATACGTTACCAAGGCTTTTACTCATTTTTGTACCATTTACCTTGATATGATTCGCATGTACCCAATACTTCGCGAGGTTTGGTCCGTATAATGCTTCGCTTTGAGCAATTTCGTTCGTATGGTGCACAGGTATGTGGTCGATACCTCCTGTATGTATGTCGATATGCTCGCCTAGCGACTCGTGTGCGATTGCTGAGCATTCAAGATGCCATCCTGGGAATCCTACTCCCCAGGGACTTTCCCACTCCATATCTCGTTTGGCATTCTTAGGGCTGAATTTCCATAATGCAAAATCGGTTGGATTGCGTTTACCGTCGACAGAAACTCTTGCACCTGCATCTAGTCCGTCAATATCGAGCTGCGCAAGCTTGCCGTAGTCAGGTAGTTTACTTGTATCGAAATACACACCTTCATCTTTGATTATGTAGGTATAGCCCTTGTCTTCTAGCTGATTAACGAACTCTATTTGTTTGTCTATACAACTCGTAGCTCTAATAAGTGTAGGGGTGATAAGTCCTAGCTCTTGAGACTCATTAAGCGCAATCGACGAATATGTATCTGCTATATCCCAAGCAGTTTTACCTTCTTTTGCTGCGCGTACTTGCATCTTGTCTTCTCCGGCGTCATCGTCACTAGTGAGGTGGCCAACATCGGTGATATTCTGTATCCGTTTCACGTCGTACCCGTGGTGAGTCAGTATTCTTTGGAGGATATCCCAGTAAATATACGCGACCCAGTTACCAATATGGGGGTGTGAATAGACTGTTAGACCACATGTATACATCGACACCTGACTGCCGTGTATTGGCTTGAAAAGTTCAATAGATCGTGTCAGCGTATTATAGAGTTTCATGCTAGTAGTTCTTCTAGTTTTTCTTCTACTTGGCGTTTGATGTCGACTATCGGTGTGCCGTCGAGAATTTTAAATCCTGCAGCATACGGGTGCCCACCACCTCCAAAGTGACTTGCTAGTGCGTCAGCAACAGGTGTGCCATAGTTGCAGCGTATTTTTGCGGTGATTTTACCGTCGCTATATACCTTATAACCTATTGCAACAACCACACCAATAGTTGAACGCATATCATCTATGACGAGCATCGTCGGATTATAAATCGGGCTGTATTTTTCGATTTCTTTCCAGGGGATGGTTATACTGGCAAGCTTACCGTTGACACTAAATTCTACTCTTCTGAGTAATTCACCTTTGTAGGGCAGCAATTCTGGTTCCTTCTTCCCCATTTCCCGTCTTGCTGCGTCAAGTTTAGCTATATCAGCCCCACGTTCAACAAGCTTGGCCATGACACGAAATGAATCAGCGGTTGTAGCATCTGTTGTCAGGCCAAGGCTGTCGCTCATGATTGATACTGCCATCATGTCGCAAGCATCTGTTGGTAGTGGCCACTCTAACTCACTAGCAATCTTATAAAGCAGTTCACTTGTCGCAACTACAGGTTCGACTATACTTTCAGTAGCAAATGAAAGCCCATTCGATGTTGTGTGGTGATCGATGACGATGACTGGTTTCGTCTTAATCCATGCGAAGCTTTCACGACCCTCAATTATTTCAAACAGTGCTTCAGTACTGTTGTCCACGATTATCGTCGCGTCGAAAGAGTTTGGTACATCACGCTGGATTCTGTCCCAACCGCTCAAGTATTTAAGGTGTGCAGGTATGTCGATTGCACAGACAAGAGTTACTTGTTTGCCCATTTCGCTCAGGATAGCTTCAAGCGCTAAACTAGAACCAACAGAATCTCCGTCTGGGTTATCTGCTTGAAGCACTACGATATGCTGTGATTCATCAACAATCTTACCTACGTTTGCGTAACTCATTATAGATAACAGTATACCACTAGAAGTGTTGGCGATGCTCAAAAGCACGACCGAGTGTTACGTGATCTGCGTATTCTAAATCAGTACCCATCGGAAGCCCTCTAGCAAGACGAGTGACAGTCACGTCGGGGTATTTATCATTCACGAGTTTTTGGATGTAGAGTGCAGTACTCTCACCTTCCACCGATGAGCTAGTAGCGAGGATAATTTCGTTTACTTCATCTGTTTCAATCCGCTCTAACAGTGACGTGATGTGCAAGGAGTCTTCAGAGATTCCATCTAAAGGAGAGAGTAAACCTCCTAGCGAGTGGTACGTGCCTTTAAACACGCCAGCTTTTTCTAGTGCAATAGCGTCGAATGGTTCAGCGACGACAGCGATGAGTTTTTTATCGCGATTGGGATTCTCGTAAAGTGGTGAAACTTCCTGGTCTTTATTAATGAGTACATGTGTAACTGGGCAATACTTCACATCTTCATGAAGTGAAGAAAGACTATCTGATAGCGCTGAAGCTATTCGAGCATCATTTTTAAACAAAAAGTATGCATAGCGCTCAGCACTCCTTGGGCCTACGCCAGGGAGTTTAGATAACGCATCAATAGCGTCTTGAACTGCTTTTGGTACATACTTCACGGTGAGAAGCTTACTTACATGCCTAGGTTGCCGAGGCTACCCATCATTGGTTGCATTTTCTCAGCAGCTAGTTTCTGGCTTTGCTCCATTGCAGCTTTGACAGCTTCTTCAACCCAATTTTCGAGTTGACCGATGTCGTCGAGGTCCACAGCTTCTGGATCAATAGAAATATTTTTGATTTTCATCTCACCGTTGATATCTACTGTGACAGCGCCATCGCCTGCTTCAGCTCTGATGACTTCTTTTTGAAGTTCTTTTTGTACTTTACGCATCTGCATCAGCATTTTCGCTTGATCGAACTTACTCATTCATGTACTCCCTTAGTGCATAGAATTACTTAATGTATTTATTGTATCAAACGAGGCTGGTCATACGTCTCGTATGTTTCAGGTGTGTTTGGCCAGACGACGAAGAATTTCTTTAGCTGGTACGAGGCGCTTGCAAGAACGATTAATCCTATAAACACGAATGCAATCGTGCGCGCGAGCGGGTTCTTAGGGAACACTGAATACCAAAGGTCTAGTAGGTAAGAAATGCCTCCCGCCATGAGGATAAAAGCAAACGGCAAAAATATCGCAACTCCTAGTCTGACTTGCCCGAGAGCTCCGAGTAAAACTGCGAGTAAGCTTCCTAGAACAAGGATTTTAGTCCGCTCAAGCACACGGTTTCTGTAGTAACTATACGCGCCGAGTATCATTAGCGCACCACTTGCGATATCTAAGATAGGAAGTCTGCCGACGGTGATGAGTGGGTCGGCTATCTGAAAACGATAGAAGTAGCTACTAGGGACAGCCAAGATATTTTTCGGTATATCAAAGAGGATAATACTTTCAGGCAGTAGTAGCCATGCACGAATAACACCAACATCATTCATGCTCGCAAAAATCAGTGGTCCCACCGCAATGAAAAGAACTATCGTAGAGATGATAATCGAGCGTAGTGACAACCCTCGCAAGAATCCTTTTATCCTGTTAGAGAACAATAAAGCAAGAACAAAAAACACATAGATAGATCCAGGTATATAGAGTAGCAAAACTCCGACGATAGCAAGTGAGACTGGCGCAATATGCTTAGAGTTGCTGTGAAGTAGCCACAAAAGAATACTTAATAAAATAGACCATGAAAACAGCATCACTAACGGGTCTGCGAGACGAGAGATGGTCAGTACTGTTGCATTCGTTGCGAAAAGCAATAAAGTGAGCACTGCTACGCGTGTAGAGTGCCATCGTTTGAGTAGGCTAAATAAAGCTACTCCGCACATCATAAACACGACGATACTTACAGCTCGCACAGAACGAACACTGTCGGTAAAGAGTAGCAGTAAGAAGGATGCTAGTTTATATGGCAGATATAATGGGTTGCGTAAAATCTCTTCCCAGGATTCTGCTTGCATCGTATTTACAACTTCCAAAGATGAAGCGCGCTCTGGTATTTGCGACAGTACCCAAATGCTGAATCCTGCAATTGCACTAAAAAAAATACACCCAGCGATAATTTGTGGTGTTTTTTTAGGGATTTTTGAGCGCATGTTACTAAAAAACTGAGCTATCCTCTCGTTACGTACCCCACCACTAAAAAGACTTTTTATTCGTTTCATATCTCTATCGTTGTCTCAAGTATAACAGTTATACTACTCGAATAAAATGCAATCTTCCAAGGGCTATTCAAATGGGTCTTCGTGTTTACGGTCGAGGTTAAAAATCTTCTGTTTTTCTCTATCGAAGTAGAGCTCTACTTTGCCGGTTGGACCGTTTCTGTGCTTTGATATTAATACATCTAGCACATTAGGTTTTTCGGTTGTTTCTGGATTGTAGTAATCGTCACGATAGAGGAACATCACAAGGTCGGCGTCTTGCTCGATAGATCCTGATTCACGAAGGTCGGCTAGCTGCGGGATTTTAGGTGTTCTACTCTCGACAGAACGAGAGAGCTGACTTAATGCAAGAACTGGAACATTTAATTCTCGAGCAATTAGCTTGAGGCCACGTGAGATTTCGGAAATCTCTTGTACACGGTTATCGCTACCGCTAAATCGACTTCCACCACTCATAAGCTGCAGGTAGTCGACGATAATGAGTCCAAGTGGGTGCTTGTGAGCTTCACGGCGTGCCTTTGTACGAATATCAGACACAGTGATACCTGGAGTATCATCAATATAAAGTTTTGCTTCACCTAACGAGCCCATCGCATGACCTAGCTTTTCAAAATCGCTGTCAGTAAGGTTACCAGTACGCAGATTCCATGAGTGAACGCCTGCTTCGCTCGCAAGCATTCTATCGACTAATTGTTCCTTGCTCATTTCAAGCGCAAAAAGTAGCACGGGTTCTTTCGCTTTTATCGAAATGTTTTGCGCTAAGTTGAGTGACATCGCAGTCTTACCCATCGCAGGACGTGCAGCTAGAATGATTAAGTCACTCTTCTGAAACCCTGCGAGCATACTATCGAGATCTTTAAATCCTGTCGGGATGCCGCGGAGCTTCCCTTTATCTTTGTGTAGTGAGTCGAGACGATCAAAGCTATCCGAGAGGATATCCTCCAGTGACACTAAGTCATTTCCAACGTGCTGTTTGCTTACGTCAAACAGACGAGACTCAGCCTCTTCGACGAGCTCTGCTATTGTGCGTTTTTCATCAGCTCCGATTTTCGCAATTTCATTACTTGCGTTGATTAGACGACGACGAATTGACTTAGTAGAGATAATTGACGCGTACTGCTCTGCGTTGGCGCTAGATGGAACAGTGTTTGTAAGCTGTGTTATGTAACTACTTCCACCTACGTCTTGCAATGTTCCTTCTTTACGCAGTTCTTCGCTTAGCGTAATGACATCTATCGGCTGCCCTTCGTCGTAAAGACTAATGCATGCCTCGTAAATGACACGGTGACGCTCATCATAAAAGTCGTTAGGTCGCAGGGTATCCGCAATTTTGACAATTGCATCTGGGTCTATCAAAATCGCGCCGAGTACACTTGCCTCGACATCTACACTGTTAGGTTGAGATTTATTATCCACTTATTTTTACGCCCTGCTCTCTATGCTAGTTATTCTAGCAGTTCCGCTCCTGAGAAAATATTGCTTACGTTTGCTATTTCTGTTTCTTTTTTACCAGACTGAGGTTGGCTTTGTGGCTGCGATGGCTGTGGTGAAGGAGTGCTGGGTGTCTGTTGGGCTGAATTCACATTTGTAGTGATTGAGAAATCTTTGCCTGACCTTTCTTTCAGAATATTTTTTAGAACACTTGTGTGTTTAGATTGCAGGAACTGCTTCTCATGAAATGCAAAACGAAACGTGATGTCCACTGAATCATCTCGAAGTGTTGCTTGAGACATCTTCAGTACGCCATAAAGCGTGTTGTGGTGGCCTTTCAGAGCTAAAAGTACATCATCCCATGTTACAATTCCGTTCGTGGACTTATTGCTGCTCACAGGTCTAGCCACTGATTCAGCTTGTTTTTCAGGCTCGTTTTCTTCTGTTGCCTTACTTTCTGGCTCAGGCTCTGGTGCTACTTCCTGTTTTGAGTGTGATTCAGGCTGTACTTTTACTGGCTCAGGTTGAATTTCTGTGGTTTTTTTCGGCGCTGGTACACCGTCATTCTTCTCGCCTTGCATTGCTTGCAACATGGCAACTTCGATAATGTCAAATGTAGAATGGTTCATAGTTTCCAGCAATGTTTTCATGACCGTCACATACGTCGATGATTGATTGCTGTTAGTCTTTAGTTTACCTCGTAGTTCACGTAGTAATTCTTGTGCGACAACAGAAGCTGATATTCCTTGGTTGCGGAGCTCTTCTGTCGTAGTGAACAACAGCGTAGAATCATTTTTATCTAAACTTGCAGTTAGGCTGTCGAGAAGTTCAGTTGAAGGCACACCAATCACTTGAGATACATCATCCTCAGTAATTTCACCCCCATCTTTAATATTTTTAACCTGATCAAGCAGGCTGATTGCATCACGGAAACTGCTATTCGAATGCCGCGCTAGCAGAGTGAGTGCTTTTGGGTCTATTGTAATCTTTTCTTTATCTGCGATGTGTTTGAGTCTGCTTTCAAGTGAGTCAGTTTCCTGAGGCTTGAAGCTAAAGCGCTGAGTACGGCTGATGATAGTGCTAGGTACTTTGTGAGCTTCGGTTGTCGCTAGGATAAAGATTGAATGCTCGGGTGGTTCCTCTAGTGTTTTAAGTAGCGCGTTAAACGCTTCACGAGTTAACATGTGAACTTCATCGATGATGTAGACTTTATACTTTGCACTCGTTGGTGCCACGAACGCTTTTTCTCGTAGTTCGCGGATTTCATCTATTCGTCGGTTACTCGCAGCATCGATTTCGATAATATCTAGATGTTCATTTTCTCCTGTGTACTCAAGGTCGTTGATAAGGTGCGCTAGTATTCGAGCGACCGATGTTTTGCCAACTCCATGAGAGCCTGTGAAAAGGTACGCATGAGCGACTGCATCGTTCTTTAGTGCATTTTTCAGTGCATTAACGATGTGATCCTGACCTTTGACGTCGTCAAGAGAACGCGGGCGGTATTCCCTGTAAAGTACCTTACTCATCTAGCTATAAATTATGCAGTAGAAGAGAGTGTTTTCGCAATTTTGAAATTACAACGTTTAGTGTTTGATTGTATGTTCAAGTTCTCTGAAGTAACAATCTGCGCAAAGGCTGATGTACTCGATTTCAGCCTGGTTGTCAATCTCAACTTGTGATCCCTCGATTGAGAATCGCCCATCTGCAAAGCGAGCGTTAAATAACGCCTTTTTACCGCATCGACAGATCGTTTTCATCTCTTCAATAGAGTGTGCAAGCGCTAAAAGTCTCTCAGCACCTGGGAAAAGCTGAGTTTTAAAGTCAGTCCTGAGTCCATAGCAGATTACAGGTATGTCATCGTACACTGTTGTGTTAAAAAGCTGCTCAACATGAAGTTTCAATAAAAACTGCGACTCATCTACGAGCACGCAGTCGATGGCCTCAACATCTTTATCCCACTGATGAATCGTGTCATAAAGTTGCATGTCATCATCTGCGAGGAAATCCACTTTTCTGCTGGCACCGATGCGTGAGACTATGGTGTCGCCACCTTTTGTGTCTACTTTAGGCTTGATAATTAACACGTTAAGTCCACGTTCCTCGTAGTTATGAGCTACTTGAAGTAATGCTGTAGTTTTCCCGCAGTTCATCGCCCCATATCTAAAATACAACTTAGCCATTACTTCAATTATATAGTAAAAGGTGTGCTAATGGAGCTATCTAAGCCCCGAAAGGGTTTACTGCAAGCTTGCCTAGCTCAGCAGTTACTGAGTACTTATGAATGTTTGATAAATCAAGGTGTTCTCTTGTATATCTATGAATAAGAAATTCATGATTTTCGGCTAATTCTAAATCACCAGCTGAAAGAGCTGATTCCGCCAACGCTCTTTGGTTATCAACTTGATCGCCAACTCGATGGAGGATTGCTTTAGTTTTATTTTCAAATATTCTTCTCTGTGAAGCTTCTGGGAGTCTATCCATTAACCACATTCGCATATGGATAGGCACCCATAACTCCTGGTAGCCTTTGAGTACTGCTGGAGATACTCCTTCAAATCGTTCAAATGGAAAATCATCAGGCACTGCCGCACGGCTATCTCTTAGATGCTTTGTAGCATCATACGTTTGTATACGTGACATGCCTACTTCTTACAGAGCTGCTTCGAGTGCTGCCCATTCGACATCCATAGAATCGTCTTCTGGCACATTTACACTTACTTGGTCGCCTGGTTTTGCTTTGAAGTACGTAACGCTCGCAAGTAATACTCTGTATTCCTTTTCTCCCACCGTTACGACGTAGTGTCCTTCTTTTTGCGTCAAAGTCCCAACTACTTGTTTTCTAGCTATTGGGCCAATCTGCTTGTAAAGGAATTTACCATCGTCTGCAATAGTAAGTTTTAAGATATCGCCCTGCACAAGCTTAGATTTACTTGCGTAGTTCGCAGGTACTGGGTACATTTTCCCGTCTCCACCAGCCATATTTTGGCCATCAAAAACACCTTCGATAACTTTTCCGATGTTATCGTCGCTTACACTTTTTGTTATTACTGGATCGTCACCAACTAAACTAATCAACAGCTCTTTTGCAGCTGCCAATGACGTCTCAGCCTCTTCAATAAGGCTTCGTAATCTTTTAATTTGTTTCTCTGGTATATCCGACATGTCTCGCCTCTGTCGTTCTTTCTGTTTTTTCTATTTGTAAAAACACTTTATATACATAGCCACAGTATCACGCTAAATCTATATTGTCAAAAATATGCTAAAAACTGTGGATAAGTTTATAAAATACTAATAACTTATGCCGTCTACTTCGTTACTTGCCCACTCTTTGTATTCTTTTAGCTGGTTAGCGTCTGGTCCAGTGGCGTGGATTTGAGAAGGTGCATCAGTGATCTCTCTTATGTAGTATTGAATTTCGTCTACAGAAATTGATTCTATAACTTGCTGGGATTTTCTCGTATCATAGTATCCTTCCGCTTCAACTGATGGACTACTAAGTATATTTGAAGCTATTACACTCGGGGCTGCTTGCTCTTCGTCTCTTATCTGTAATGCAGAAGACTGTAATATCCTGCCAATGCGGTCTTCCGAAGTTGCTGTGTCTACAACGCTGGATATTAGTGCTTGAGTAGCAATTTTAATATTCTCAAGTCCAAAAACCTTAGTCATAGTTGTTAAAGACTCGTATTTTTGTCCAGCTCCAAAATTTCGATTAATTATCGAAAGTGGCGTAGCTGACGCTGAATAAGAAAGGCCTAACTGATCTCTTATAACTGCATGTGTTGCTCCGTTCAGAGCCATAGTAGCTATATTTCGTATATACACATCCCTTAAGCTTTTAGGTGGCTCTACACTGTAAAGTATTGCAACCTCAGTTTCTGATTCAGGATTAGCTCGTTCATCATGAAATACATGTACGCCATCATTTTCTCGAGTGAGCCAATCGAGGTGTATTTCAGTAGCTTCTCCCACTTTAGCTAAGTCAAATCCTGAAGTAATTTCTGATGCTAGTTTTCGTTGTGTCTCCTCGTCTTCTCCGCTACAAATAACCAATAGCATATTATCAGTTCTGTAATGTCTTTCGTGAAAAGCTCGAAGAATTTTCTCATCTATCATTCTTACGTCTTCAGGAGTCCCAACGATTAATCGGTTGAGTTCGTCACCATAGACAGCTTTAATTTTCTGTACAGCTAATTCTCTATTTGGCTGCGTTAATACCCCTCGTGCTTCACTTATAATTCCGTCTCGATCGTTATCAATAGCTTTATCTGTTAATGTTGGCCCTAAGGCTAGATTCGCTACCACTAACATAGCTGGCTCTAGATCGTACGTGTTTACGAAGTAAGTTGTGTCTAATATTCCGGTACCTGCATTTCTTTTACCGCTTGAGTAATCGATAAAATGGTTGTCGCAGAATTCATTCAATGCAGTATAATCAGAAAAATCTCTACTACCTTGAAATGTTACATGTTCAAAATAATGTGCAACTCCTTGAGGCCCACTCCTGTCTTCATGCAGTCCACCTGCATTCACTCTTAAATAAACAGATGAAGTTTGCCAATGTGGTCGATGCATAAAAACTGCATCTATGCCGTTGTCTAGGGTTTCAATGTTTGCTCTCATTAAAACTAATTAAAATAAAAAATGGATAAGAAGTCAATCTTATCCATTTTCGTTAGTAGAGTAGTACTACACTAGTTCTACTGTAGCGCCAGCTTCTTCAAGCTTCTTCTTAGCTTCTTCAGCTTCGTCTTTAGCTACTTTTTCTTTAACAGCTTTTGGTGCGCCGTCAACGATTGCTTTTGCTTCACCGAGTCCAAGACCAGTGATTTCTTTAACAGCTTTGATAACTGCTACTTTTTGAGCACCAGCGTCTTTGAGCATTACGTCAAATTCGCTCTTCTCGTCTTCTGCTGCACCAGCGTCGCCACCAGCCGCAGGACCAGCTACTGCAACAGCTGCTGCTGCAGGCTCGATGCCGTACTCATCTTTTAAGATATCTTGTAGTTCTTTTACTTCAAGAACTGATAGTTTTGTTAGCTCTTCAGCTAGTTTCTTTACATCCGCCATGTTGGGATTCTCCTTTAATTAACTTGCTTTAGCGGCTACTGCGTCGAGTAGACCGTGTAGGTTACCACCAAGTCCTGTGACAACATTGTTGACCGGAGACTTAAGTGTGTTGATGACTGTTGCGATAAGTTCTTCACGTGTTGGAAGCTGAGCGAGTGCTTTTACTTCATCAGCAGAAAGCATACGGCCAGTTTCATCGAAAGCTCCGATAAACTCAAGCTGCTTCTCAGTTTTTGCCATTTCGTGGACAACTTTAGCAGGTGCGACTTCATCATCAGCATTGAAAACATACATAAGCATGCCTGCAAGCTCTGATGTGTCGGCGTCTTTATGTGAGTCTGTAGACTCAAACGCCTTCTTCACAAGTCGGTTTTTCACGACTTTAATGACGGTGCCGTTTTCTTCTGCTTTGCGTCGCAATTCTTGCATCGCTTTCACAGTAGTACCTTCGTACTTGCTAACAACTGTCATTTTTGAAGACTTCAAAAGATCTGCTAGTTCTACAACAATCTCTTGTTTCTTATCTTTTGTTAAAGCCAAGGTTGTATTCCTTTCTTTAGCTTTGTTTGCTGACTGTATCGACCTTTGTTAAGTCAACTTTGTTACCGAGAAATAAAAAACGTCTTCTTTTAATCGAAGACGCGCTTTAATGCTCAAAAACAAAAGTGTGATTTTGTCCTCGGTGGCGCGATTAAGAGTTTCCTCAGCCACTGTCTTCGGTAACTTAAGGGGTATTATAGCAGTTTTCAATACCCCAAGCAAGCTGTGTTACCACATCCTTCCACTACTTTTATCGGTGGTGTGACCTCTTCATCATAGTTATTGAAGTTAAATGGAATATGTGGAAGATCATCAGCAACAGTCAGTACATTGATCTCGTCTCTGCGCATAAAATCATCTCTATCTACTGTGACGACGAATATATAAGGGTCTTGGCCAGGTTCTAAGTACATTGAACCGCCCCTTGCTCCATCTAAATCTGTGTGGACTTCTAAATTAATCATTTCTGGTTGCCCACATACTTTCTGCGGATAAATCATCTCTTCGAGGATTAGAAAGGTTTGGCATTGCTGAACATGGTGCAACGACACGACAAACACTGCCTACGGCACTATTTGCTATTACACCGGCTGTGTCTTGCGGGTATGTATCCATTTCTCTCACGTCAACTCTATCCCAGTTGATTTTTTGTCCTTCTCTAACTTGCATACTCATTTTTCGTCTCCTTAAAATAAAAATCTTCAGCTATTGGGCTGAAGATTTGTGGTTGTCGGCTAGTGTTTGTCTTTTATTTATACTTCAACCCAATACAAACCTAGCCTCTTCACGAGAATCACGAGGTTCTTAACTGAGTTGATTAAAGTTTTCACAATGGTTTTTAGATTACTCGTAGTTTTAATACATGTCAAGTATAAAGTATGTTGCTATTGCTTAAATGTAGTAAATATGCTATAATGTTATGCTGTATGAGTAAAAGCATTAGACTTATTCGTGAGAACGACCCTTCTACATATGAACAGCAAATTCAGTTATTTGGTGTGTTACCTGACGATGCAAGTAGAAAAAAAGTGATCACTACTTTAGAAAGTTTTGATCCTGAATTTTATGAACGTCAAAAAATTACTGGAGAAGTACCGTTAACTTATATGAACGGTAAGACTCCTGAGCAAGTAAAACAAGCAACTCACCCTTCTTTGAAAGGCTTTGATTTAATCGTTCATACAGTAGCTCAACTAACTGGTGATGAGCAGCCTAGAACCTTTATAACACATGATATTACTGATGATACAGACAATGATGACACACGAACTAAAGAGATGCCTTATCCATTCTTCTTCGGAGAAGATGACGAACTGTTGCTAGCCAACAATCCAATGTACAAAGGATATCTTTATGGACTAAATGTGCTGAATCGTACCCGTGACATCGAAATCTTAGACAAGAGTAAAATTAATTCCGAATACAGATTCTCTGCTCCAGAAGTTATCGCTCATGGTGCAGGTGGTTTACTGGTTGCTCAATGCATGGACGTAGATGTAGAAAATGGTGCGTTTAACGAGTATTCTAATTTTTATCCAACGCATTATGGTCAGTATGCTCCAACGAATTTACGATCACTCACCACATTCGCTGTCTTATCGGCAAATGAAGCTCAAAAATACGTAGGTGACGTTCAGCTACTGTCACTGTAGGTTAGCTTAGTTTATTCAACTTAAACTGTGTATATCTCTCTGCGGCGAGGCGTGTTAGCTCAGGATCTTCATCTTGGTTAACGAATTTCATCGCAGCTCCAATGAGTGGATGCTTTTCTGCGACTTTTTCGTGCATTTCTTTGACAAGTTTACGGTACCCAGGATGGCCATGTGGAGTTGTGCGTAGCTCGTGGAAGTGAAATGCTTGGCGTGCGTTGTACGTAATCTTCCATCGCATCTTGTGGCCTAAGAGTGTCGCATACTGAGCAGTGTCTTCGAGCCCTTCGGCCATTAATTCACCATGCAGCCTGAGGCTTAGCTCGAAGCATTCATCAAACATATCTGTGAGGTCAGCATCTTGGATAAGCTGAGGTGTGTCGTAACCGTATCGAGGCGTAAGTTTCTGCCAGTTAAGGTCGTCAACTAAACGATGTCGCTGTAGGTCTCTGAAAATCCCGTAGTCGCAGATAATGTCCCAGCTGTAGTGAGCCACTTCGAATGCTCGCCCTGGCTTGTGGCGACGATTAAGCCGTTCCCCAACATAGGCTGTAAAGACTTTTTCTTTCTCAGAGTAGCTCCACTCTTCAACTGCCTTGGTGATGTTCTGCAAGCTCATGTCAGAGTGCTCGTAGAGAATATTCGGCACAAGATCCAGCTCATTCTTCGGCCAGTAGCTTGTTAGTGTCGCGCCAGTTTCTTCATGTGAATGCGTCGTAGGCAGCATCTCATCAGCGAGCTTTTTCACCCCAGCTTTGGTCTCACTTCTGTAGGCAACCGTTGCGCCACCTCGTTCTGGCTTATCTGCACGTTCTAAGAATGTCTTTAGTACGCTTCTGCTCTGGTCTAGAATCTTCTGACCAGTCTCTCGTGACTCAGGCAGTTCATCAGCGAGGAGGTTCATAATCATGTTTTCTAAAGCTTGACCACTCGCGAATATACCCACTGTAGATTTCGTGGCGACTGGTAGTACAGGGCGCACTGCATCGCATGCTTGTGCGCGAGTTGCACCCTTCCACGCAACATCACGCTCCTCTTGCGGGACAGTAGATTGCTCTCGACAGTAATCAGTCAGCTTACGCACCATCGTAGAGTACAGATCAAAAATCTTATCTATCGTTTGGATGTATTTAAGCTTTGTTTTAGGACTCATGCCACTTGGTATGACGTATTTATAGTTGCCATCTTCATCTTTCTGATCAAAGTAAATGTAGCGTGTTGACTGCTCTAAGTAGCTGGCAAGTCTTCCCCACTCTAGTTTTTTCGTAAGTAAGTTGCTCGCACCTTCTACAACTACGTGTTGACCGACGAGCTGCTGTACGGAGTCATCTCCATATGCTGTAATGACGCGCTGCAACAGCTTCTCATCCTTACGTGCATCTTCGCTTGCAAATTCATCCAAGATTGTGACACGCATGTCGTCACCGCGACGGCTGAGTCGTGCCATGGCTGCTGCGATAGTTACTGGACTAATTTGATCGTTAAACGCGTATACATTGCTTTCAGTTGAAGTGATGTACGCTCGTAAATATTCTTTCCCAGCTTCAGTCATGACAGTCACTCCGGAGTCGAGTTTTTCAACTAGTTTTTCTCCTGATTTCACGCCATTTGAGCTTTTAACTTCTTTGGATTCCACGCCATTTTGACTTGAAGTAATCTCAGAAACGCTTCCTTCTCCATATGGATTAGGTGCATCATGAAGCATTTTCTCAACTACAAACCATACTAAATTGTGGACTTGCTCACGAGTCATAAGTTTCTTGTTGCGAGAACAGTCGATGCGGATAAAGTCCTTCTTGAAGAGTGACGTAAGGTCTAAATATGTCTCAATCGATTTCTTAATGTGATTCGGATCTGCTTCGTGAATGTCTTTTTTACGGTTGTCGTTTTTAGAGCGTTCTTCGATAAGGTTCAGAGTCGTCTCTTCATCTACGACGAGCACGATACTTGCAGTCGGTCGTGGTAAGCCGAGAAGCTCGAACTCAAAGCTGTCATTCCATAAGAAAAATCCGCGTCGGTCTTCTTTCTTAGTAAACTTCGATCCTTGGTGGGCCATATTACTACCAACATACCGATTGCTGATAACCACTTTTCCTTCATCAAGTGCTTTTTGCACTTCAAGTTTTACTGAATAGCGGTCAAGTGCATAAAACGCGGTTGCTGAGTAAGGACTCACTTCATCAAGAGTACCGTAGTTGCCTGCTAAGTACTCACGAACAAAATAACTAGAGTCACTGTCGTATTGTGGAAAATCAAGCGTGACGACATCATAGCCTTCTTTGACTAGTCTTTCGATTAACAATTTGCTCTGAGTTGCTTTGCCCGACCCGTCAGTTCCTTCAATTACAAAAAATCTCCCGTTCATCTTGTTGCACTCCTTAACTCTTTAACATTCTTGGCCAATCCATTTAGCACGTCATCTGAGAATACTATTTTGTCTCTCGTCTCTTCTATAAAATCAATATGTCTTCCAAAAACATCAATAGCAAGCTTCTTGATCGTGTCTCTCTCAGCCTTTAATAATCCCGGCTCGTGTTGGTATACCTGCCATCCTCTCATTGCTGTAAGAAAATACCCTATTCTCTCGATTGAATCCCATAATAACTTTCTTTCAGACATGCTTGCTTGAGGGCCTGCAAATTTGCGACAATTTTTTCGGTGAGCTGTCGTTGAAATATCGCCATGAGTTTCTATAGTCACTTCCTCCCAAGTAATCCACTCTCTTTGCTTATTTTCTAGAGTTTGGTCTGTATATGCCACGTCTTTCTTTCTGTGTTCTATTTTGGCGTGCGTGCCTTCATGATCGTCATGTGTGATGCTATAAGGTAGTATGAGACTACGCGTTAGCTTAGTAACCCCAAAAGAGTCAGTATTTCGTTGTCTGTTTAGGAGTGGTACCGTCACTGTTCGTGTTTGATAAGGTCCATGTTCATATGGGTCGACGTCCATTCCCATTAATTCACGAAATTTATCCAAGTCACCAAAAGCGTAATTATTTGTGAACCGTGGCTCCATATCCCTAAGATTTTGAGCATGTGCTGTCTTGCTGAATGGCTCACGATAACTATCTATAGTCCAAATTTGTCCATGAGCTTGAAACTCAGGTTCTACTTCTAGCTGTGATAGTTCTGGAGGTCTTAGAGTGTACGCCATGTTTTTCTATTGCTCATCGTGCTTTCAATCCTTCGATATCACCAGGGAGTTTTCGCCCATCTTTGTATGCTCGTGGAAGCATTTGATCAGGTGTCCACGAGCGGATGATTTCGTCTAAGTCATCGCCTTGTTGGTACTTGCCACTAAATCCTCCATCGCGGCCTTGGCCGTAGCTACCCTCTACTGGGCCAGTGTGCAAGAATACAGCCTGTGCAATACGTTCACCAACTGGTAGCAACACTGTTTCGTGCTCGTTTAAGTTGTAGATTTCTAATGTAAGCCTGTTGATATAGCCAGGATCTACCCATCCAGCGTCGAAACAAACAGAAACACCATTTCTGCCCCAGCTTGAGCGAGCTTTTACCATATAAGCCCCAGGTGGTTTAATGCCAAAAAATTCATGCGTGTGTGCCAAGATCCGCTCACCTGGGCGCAGTGGAATAACAGGGTGGTCTGCTGGGATGTTGTCGAAGAGTTTCACGCCATTTTGGTCGCACCAATCTTGGTGTATCACCGCTTGCTGTGTTTCTCCGAAATAGCGAGCAACATCACGCTGATCAAAGGGGTTGTAGATGTATCCACGCTGAGCTTGCCCCGTGCGGTAATAGTAGTAGCCGAGCGTGACATCCAAACTTGCGTGAGCAACATGTTTTTCTTCATACGGAGTACAAACAATATGCCCTGTTTTGATAGCTTCTTTGATTTGTTTGTTGCTATACACACCACCAATCGCAAAATTAGGCAGTATATTTGAAGTACTTTCGTCCACGTAAATCCCTCTAAACCTTTATATGTTAACAAGTGTAGTTAATCTAGTGGGTATTTGCCAAGCATAAGCGCTAAAGAAAACGAAGTAGTTTTGTCTACGCCACATGTGCTTGAACTAATTCAAAGCTGTGGCGAGTTATGTCGCGTACATTTTGGTTAGTCTTTGCATGTTCAAATTCGCTCGCTGACAACCACCTAAAACCAGGAATCTCGATAACATCAGATGCAAGTACAGCTAAAAAGCCGTAATCAACTGCCTGAAGGTGTGGCAGTGGCGATTCCCAAAATGGTCTCACTTTGTCACCTGTGTCGATTACTCCGCTGATAAACGCTATCATGTCTGTTGTAAGACCTGTCTCTTCTTCAAGCTCACGTAGCGCAGCATCGTATTGTGTTTCTAGAGGTTCTACTTTTCCTCCAGGAGGTAACCATATACCTTCATTTTCATGAAGATGCATTAAAGTACGTAGCTCACCATCGTCAGTCATGTGATTGACCCATATTGTGGAAGTTTTTAATGTCGGTTTTTCTGCCATAATTCTTTCTTTTAATATAAAAGTTGCTTATACTCTGCAATCTCTAAATTTATTAATTTTTCGCAGTAACTGCTCCATCTCTCCTAAGCCTTCAGGGAGGTTGCTTGTTCGTGCTATATGTTCTATCTGGTCCAGCACGGAGTTTACATTCATTCGTCTAATAAACTGGCCATCGTATGTTTCTGATAATGTCTGATTACCGTCTAGCTCTGCTGTAAATGGTATCTGCTTAACATTCACCATAGTTTTTGCGGTGGATAAAGCTGCGGGCCCCACGAATCGAGCTCTTTCTGGTAGGTCTATTGATTTAGCTTTGTAACATCCTATAAAACCTGTATCTACTTCTGTACGGTCTGTATCCGGCATGAGATGTTCACCCACAAACCGGTTAACTAGGTGCGTTGATGTGACGTACTTGCCATTCTCGATGATGCTCCATCCGTTAGTTGGCTGTGGGTCTGGGTGGTCGGAGGAACATAAAACAACAGTAGGAACAGTCGGGATTGCTCCCCTACGAGCTTGCAACAGAACAACGTCGTCCTCTATCACTGCGAAGATAGGTAGGTGTAGTTCTCTCGGATGTTCGGTAGGCTGGTTAGGCCGTAACCAGAGAGTAGCGTGTTCTTGTTCGACTGGATTATCCGGCAGCTGTACATATTGCTCCGGGCTAGTTTTGATCATATTGAATGTATCATAGCAAAAACTCCCATCGTTACGCGACGGGAGTTTGCTGTTTCTTGCTGTACTTTTTACAGTTCGCTTGTGAGGACCTTGATGCTTGGACCCATGCTTGAAGTTACGTAAATTGATTTTACGTAGTTTCCTTTGATCGATCCTGGCATTTTGCAGTGTAGTGAACACAGCTTGTAGGTTTTTGAAGAGTCGGTCTGTACCGAAGCTTACTTTACCGACTCCAAGGTGTACGATACCTTTTTCGTCGACACGAAACTCTACTTTACCGGCCTTAGCTTGCTTGATAGCTGCTGCTACATCGGTCGTTACTGTGCCGCTCTTAGGGTTCGGCATAAGTCCTTTTGGACCAAGTGTACGTGCGTATTTACCAAGTTTTGGCATAACTGCAGGAGTTGCGATCAGTACGTCAAAGTCGATAATTTCTTTATCAAGTTGCTGTAAGAATTCATCTGCGCCAGCTACGTCAGCACCAGCAGCTTTTGCTGCTTTTACATCGTCTGCTTCAGCAAATACAGCGACACGGACTTCCTTACCTGTTCCTTCTGGTAGGACGATAGTTTCGCGGATATTCTGGTCTGCTTGCTTAGGATCTACGTTAAGACGCACGTGTACTTCAACAGTTGCGTCAAACTTGGTTGTAGATGTCTGTGTAGCAAGGTCAAGCGCTTCTTTAGCTCCGTACTCTTTGCCCTTTTCAACTTTTTCTGCAGCTGCACGGTATTTCTTACCAGCTCGCTCTAGTTTCGAACGAGTTTTCTGCTCGTAACGTGGCTTAGAGTTAGCTTCCGCTGCTTCATCTTCTTCACGAGTGTGTTGTTTTTCGATTTTTTCTTGCTTAGCTTCAGCTTCAGCGATACCTTTAGCGCTTCGCTTGCCTGATTTTGCTAGAGGTTTGTCATCAGTCTTGGATTCAGTTGCGTCAGTAGCGTTTTCGCTCTCAGCGATTGCAGCTTCGATTTCTGCAATAGTGTTTTTTTCTGTTACTTCGAGTCCAAGCTTGTTTGCTTGCTCTAATAAATCGGCTTTCTTAGCCATAGTTGTACTCCTTTGTGGTGGTAACGAGTTTCTAGCTCTCCCACGTGGTTAATTTGTAAGTGTTATTATACTACAAAACAGTAGTATTCACTATTCTTTCAGTGCAATATTTATTTGCCACGGTCCTTGCTCGTTCATGAGTTAGTTCTGGCTTACCAGTGGTGAGAACAGATCCTTCTAGTGGCTTCGTTAAAACATGCATTATATTGCCTGCTATATATTTTATCCTTGTGCGAACTCTTTCTGATTGTGTCATTGGTAGCTCACCCTGTGTAGCTAGTTCTAAGGCTCCTATTATGATTTCTTCATCATAAAAATGCGCAGCGATTGCTGCCGTATCTCCATTAAATTCTTGTGCGTAAGGGTAGATTCTATCTATGAATGGTAGGTCTATGTCTAACTCTTGGATTCGTGACATGTTTCTAATACCCTCTACTCTCTAGATGTTCGACTTCGACTTCAGGCATATTATGGGTACCCATCGGTTTTTCGGAAGTAACATCGATGATAGGCATTTCTCCAGTTTCGCGCTGCCACTGAAGTCTGTCGTGCTCATTTGATATATCTAAATCAAAAGCTTCAGGGCCGCCAGTAGGATCTCCGTCGCTCATGAATATTTTTTTACGTGAGTCATTCATAACTTAAATTAAACACACGATTTAATCGGTGTCAAACTACTCATCGTCATCGTCAGAGATTTTTGTCTTACTAACACTTATTATGCCGTATTTGCCAAGTTGTTTGCGCATGTTTACGCGTAGAGCAGCTGCCTTTTCATCATATGCAGCATCCATCGCATCCAGTGCTTTAATGCGTTTTAACAATTTTTGTAGTTCTTCAGCTTTGTGTCGCTTGTTAGCATCCTTAAGCTGTTTTAGCTCGTCATCAGTAAAAACTTCAATGGTTGGCTTCTGGTTTTCTTCTTTTGGTGCGTTTTCACTCATCCTTTAGGTCCTTCTTGCTCAACCATGCCTCTGAGTATTTCTACTCTATCTTCGAAGTACGGTGATTCAAGATCTTGGTCATAAGGGTTTGTTTTTTCAGTCGTAAAGAGAAATTTCACTACTGCCCTGTATTTTCTAATCAATGCTTTTAATTCATCGATGCTTTGTTGAGTGTCGAATGCAATAGCGTACTGTTCTGGAGGTGAGTGATGAAAAGGCACCATAGCCTTTATTAGCCTTCGACTTCGACGCCCATACTTCGAGCAGTACCAGCGACCATTTTCTTAACTGAATCAATCCGGTTTGTGTTCATGTCTGCTGCTTTTGCTTCTGCAATTTCAGTAACTTGAGCGTCAGTAAGCTTCTTGCTTACTTTCTCTGTGTTAGGTCGACCAGAACCTTTGTCGATTCCAAGCGCTTTTCGGATAAGGTCGTCTGTAGGTGTACCAACGACTCTCCAAGACATAGATTTGTCTTCGTAAATTGATAGGTGAACTGTTAAGTCCTGCCCCATCATGTCTTTTGTCTCGTCGTTGAACGGGTTGATAAAATCCATCATGTTTACACCGTACTGACCAAGAGTAGATCCTACAGGAGGAGCCGCTGATGCTTGTCCACCTCGGATTTTCATTTTCAAATTAGCTGTAACTTTTTTAGCCACGATTATATTTCCTTTGCTTATCTGTTAGTAAGTTGAAGCTCTAACAGAGTGCGTAACAGATTGATTATACTATAAAGTTGTATAAATAATCAAATGCACTGAAACTTAACTAATTAGTCTTCTTTACTTGTAGACCGTCGAGTTCGACAGGTGTTTCACGGCCAAACATGTTCACGAGAACTTTAAGTTTACCTTTCGCTTCGTCAATCTCGCTAATAGAGCCATCAAAGCCTTTAAACGGACCATCGATGATGTTAACGATTTCGCCTTCAGAGAAGTCGATTTTGTGTTTAGGCTCTTCTTTGCCCATGCGTTTCATGATTTTCTCAACTTCATCATTGCTCATAGGTGTAGGATCGTTTCCTGAGCCAACAAATCCAGTAACGCTCGGTGTGTTTCGCACGATGTACCATGCGTCTTCTGTCATTTTCATCTCGACGAGTACATAGCCTTGGAAAATCTTTTTCTCAACCACTTTTCTTTTACCGTTTTTGATCTCAATCATTTTTTCTTTCGGTACGAGCACTTGCATGATTTTGTCATTCATATCGAGTGACTCTGCGCGCTGTTTGATGCTCTCAGCTACTTTTTCTTCGTATCCACTGTAGGTGTGGATTGCGTACCATTGTTTACTTGTATCGTATCGTTTTGACATAAATTTCTCCTGGTTATCCTATAGGAATACGTTTCTAAATATTGTTTCTAATGCGTTATCGAGCAAAGCGATGAAGAGGCTGAGAAGTGCTGAAAAGATAAATACGGCAAGTACTAAACGCCATGTCTCACGACGTGATGGCCATGTCACCTGTCGTAGTTCGTTCCACGCATTCTTGAACCATGTTGGTGCAAATGAACGCTCGCGGTGCCAGAAGCTGTCGGTTCCACTCTTTGGTAGTACGTGTCGTTGCTTGGTAGCTACTTCTGCTGTCTTACTCAATGGTTTACTTGCAACTGTTGCTGCTTTACGTACGCGCTTAGGCTGGCTCGCTTTTTCACGTGATTTTGCAGCTGATTCGCGCATAGAAACAGGCTTTTTAACCTCTTTCTTTGTGCTTGGCTTCTTTGAACTCTCTTCTTTTTTCTTCGCCACTTCTTCGTCTCTTTTCTTATAAATTAAAAAATCCTGAGTCTGCCTCAGGAGTCAATAGCTACATTGTACACCCTTCTGATGTTGATAGTCAATATACTGTAAATTATGCATATGCTTGCCATGCTCCTTCGTACTGTGTTTAATAAACAATATTAATCAGGAGAAAAACCATGGCAGACGTATTAAGAGATGGGCGAAGTTTAGATATGCAAGTAGAGAGAGTAGGCACTGAAACCCGAGTGCGTGCTAGCTTATGGGCTACACCAATAACCGCACGTCATAGCAATGATAGTTTTCCACCTGCATCAGCTTGTGCGACAGCATCACAAGTGCTGGTTGATGTGTTGTCAGCAATGCAGCCACCAGTAGATGTTACGACTGATGATGTAGGTATAGCTGCACCTAATCAAGGAAAAGACTCGATACAAGTTTCTGCGTTTTTCAGTTTCGATGAGTATCCTGGTGACCTTGTAGATTCTTTGTACAAAGCTGTCGAAGAAATACGCTCACGCGATTAAATCTTTTTAGTCGACTACCGTGGCGTCGAATATAGCTTTTTTAGGAAATGTTGATTTTCTGTTGATAGGGTTTGGAACATGAACTATTTCATAAAATAAGTCATGATTGGGGTGGCGATTTTCGCTTGACGTGCTAACTCGACATATGTTGTGAACCAATAGGATAGAGATTCATAGCTCTATTAAATCCTCTGGGAAATGAAATAATTTCACTCGTAAATACAATAATATATAAAGTATAGTACTCTTTGCTTACTGTTTCCTAAGCTCTGATGATTAAGTAGTTGGGATACCATATTCTAGGATATTGTCATGTTGCAGTCGCAAATAATTCCTCACTGAATCATCTACTTGTCTCCACGCGTTAGCAACAACGGTTATTCCCTCTACAGTTCTGGTACTCGAGTTATTGTTGCCTGAAATTGATGTTTGAGCTTCACTAAACTCGTATACGTCCTGTCCTAGTTGAGTTTGAACAGACATTGAAGCGACGTAGCGAGCATAAAGAAGAACATCGCAAGGCAGTTCAACTGCTGACTGTTGTCTCACACGGATTGGAAATTCGTGACCAAGTCGTGCTAGTTTACGATTTCTAGAATTGATCGCATGCTCAAATATCGGCTTACGCTTTTTAAAAGAAACTGGCTCGTCGCCTTTTAGCAGACTTAACTCCATTAGTGCCATGGCTGCTAGCTTAGGTCTAGTGGCAATTTCTTTACAGTCATCGATTTTTTCAAGCTCTAGAAATTCTTCTACGTATCTCATGGAATAAGATTATTGTGTAGTGCAGTCTGTATTGCAAGCACTAGAACTATTTTGAGAGATTTGGGAAGAAGATGCGGAAGGTAGAGCCTTCGTTGAGTTCTGATTCTAGAGAAATCTTAGCTTCAGCTAACTGTGATAGCTTACGTGTTACGTGAAGACCTAGGCCAGTACCGTTTTGAGCTCGAGTGCGGAAATCTTCTGCGCGGAAAAACTTCTCAAACACTCTTGCCTGATCTCCTTTACTGATCCCTATGCCAGTGTCGCTCACGGCAAACTCCACACCATTATCTTTTTGCTTGGCATGAATCGTGACTGAGCCTTCTTCAGTGTATTTAATCGCGTTCGTGATAAAGTTTTGCATGATTTCTGTGACGTAGAGTCTAACGCTCTTTAGTAATGAAAGATGTGGGTCGATATCGACTTTTAGCTCTAAGCCTTTTTCCTCAGCTTGTTTTTTGTAACTATCTTCAAGTTGCTTGACGAAATCATGAGCATTTATCTCCTCAATGTTCTTTTCGAGTACGCCTCGCTCTGCACGGGAAAGAGTGGAGAGGTCGTTAATCATATCCTCAAGGTACCTCGCTTGCTTATGTGCTGTTTCTAGTGCATCATTAATCTTTTCCAAATCGCCCGTCTTTTCGAGCATGAAGATCGCATTACTAACAGCACCTTCAGTGATAGCGGCTGGTGTGCGAAGTTCGTGACTTATAACACTAATGAACTCGTCTCGCTCTTCTTCTAGTGACTTCTCACGGGTGATGTCACGGATGATGAGTACATAGCCACTTTCACCTGTTTTTCCGTAACCTAAGTGCACTGGTGAAATGCTCAGGTAAATGCTGACCACACTGCTATCTTCGTAAACTAGCTTATAGTCGCGTGATATCGTTTGAGTTTTACAGTTGAGGATAATGCGTTTTACATCAAGTGGCTCTTTGTTCTCGTTCGTGAGTTTTAATACGTTCTCTATCGGGTCGCCTTTTTGAATAGCGTTTACGTCGAGTACATTTAACGCCGCACCGTTGTACAGGACGATTTCACCCTTTTCATTCGTCGAAAGCACACCGTCCGCCATGCTGTTAACGAGACTTTCGAGACGTTGGTGATCAATCTCATATTCTTTAGCTGAGGCTTTCTTCCCATTAGCTGATTTCGAAGGTTTTTTTGTTGCCATATCTCTCTATTCCTAAGAGTGTATTATTCTAAACCATGAGCACTTTGTCAAAGTTATTGGGCAAATGCAGTGGTCTTATGTTCTTTTAGTCTTTTACGTAACTCTTTGTGCTCGGGTAGTATTTTTGTTACCTCATCCCAGAACTCACTCTGATGATGTTTATGAATGGTATGCACGAGCTCATGAACTATGACGTAGTCAATAAGCGACCAGTCTAATTGTATTAGATACATATTTAGTGTGATGTCGTTGTTGCTGTCGCATGAACCCCAGCGACTTTTAAGTTTTCTTACACTTGAAGAGCGGTAGCTGATGCCATATTTCTTCGAGAGTTGCTCGAGACGTTGGGGCAATAATACCTCAGCCTGTTTCTTAATCGATTTATCTGCTGAAGTAGCAATTTTCTTTTGCAATTCTGGCTCTTCAACCTGATCTAAGCTCGCAACTTTTACTATCACGTCGTATTTATAGACTCGCACAGTTGGAGCTTCTATGTTTTCTGTCAGGATGATGACACGGCCTCCCTTGCCTATCAGTGAGTTGTCTTCAAATTTCGGAGTTGGCTTAATATGTTGCTCGATCCAATCTTTTTTAGAAAGCAGGTATTCAATCGCCTTTTTTTCAGACACGATATGTGGTGCAGTGAGCATGATCGTACTGTCTGACTTGATTGAGATACGAAGATGTCTCGTGCCTTTTCTACGCGAGAAAACGACATCATGACCAGCAATAGTTATATCTAGTTTTTTACGCATACACGGGTGGTTTATCTTATGTTGATATTACGTCGCGATGTCATATCAAGTCGATCACGGCGTGTGTGAGGGACGAGGTTTATCATGCCTGGCTTTGCAACCTTTACTGATGCTTCTTGTCTATTTGCGTAGCCCAGCTCTACTAACTTATGGAAAAATACAGATCTTTGCGAGTTATAGGTGTGTTTTCCGCTCACAACGACGAAGTCTTCTGTATTGAGGGGGTGCTGCATACGGCTAGCGATTTGTTTGAACGTCTCAGGAGTATACTCAACGGCATACTTGTCGTCCGCTGTTCTTCGGTCACGGTTCTTTAGTCGCTGGAAGGCAGTGTCTGGATCCATCTGGAACCATACAAGCAAAGTTTTTGCTTTTTTCTTACGGGCTATTTCTCGAATTTCATGCCGTTGCGTTTTGCGCATTGCGTTAGCATCGAAAATCACACTAACACCCGCGTTAAGAAACTCTTCAGCCATATATGTCATAAGTTGTTTTACGATAGCATCTTCTTGAGCATCGTATCGTGGGTCTTCGAACAATTCGTTTCTGATTCTGTCACCATGAATGTGTGCTGCATCAAGATCATTAACTAGATTATGTGAAAAGTGCGTTTTACCTGCTCCAGGAAACCCATAGAGCATGATTAAGATTGGCTTGTCTAAGCGCATTTTTTGCTTACTCATTGACATTATTTATAACAGATTAAAGACGGTTATTCAATCAACCCTACCCTGAATTACTTTTATCAGTTATAATAGTTTTGCTCAAGATACCAAATGTAGGGGAGTAGCTCAATTGGTAGAGTAGCGGTCTCCAAAACCGTTGGTTGCAGGTTCAAGTCCTGTCTCCCCTGCCATAATAAAACGTCCGACCAATGTGTCGGATTTTTTATTTTGATACTACTGGGTGAGATGGACTTGAACCGATAGGGGAAGAATGCCGGTGGCATTCAGAGTAACAACTTCACTCGCAACTAGTTTTGCGAAGTAGAAGTTGTGCACCAAGTCCTGTCTCCCCTGCCAAGCTTAAGCAATTTACATGAATTATTTACAATGTTTTAATTGCTTTATGATTAAAGAATGTTTATTTTGTGAATTCGATAACCCAGAAATAAATACTGTAATCACTCAAAACGCAGTAGTTTATACGAGGCTTGATAACTTTCCTGTTAGCCCTGGACATGTAGAAGTTGTTCCTAAAAGGCACGTCGAATCTATGTTTGATTTGTCTGACGAAGAGATGTTGGCAGTACATGCAATGCTTAAGTTAGCAAAAGCTCACATAGATGATGCATACAATCTTGGTTTAAATGACGGTCGAGCAGCAGGTAGAACAATAGACCATTGTCATTTTCACTTAATTCCTAGATATGAGGGTGACGTTGAAGATCCGCGTGGTGGAATTCGACATATAATACCTGGCAAAGGTAATTATTAATTGTTCCGAAGCTCGTCTATCAAGGGCTGCCAAGTCGTTTATGCTTGTTGTTTAGATAATATAATGCAACAATTAGTGCATGAGTCAATCCTTAGAAATAATTCCACAAGTCTATGGACCTTACCAGCCAGTGCATATCACACAAATTTGTGATCTAGGGTATGCTCGTGGATGGGATTTTACCGGTAGCGAAGAGCTAATGCTTCAAGATTTACATCAACAGAGAATAAGAAGTCAAGAGATTATGAAAGCTGGAGAAATTGAAGAAGGTGAAATTCTCTATAATTATGTTGGGGGCGAATTTTTAAGACTTATGAACCTGGAATTTTGCGAGTCTCGTCTTTATGCTTTATGTGCTAAGGCTAAATTTTAAGCAAAAATGATACATTTCAACCCGTGTGAGAGATGTTTAGATCCGACTGAATGTTACGCGAAGTCTGTAAACACAGCAAGTGCCATAGCGAGTCTTGTAGATATTCGAGGAATTGTTGCAAAAGAGTCAGGTGCGATGTTTACCCTTACTGATGAAGATATAGAAGCGTCTCTTGGGTTAAGAATCCTTGCTAAAGATCATTTTAAAAGACGAGGATGTTTATTTACAGAAGTAGAAATCGACACAATGATTAGTGACCAAATAGACATGATATAAATTTTTAGATACTTACTTCTTGCAAATGATTATCTAACGCAACTTTGTACTGACGAGTGCCTTCCGCAGCGAGCAAGATTGTCGGTCTATAGCATCTTGTAATCCATGCTGTATAGTCACCGATAGTTTTGCGGCCTTTCACGACATCATCTAGTAGTTCACTGTACTCTCTGTCTAGCCTAACAATTGACTCTAAATTACCGATTGATCTGCCAGCAGCTAGTATTTGTGAGTTGTAGAACTCCAGCATACCATCCAAGATTTCCTGTGTTGACGCGGTCTGTACATCAAAATCGGGGTCTAGTGCAGAAAGAACTTTTCGACCTAAGTTTTTTGGAAGTTCGAAGGCTCGTTGCATCGCATGGTAATCAACCTCGTCACTATTTATCGCTTTGTCGAATTTGGCAATTTTTTCTGCTGAATAGCGACAAAGCACATCTGCGAGTTTATATGGTTGAAAATCTTCGTTAGTAAACCCTTCTTTAATCATCGTCGCAGGAGAGTTCCAGCTAAACTCTGGGTTCTGTTCTGCGCGCAAAAGGTAATTGAGAAACACAGGGTCTATCTTATGGAGTCGACGCTCTATGTCGCCAAGCTCAATCCTGTTTGATTCTACTTCGATATTGAATCTTGCGTACGTTTCTCGAAATACACTGCTAATAAGTTCTGTGACTGTGGCAGAACTTTGCGGTACATATGATGAATCTACGATGAGGAGGTTGTCATGATCACTGCGTGTATTCGTGGTTCCGTGAGTGGAAGAACCATGTACGAGTCCCGCTACGATAATCTTACTTCTTTCTTTAGTGCTTAGTTGTGGAATATCGTCGAATATATTCTGATCAAAAAACAATTGCTCACAGACAAATTCGGCTGCTTTTTCGTGGGCACCTAGCTCAGGTACTCTTCCTTGCTCTAACTGTTCAGGTGTAAACACTTTTCCCATTAGTAGGAAATAATAGTCTACTATGTATCAGTTTCAAAGCATGAGGGGTTTTGAGTCTCTAGAAATACGACAACACTCCCGAGGCCATTTTCTAGTAGCCACGTACGGAGTCCTGGCTTTGCAGAAAGCTCAAACTCCGGCAAATCATCGGGTATAGTTCTTGCCCATGCTTCAAAATCTCCACGTGCTACCGCGTCTACCTCAGCTTCTGTAGGTTCATAACTCCAAATCTCTGGACTCAAACTAGTTTTCGGGTTGCTCGGTCCTATGTCTATACCAATAAATGCCATATACGCAAAGTATAGCACAAAGAATCATACTGGATAGGCATGCTAAAATATTCGTAGCAGTGAGCAAAAAAACATATTCTGATTCAAACGTAGTCGGCACTTCTCTTTTAGTCAGTATTTCTGATGTGCTGTTGAACCTCTTGATCGGGTTTATCACTGGTTCTCGAGTGATGTTTTCTCAAAGTCTACAAGGCTTTTCTGACTTAGTTACAGCATTTATCCTCTATGCTGGAGTTAAGAGAAGCAAGCGTAAACCTGACAAGAAACATCCACTTGGATATGGTCGTGAGATATTTTTCTGGGTGTTAATTGCTGGTGTATTAATGTTTATCGGGACAGGGCTTATCACTCTCAACCTCGGGCTTCAGCAATTCTTATATCCAGGAGAGTTAGACTCTATCTACTTGGCATTTTTGATGCTAACTATTGGCTTTGTATCTAACTACTATGCATTCCAAAAAAGTGTGAAACGCCTACGTGGCAAAAGACGTAAGCACATGTGGCATGTGTTTCGTAGCTCGTCGTTAATCGAGACTAAAGCAACGTTTATCGTAGACTTGCTCGGTACTGTATCTGCAGGTATTGGATTTGTTGCATTATTTGTGTACGTAGTGACTGGAGATGTGCGTTTTGATGGGCTTGGAAGTATGTTCGTCGGGGTCACGATGATGTTTGCCGCTGTGATTCTAGTCTTAGATGTGAGAGATCTAATCGTGGGCAAGTCAGTGCCGGATGATATCGTTCGCAAAATCCGTAAAAGCACACTCAGCCATCAGGAAGTAGAAGAGATTCTAGACCTCAGGACACTGTACTTGGGCAGTGAGAAAATTATGATCTTGCTCGAAGTCCATGTCGTAGATACGCTGACTACGAATGAGATAGAGCACCTTCTGGATGAGATCCGGCTACAGATAAAACGAGAGATTCCACAGGCATATCATCTTCAGATAGAGATAGAAACACCTGACGCTGAAATAGATAAAAAACTCGGAAAAATATGATATAATTACTTTATGTCAGAAGCTTCAAAAATATTTATAGCAAATAGAAAAGATAACGGCTGGTCGGCTTCAGTTAGTGTAGATGCCAAAAAGATAGTCTACAAAGAGGATGATAAGACCGTCATTGATAGGCCGATTACCGATATTAACTATGTTAAAGTCCTTTCTAAAATTGGAAAAATTAAGGTCGCTTTCAGTGATAATACTGAACTTAAACTTGATTATGTAGGCACAAAATTTTTCCTATACCCACAAGCAGGCTCGCTTGTTCGCTTACGTAAAGCTATTAACGATACTGGACTAATGAACCACCTACAGCTAATGAGTGACAATGGCGTGAAAATCAAAAAGCCATTACTACAGATGTTTGATATTGAGACATTCACCCTCTCTACTTTGAGTCAGCTTCTACTCATTACGTTGAACATGCTCCAAGCCATAGCTATCGTAATCTTACCTATTGCTATCTTAGGCAACATATCTGGTGCAGGTTCTCGTAATGGTGAAACGAATACCGCAGAGCTAACCATAGAACTAGGCCTTATTGCATTACTACTAGTACACTTCTTTGTTTACAAAACTACTGGGTATAGCACTAGTTCATATTCATTCAGAAACAAGGTGCCTATCGCTATATTCGGAGCTTCAATCGTAGCTTTCTTACTATTTTCTCTGCTTTAACCAGTACAACTGACTTAGAATTTCTCGCGATACGCGAGGAAGATTCGCCAGTACACAAGATATCCCATAAGTCCCGTGTATACACCGAGTATTGAGTAGAGTCCGTATGTGATAATTTCCTGCTGATCTGAACTTGTGAGTGCTACCGAAAGAGATGAGGAACTAAATGGGCCGAAATAACTAAAGAACAGATATGTCCAGAGTGCAATCAACATCGCCATACCAACATGGAAAGCAGCGTTTAGCCCTGCCATTATCCAGTATCGTTTTCTGCTATACCATTTTGGGTGCCGATAAGAAGTGTCAACTTGTAATGTTTCTTTAAGTCCAGAAAACCCATTGACCATAATTTCTGTAATAAGATAAATGACAAAACCGGCAAATCCCCAGAAGACAATAGTCAACAAACTAGGTGTAAATATCATTGAAGCATATGTTAAGAACGCCTCGGAAAACATCTCTACGATGAATGTTTGCGAAAATGCGACAACTTCTTCCCCTCCGAATGCTTTTGCAAGGATAGCTGTGATATTCAAAAGAACGACCAGAAATACAGATAGCGAGAGCACTATCAGAAAATCTTGTAGAGTGTACAACCGTTTCATTAGATGTAGCATATCATGATAGTTCTACAGTCTGTGAATTTTCGCACTGTTGTAAATATTGCTTTAATCATCATTTAGTGAGCGATATCACAGTCTTGTCAGAATTTTGGAGTACATTAGCGATATATCATCAAAAAACAAAAAGGTCTCTATAATGACAACATATGAAATTAGCAGATTTGATCTCGAGGAGCAGTACGTAGATGCTGCTCTAACCTACCTCAGCCTATCTACCAATCGTTCTCGGAGCTATACAGCTCTCGATATTCGCAATCCACGGTTTAATATTTTTTACGAGGTGAATATGCACCCCAGGTGGGCAACTTTAGACGAAAGAGATTCCGCACGAGTAAGTGGGTTGGCCCAGGAAGTTGCTTCAGCTCAACTGCACTTATGGGAGAGTCAACTTTGTCTTCTGACAGGAGTAGAAACCTCACACACAGATATCCAGTCGAATAGTCAAGGCTGCGCTCCTTCTATGGCCTGTAAAGGTGTCCTACAGTCCGCAAGTGTATTAGTTGAGGGTGTTTATACACCACTAGCCCATCCTGATGATATATCGATGATAGTGAGCCCCTTAGGTGATCGGTTCACAGACGATTTCGTAACGAACCTCAGAGGCACCGCAGCAACAAATAGACACCTTAGTCTCGTAGCTTAACACGTTAAGTATTAATACTGTTTAGTTGTTGCTATAGTTTTTAGTAGGTTATGCATAAGCCGTAAAAACTAACGAATGGAGTTACTACACATGCGTGAAGATATGGATGAACCAGTGTCTGTTTTAGCTGGCTATTCCGCGAAATTCAAACAATTCCAGCCACTTTTAGTGACCTGGAACAACGTAGATTATCGGCTTGGAAAAGTAGATTTCTACCACAAGACAAAGAAAGGTTCGACGACGCTTCATCATTTTTCGATGAGCGACAAACAAGAGCAAGTGTACTTTAAGCTAAAGTTCGACTCCCGCACCCTGAACTGGACCATGCAGGAGAATTCCACCGACAGCTAGCAACTTAGGACCAGTAACTTGGACCAGACGGTTTTGTGATTTTTTCGTTGGGGTTAAATTGTCTTTGTAGGCTCTGAAGGGCAAATAATTCTGGGTCTATGCTGATCGACTCAACGAGTCTATCTGCTGGTACTTCTCCAGTCGGACGAGATTTAAAATACTCTATCCAGTCACGAGCTTGTCTTTCGGCTTGGCTCGCAGGGCGGCCTGTTGAGAGTAAGAGACCTAGAACTGTAAAGTCAATACTTGCTGCGGGGGCAGTAGATTTCACACCTTCTAAACTAAGTCGAACAACTTCTGACGAGCCCGATACCTCTCCTGTGTGGTCTTGAACGTCAACACCTGTTACTTTTGGCTTTGTGTTTCCAAATAAAAAACTCGGCTGCGTTTTTGCACCTGTATTTGGCTGACGGCTCATTCCCTCGGCAATTTCGTCTACATCTGAGCGGAAAAGCGTGCCTATATCAGCTGTGGTGTTGGTCTTGCTTCTATCGGGTCGCACCTGTAATAGTAGCGCTTCCGGTCTCTGTGGCAGAGTTACAGGCGGAAACGCAAGCGGCCTACCTTCTTCGAATATTGGGCGAGAGTCTTCTCTAGGATAAGTATTGATCTCTGAAGGTTTTCTAATTCTCTTATATGGGTCGCTGTTCTCGTGAAATCTCACTGTTTAACTCCTAAAAAAATTAAGTAGTAACTATTAACTATATTATACCAGCTAATATGAATAAATCAAAGATAGCCAATTCTGCACTCCCTTATGTCATGCATATTGACCTGAATTCGTGCTTTGCGATTATTGAGCAACAAGCGAATCGGTTGTTACGCGGAAAACCTGTCGGAGTAAGTGCGTATAATACTCCGCGCGGATTCGTGTTGGCCGCGAGTTATGAAGCGAAAGCAAAAGGTATCAAGCTCGGTGTCAATAACGCGCAAGCGCGAGCGATGTGTCCTGGTATCGTCATCATGACACCGGATCCTTCAAAATATCGTGAAGCTCATCGACGGTTTAAGGAGTTACTGCTGGAGTACACACCAGATGTTGTGCCTAAGAGTATCGATGAGTTCGTATTAAACATGGAGGCGTCCCCTGCTCTGCGTAACCGAATCGCAGCCGGAATGGAGCACACGCAGGCGATGCTCGACATCGGCGACGAAATGAAGCAGAAGATTCGTGAACGACTGGGTGAATGGGTGACGGTAAATATCGGGATTAGTACAAACCGCTTCTTAGCAAAGTACGCTGCTGGGTTTGGCAAGCCCGATGGGATGTTGTTGATTGACCACAGTAACAGTGAAAAGTGGTATCGATGCGGTACATTTCATGATTGCTCTAGTGATTCAAAATCTTGCAAGCCGATGAAGCTTGTTGACCTGCCTGGCATTAATGTCCGCTATCGGGCACGACTCCGAGCTGCTGGCATTTATACTCCGTTAGACTTCTTGAACGCAGACTTGTGGGTGCTTAAAAAACAAGTGTTTAAGAGTATTAACGGCGTGCATTGGTATAGTCGCCTGCGTGGATATGAAGCGGACGCGGTAGAGTTCAGCACAAAAAGTATTGGCCACCAATATGCACTGCCAGATAAAACGACAGACATCTTGAAGTTAGAGCGGCTTTTAATGAAGTTATGTGAGAAAACCGGACGACGCTTACGTAAAAATAACTATGTCGCTACTGGTATACACCTCTACCTAGGGTTTGTGAATAGTCAGCCGACACTAGACCCGGATAGGGCCGGGTTCAATTTGCGAGAGTTTAGTCACTGGAGCCACGGTGAGAAAGTGTACCATCGACTCTACTCTACACAGGACATTTACCAAGCAGCCAAAAGACTCCTTCACACTGTAGATATCGAGAACAGGGTGAGGATTATGTCAGTGCATGTCTTCGGTCTCGAACCATATAGCCCAGAGCAGCTGAACATCTTTGCAGCGCAAAGTTTTCAAGACAAAAAAGTATCGTTTGAAAAGTCTTCAATCAGTGCCACGCTAAGGCAGGCTGATGCGCAAAAACGCGTAAGCGATGCTGTCGATAAGTTAAATGACCGCTATGGAGAATTCGTCATCACCCCTGCTCTGATGATAGAAATGCAAGGTGAAATCCTGGACAGAATCGCCTTCGGCTCTGTTAAAAACCTATAGTGATGTTTATCTTAGCGCTTTTCTAAGTGGTTTAAAAACACCTGAAGGTAACATTTTGACTGAATCTTTTACTGCTAACTTGGCTACATATAGTGGATGTTTTTGTCTAATTTTTGATCTAAGCTCTAAAAAAGGATCCAGTAAATTTAAATCGTCTCGATACTGTTCGCAAACAAATTGCGAAAATTGCTCTACTTGTGGTTTGGATTTTCTGTCATAGGGCCTCATCCTTTCTAGGCCTAGTTGCACCATAGGGGTGAAGGTTCTGACAACGAGATTGTCTGAGCTAAATTCTCTTGTAGTCAGACATTCATCAGGCAGCTCTACACTTACACTGGGATCATAAGGAAATATCAGTCGAGGTGTGCTACTTTGATCTACTGTAAGCCATTTGAATCCTCCTGCGTCAATTGCATGGGCATACATAGGAAAATCAGATGAACTTCTCGTCTCGTTTGGATTAAGCGAAAGTATATCAATGTCTGTCAGGTCGCCATGTTTATTTCTGACTGCATCAATTGGCAGGCCCATTATTACTGCACGAGATACGCTGCCACCAACAATGATATTTTCCTCTTTACATAATTCATGAGCTATCGATAAGGGTGAAGACAGTACTGTATTCATAACTGTATTATATAATATAATTAAGTATAATACAATGCCTATTGGGATTGCTTTGCGGCACGTTTACGCTTGTTGTGGTCGAGTTCTTTTTTACGTAGTCGTAAATTCTTTGGAGTTACTTCGAGTAATTCGTCGTTCTCTATAAAATCAAGACATTGCTCAAGGCTAAGCTTAGTAGCCGGTGTAAGCTGTACGATTCCGTCAGAAGAACTGCTACGCATATTTGTAAGGTGTTTTTCTTTACAGACATTTACTTCAAGGTCATCTTGGCGCTGATTAAGACCAACTATTTGTCCAGCGTAAACTGTTTCCGTAGGGCCCACAAACAACTCACCGCGTCCTTCAGCATTTTGCAGTGCATATGGCGTACTTACTCCTGCTTCCCAGGCAACTAGTACACCGTTTCGTATCTGGTTAATTGCACTGCCAACTGGCTTATACGAATCAAGCAACGTGTTCATGATAATCGTACCTTTTGTAGCCGTGAGAAGCATGTTACGTGCACCGAGTAGGTTGCGGGTAGGCATTTTGTAGACAAGCTTTGCGTTTGCATCTTTATTAAACTGGTCGATTAATGTCGCTTTACGGCGCCCCATCTCCATCTGTACCGCACCGACATATTCTGTTGGCACTTCAATGAT
Organism: bacterium; assembly: GCA_030427445.1. Classification (GTDB taxonomy): domain Bacteria; phylum Patescibacteriota; class Saccharimonadia; order Saccharimonadales; family SZUA-47; genus JAUIBQ01. Next base: position 22,500 of record JAUIBQ010000001.1, on the reverse strand, counting down.
TACTTCTTCGACTGGTTCTTGCTCGACTCCATCGATTTCCTGAGTTACAACCTGCGGGCGGCCTACTTCAAACTCATAGCCCTCACGGCGCATAGACTCGATTAATACAGATAGATGTAGTTCACCACGTCCCGAAACCAAGAAGCCAATTCCCTGCTCCTCAATCTGTAGTCCGACATTAGTCTCGAGTTCCTTCCGCAACCTGTCACCTATCTGACGGCTAGTCGTGAATTCGCCTTCTTTGCCTTTCAGTGGACTTGTGTTTGGGCCTAAATAGATACGCAATGTTGGTGCTTCAATCTCAATCGTCGGCAGCGCTTCAGGGTTATCTGTACCCGCGATAGTGTCTCCGATTTTTGCGTCACCGACACCAGTTACTGAAACAATATCACCAGCTTCAGCAGAGTCGATTTCTAGAAAAGTTAAACCGATCGTTCGATAGACTCTGTCGATTTTTGCTGACTTTTGACCTTCACTGTGGCAAAGTATGACCGGATCGCCTTTCTTCAAAGAACCTCTCTCAATGCGTCCAACTGCATACTTACCCTGGAATGAATCATATCGCAAGCTTGAGACAAGCAACTGTAGCGAACCTTCGAGGGATAAGGAAGGTGCAGGCACTTCGTTAACAATAGATTCAAAAATTACTGATAAATCTGTGCCCTCTGAACTATCAGATGGCACAGAACTCCAAGCTTTTGCATCTCGTCCTATTGCATAGTACACAGGATAGTGAAGCTGATCTTCATGCACAGCAAGCTCTAAAAATAGATCTGCTAGTTCATCTTCAACTTCTTGGATTCGTGATGCAGGCTTGTCGATTTTGTTTATGACAACTATCGGCTTTAACTCAAGTTGTAGAGCCTTGCTTAATACAAACTTCGTCTGCGGCATTGGGCCTTCTTGAGCATCGACGACTAAGATGACACCGTCTGCCATGCGAAGTGTACGCTCTACCTCACCAGAGAAGTCTGCGTGCCCAGGTGTGTCAATGATGTTAATACGGTAATCATTCCAATCAACTGCGGTAATCTTCGCAGTAATCGTAATACCGCGCTCTTTTTCCTGGTCGCCAGAGTCCATGATCAAATCTTGGGACATCTCAGCTTGGTTATCACGGAATGTGTTCGATTGTTTTAATAAACCATCCACAAGCGTCGTTTTTCCGTGGTCAACGTGCGCGATGATAGCGATATTTCTAATGTTTGTTGCATTGCTCATAAAATCAATTAACTATAGCATGATTTTGCAAAAAATAACAGATGTAAAATAGTTGTCGAAAATAAGCTTTAGGACTATACTTAAATTAGAAATAAAACAAAGGTGTTTGAAGGGTAGATTCAGGTTGAAAGTACTTATGCTTGGTTGGGAGCTGCCGCCGCATCATGCCGGTGGGATGGGTATTGCTTGTTATCAGATGTGCAAAGAGTTATCTTCGCGTGGTATCGACATTGAATTCATACTCCCCTACACAGCTGACTTCTCTATACCTTTTATGAAAGTAACACCGAGTAGCGGTCTTAGTGCTACTGAAGTTATGAACCTAGGCGGTGTCTATGACAGTGAGTATTTTGCGGGTCAAGGGCTTGGCAAGCAGTTTTCGTCTCATCATGACTATTTTGCTCGACAAGTCGCTAAGCTAGCGAGCTCTGCAGAGTTTGATATCATCCATGCTCATGATTGGTTGACGTTCTTGGCTGGCATGGAAGCGAAGCGCGTGAGTGGTAAACCATTGATACTGCATGTTCACGCGACTCAGTTTGATCAGTCTGCAGGTGGCAGTGGTAATCCGATCGTCAGAGAGATAGAACAACAAGCTTTGCTGATGGCAGATCACGTGTACGCAGTCAGCCAGTATACGAAAAATGTCATCGTACGAGAGTATGGTTTGCTTCCTGAAAAAGTTACCGTAGTGCACAACGCCATGGAAGTTACATACGAAGAGCTAGAGGTGGATGCTTCGAATGCTTACAAATACTTGGTTGAGATGAAGAAGCGTGGCTATAAAGTGGTTGTAAACGCTGGTCGTAAAACTATCCAGAAAGGACTCACTCACTTACTTGATGCAGCAGAACTAGTCGTTAGACAGCAGCCTAAGACGTTGTTTCTACTTGTAGGAGGTGGCGAACAAGAAGAAGAACTGATGGAGTACGCTGCTGAAAAAGGCATTAGTGAAAATGTGCTTTTCGTAGGCTGGCTGAACGGCACAGGTAAACACTGGCGGGATTCTTTCAAGATTGCCGATGTATTTATAATGCCAAGTGTATCTGAGCCATTTGGTCTTGTTGCGCTAGAAGCTGTTGGCTATGGAGCTCCAGTTATCGTCTCGCATCAATCAGGTGTAGCTGAAGTGCTACAGAACTGTTATAAAGTCGATTTCTGGGACAAAGAAAAAATGGCTGACCAAATACTCTCGCTCGTCGAATATGAATCGATGCGTGATGAAATGTGGCAGAATGCCTATCAAGAATATAAAAATATTTCTTGGGGTAAGTCCGCAGAAATAATGCACAACACCTACAGCCAACATACAGGAGTATCGTCATGAGTAAAAAAGCTGTTGTCCTTTACCTACACGCTCATCAGCCTTGGCGCGTAAAACCATACAGCGCGTTTGATATGGGAGTTGATCATTTTTACTTTAATGATGAGTCAGATGGCCTAGATACAAACAATAAATTTATCATCGACAAAGTTTCTGAGAAGTCCTATCTCCCAACAAACGCCGTGTTGAAAGACCTGCTACTAAAATATCCAGACTTTAAGGTGTCTTTATCTATCACTGGTACGCTCATCGAGCAGCTTGAAGCATGGCGACCAGATGTTTTGAAGAGCTTCCAGGAAATAGTCGCGACTGGAAAAGTTGAGATTGTGGCAGAGACGTACTATCATTCATTGGCATTTTTCTACTCTCGAGCTGAGTTTGTACGTCAAGTAGCAGCTCACGCACAGAAGATTCGTGACGTCTTCGGTGTGTCACCTACTGCATTTCGCAACACCGAACTTAGCTACAACAATGAATTAGCCAAGTGGGCAGATGAAGCTGGCTATAAAGCGATTATCACAGAAGGCTGGGATCCGATATTAGGTTGGCGTTCACCTAACTATGTATACAAACCAGTTCAAACACACAATATAAAGCTATTAATGAAAAACTATAAATTGTCAGATGATGTTGCGTTTCGTTTTTCAGATAAAAACTGGTCGTCTTGGCCACTCAGTGCTCCAACATTTTCTCACTGGATGAGCGAGAGCTTGCATGCTGATAATGGCGACATCGTCAACTTGTTCATGGATTATGAAACATTCGGAGAGCACCAGTGGGCTGATACGGGGATATTTGATTTTCTTCGCTCACTGCCACATGAGTGGACGAGCAACGGTGGAACATTCAAGACTATTACCCAAGCTGCTGAAGCGTATGAACCTGCCGACGAGGTCGACATACACCATACTGTCACGTGGGCCGACACTGAGCGTGATTTAACGGCATGGACTGGCAATGCTATGCAACAAGATTTCATGCATAGTTTATTTTCGATAGAATCGGAAGTGATGCAGTGCGATGACGTGAGTATAGTCGCTGATTGGCGCAAGTTGACGACGTCTGATCACCCGTACTACATGTGTACAAAATGGTTTAACGACGGAGATGTGCATGCATACTTTAGCCCTTACACAAGCCCGTATGATGCATTTACCTATAGCATGAATGCTCTACGAGATTTAAAACTTAGACTGCTATGGTCTCAGGAAGGACGTAACAACTAATGCCAGCGCACATGAGAAAATCAGCAGTTCTATCAAATGGCTCACTAGCTGTAGGTCTAAATGAACAAGGATTAGTCAGTGATTTTTATTACCCGTATGTAGGACAGCAGAACCTTACAAACTCACGTCGCAGACCGCATTACATCGGAGTGTGGGTTGATGGTGTATTCTCATGGACTCATGAAGATAAGAGCTGGTTCATCGAGGTTAGGAACTCAGAAGATGCACTGCAAGCGCATTGCACATATCGACATGATGGCTTAGGTGTCGAACTCACTACGACAGATTTTGTCGACCCAAAATATGACATTTTTAGAAGACAAGTGAACGTTACAAATGTATCAGATCAAGATAAAGAAGTCAGGTTGTTTTTCTATCAAACATTTAGACTGAGTCAAGACGGGCGCACCGACACAGTATTATACGTACCGGACGATCACTATATATATGACTACAAAGGGCGTGTTTGCCTATTGATAGCCGGAGAAGTTGCAGATCAAGGGCCGTTTGATCAGTGGGCGGTAGGAAATACTGATATCGAAGGCAAAGAAGGCACCTTTCGTGATGCAGAAGACGGTGAGTTGTCAAAGGGTTTAGTCGAGCACAGTAGCGTTGATAGTACGATTCGGTTTTCTTGTAACGTAAGTAGTAAAGAAACAAAAGAAGTAAGATATTGGGTTTGTGCCGGGGATTCACAGTACGACGTTGAGCGAAATCATGCAGTAGCTCGCACATCTTGGAACTCGAGAGATAACGCGCACCAACAACATTGGCGTGATTGGCATGAGATTTCTAATACTAAATTAGATACCCTTTCAGAAAAAGAAAAGACTGTAGTAAAGAAGTCATTGCAAGTTATTAAGGCACACATAGACTCACATGGAGGTGTTGTCGCTTCGCTTGACTCTTCTATTTTCAACTATGGTCGCGATTACTATTCATATGTGTGGCCACGTGATGGAGTCTACGTTATGCGTCCCCTACTACATCTTGGGCACCATAAAGAAGTATTGTCTTTCTTAGAGTTTTGTTCACGTGTCTTAAAGCCTGGCGGATATCTACAGCATAAATACCAACCAGACGGTTCTGTCGGTAGTACGTGGCACCCTCTTGATCACCATGGCGGCAAACGTCTGGCTATTCAGGAGGATGAAACTGCCTCTGTGTTGCAGCTAGCAGTCGAGTACTATTTCTTAACAGACAAGAACGAGTTTTTAGAGAGACATTTTGATACCTTTATCGTTCCTATGGCTGAATTCTTACTTAGCTACGTTCATCCTGTTACTGACCTGCCTTATCCTTCGTATGACTTATGGGAAGAAAAGCTCGAGACGACTACATACACGACAGCAATGGTCATTAAAGCGTTAAATGACTTTAAGAAGTTGTTAACTACACGCGAAGCGACGAGCGATAACGTCTCGCTTCTCACAAAAATAGACAATTCACTTAGTAGGATTGAGAAATCGCTACATAACCTCAAAACTGATAGCGGGTATTATTCAAAAGGTGTAAAATCCGGTAACAAGCTGGATTCGACTGTCGACATCTCGACACTCTATGGGCTGATACTTGGAGATATAAGTGACACTGAAGGAGTGCGCAAGACGTTTGAAGAAATAACTAATAAATTAATAGCTTCCAACGGCGGCATTATCCGCTATGAGCACGACAACTACTTTACCCGAAACGGCAATCCAAACCCGTGGTTTGTAGCGACACTATGGCTCGCTCAATGCGCAGGCACTCATGCCATTAATGATAATGATCTAGCCGATAGATTGCTTCAGTATTGTTTAGATTATATCGACATAACAAACACTGAAATGTTACCTGAACAGATACTTCCAGATGATTCAAAAGAAAAAATTGGTGTAACACCACTGATCTGGTCTCATGCTGAGCTTATCCAAACTATCCTTCAACTAAAAACAGCCCGTTGATTGGGCTGTTTCGTTAGTGTTAGTAGTAGCCTAACCTTTACGAGGTTTAACTTCGTTTCGTCCTAAGCTTTTCTTGGTTTCTACGAACCATGTATGCTTACGAACTCGTGGATTGTATTTTCGTAATCGAAGTTTATCAGGTGTATTCATTGTATTCTTTTTAGTGTAATACAAGCGCTCACCTGTCTCTTCACAGACAAGTCCTACAATCTTTCTCTTATCAGTCTTTTTTGCCATATCGAAGATGTATTGTAACAGAGATAAAGACTCTTTACAACCCCTCTACGCCATTAACGTCTTCTAAGGCTGCACATGCGCAGAGAGCTCCATATCCACCTACTAGGTAGCCGAGGCCTGATACTACTTGTAGATTTGCTGAATAACCTAAATAAATTATAGATGCCCCAAGACTACTAAAGAAAAACGACCTTTCAGCCATCTGTAGTTTTGCCTCTCGTACTAATACTTCGTTCATTTTCTCATGGAGCCGTTGACGAGGATTGAACTCGTGACCCCTTCCTTACCATGGAAGTGCTCTACCACTGAGCTACAACGGCATATTATTTGATAAAATATTCAATTTATTCTAGCAAAATAGCCAATTATTTGCTAGAATTACTTCTGATACACGCCACCTTAGCTCAGTTGGTTAGAGCATCTGTTTTGTAAACAGAGGGTCGTCGGTTCGAATCCGACAGGTGGCTCCAGAATTTCGCGAGAGCATTCGCGAAATTCAGACGAGATGGCTTGATTGTGTCGCTATAAGTTTTGAGAAACTTGTTTTATCAAAACCTTTGGCGAGACAATCATCACACTTCGAGGACGCAGGGTTAGTGAAGCGGTCAAACACGACAGACTGTAAATCTGTTGGCATTCGCCTTCGTAGGTTCGAATCCTACACCCTGCACCAAGACTTGTTTTTACTACATTGGAGTAAATACAAGTCTTTTTTGTTTGGTACTGATTTGAACCGTCAAAGGTTCGTTTCGCCAGCTTGCTTGCCATCCTACACCCTGCACCAAGACCTATGATGACTTACAAATAAGTAACCATAGGTCTTTTTATTTTATAAATAAAATATTTAGGTTTGTATTACAGATTCTTTGTCGTGATATTCTCTGCACATCTATGCAAAGATTTTATCTAACGATTCGTTTAGGACGCTTTACTTTTTGACGTAAGATTCGTTTCGGCTGACTTTTTGGTTGCACACTATGTTTATCTATTTTGATCTGAATTGTCTTGGCCTTTTCCTCATCTCCGACTAGGATATATGCGTGCATGAGTAACGTCAGTGACTCTTTAGACTCTTCAATTTCTACAGCCTTCTCCAAACTCTTGACCATCTGGCCAAATCTACCAAGTTTTTCACTAGCCTTGGCGTAAGCGATGTGACGTGCAGCTAATGTATCTTCGAGCTTGAGTGCTTGCTCAAAAGCAGTTGCTGCTTTCTCGAAGTGCTCTGTTTCATAGTAAATCAGTCCCAAGTTATGCAAACTAGACGGTGACGGCTCGATACTACTTGCTATCTCAAAACAGTCAATCGCATCTTTGTATTCTTTTTGTTTAGCGTACAGTATGCCGAGTCTGTTGTACGCGGCAGCATTACGCTCATCGATATTTAAGATAGTCAGCAATGCTTTCTCTGCACCTAGTAATTTATCGTCTCGCATCCCTTTGTGAGCTATATCCCATAGGCTAGTCATCCTATCACTCAGTTTACGAGGAATCGGTGATAGCTCCTCCGTCTTAGGCTTCGCTACGACAACAGTAAATACGCCGATTAATAGTAGGATAAGTAATGTGAACATAAACTGTCGCTATTATACCATTTTTGGGGTTCAAAGCTGTGTAGATGCGCCAAGTAGTAGAAGTTTGCCCGAAGTATTAGTGTACGCTTTATCAAGCAAGTCGTTGCTAATCTGCACTTTCTTAGACCAGGCAATTTTTGATTCGTGCTGATTAGCTTCTCGCATCGCTGATATACAAAGGACACGTATGCTGTGAAGGAGGTGTAGTAATTTGCCTCTGTCGTCGGTGATCTTTTTGTAATGATGTAGTCTATCGGAGACACTGTAACGCATAAACTCACTAGCAGAAATCATATCCACTTCGCTCAGAGATACCGAGTTTTTATAGCCAAGCAACGCACTGTCTATAAGATATTGTTTTTTGTCCTTTGACTTATTCAGCTCTTGTACAGCTTTTACAATCTGACTTCTAGATCTGATCGTAGGCAGCACTTCATCGACTGTAGACACAGGCATGATGATCGATATATTGTCACCGAGCTCTTCAAGAGTTTTCAGCAGTGAATTCTGTGCCTCATCTCCCATGAGTGAGATAGATTTTATGATAAACACTCGATATGTTTCGCTATGAGATTTTAGTGTGACTTTACGGCGTAACTCTCTTGCCTGATCGATAGAAATCGATTTCTTGTTTTTTTCTGGTTCAATGATCTCAATACGACTGTCACTCGTTAGCTCATGCGCGATATCATATGCTTGCTCTACTGCTCTACTCAACCCACCTGATCCATCGATAATGATACTTGGGTGAACAATCATTTAAGCTCCTCAAGTGCCGTTTTTTCATCGCTAGACAACTGCCAATAGTAAGGCACAGGCGCACGGAAAACTTGTCTCTCACCATGTAGTGGTACATCCAATCGTAGTGCATGAAGCCGAAGAGAATTACTGTGCTCGCTATAATCGCTTGAATCTTCCGCGTACAGTGGATCCCCGATTATCGCATTGTGAATGTATTGCAAATGCACGCGCAACTGATGTGTTCTGCCTGTCGTAGGTGTTAAGAGCAACAATGTACGTTCACTACTCGATGCAAGCACCTTGACTTTTGTTGTTGCTTGCTTACCGTCCTGATGAACCCGAAAACGCTTCGGCACATTTGGATCACGCTGAATTGGCGCTTCTATAATAAATTCATCATCTTTCGGTCGCTTTACAACTAGTGCAACGTATGATTTCTGGACATTTCTGTCTGAAAATGCTTTCTGGAGCTCTTTTAACGTCTTCTCATTTTTAGCGCAAATCATAACTCCGCTCGTCACCCTGTCGAGGCGGTGTACAATACCACCTCGCTCACCGTCGAGTTCTTTCGATATTTTATCCCTGATAAAGCTTGCTACTGAGGCTTCCTGCCAAAATCTCCCTCGTGCATGTGATATCACACCTGCAGGTTTGTTGATGACGATAACATCGTCGTCTTCGTGCAAAATGGGCAGCTCTATGACTTCAGGTTTTGCTTGAAGTGGGCCTAAGTCGTATTCTACTTCTGCACCAGGCTTAAGCCTAAAGCCAGGCTGAATTGGCTCACCATTAAGTTTGATGAGGTTAAGCTCGAAGAGTTTCGTAAGTGCCGAACGAGAATACTCAGAAAATGATTCAGCGATAAACTTATCAATTCTCGTATTTTTCGGTTCATCAGGTTCATAGACAATCGTCTGTTTCATTTCTTCTTCTCCAGACCAAATAAACTAAGCACAAACGCACTTATCTTATTAAGCGGCCATAAGATATGTGACTCTTGTTTCTTGGATGCTTTTTCACTCATCGAAGTCCGACGGCTTTTTGCAAGCGAACTAATGTCTCGTTTGCTTGTTTGCTCATGGCGACTTCGCTTTCAACCATCTTTGTCTCCAGAGCTCCCATGTCTACATTATCTACTCTAGCCTGGAAATCCATGAGGAAATCTCTCATCTCGCTGGCAACAACTTTTTTGAAGTCACCATATCGTTCTACGCCTGTAAATTCGCGTATAACTTCTTCTACATCCGCTCCTCGGAGTAGTGCTAAGATATCGAGCAGATTCGTGATCCCTGGCTGATTTTCACGGTCATAGTTCACAGATGCTTTGTCATCAGTGGTTGCGCTCATGACCTTTTTGTAAGACTCTTCTGGATTGTCACCCAAGAATATAACACCTTTACCGGAATCATCACTTTTACTCATTTTCTTCGTAGGGTCTTGCAAGTCCATAATCCTAAGACCTTGGTCTTTGTTAAAAAACTCATGCTGGTCTTTTACGGCTACAGGTATCGTGAATATGTCACCAAACCTAGAGTTTATACGCTCAGCGATGTCCCGAGTTATCTCTAGATGCTGTGTCTGGTCATCACCTACAGGTACATACGTCGCACCGTACAGCAAGATATCTGCCGCCATCAATACTGGGTAGTCAAAAAGTCCGACACTAATCCTTTCAGTGTCTAGTTTTGATGATTTGTCTTTGTACTGAGTCATCCGTTCCATCTCGCCCATACCAACAAAATTATTCAGAATGATGGTTGCTTCACTATGCGCAGAGACATAACTTTGTCTATATAGGTGAATGTCAGGGTTATCTAAAGGCAAGCCTGCCGCCGCAAACAATACAGCATTGTGCAGTATCTGCTCTTGTAGTTTTGCGTGATCGACTGGCGTCGTGAAGCTATGCAAGTCTGGAATAAACATATTCACCTGAAACTCACCTGCTTTGGTCTTCGCCATATCGATGATCGGGCGCATCGCACCAAAATAATTACCTAATGTCAGATCATTATTAGCCCGAAGCCCTGTCAAAATCACTTGTTTACTCATATCAACCTCCATTATAGCGTATTTATTATGGTATCTAGAGTCTGTTCGAGTGTGTCCATACCATTTATATTTTGCTCAAATGCTACTTTGCTTATTTCAGTACACCCGAACACGAATGGATGCTTCTGTTTACTTAAAATTTTCTCTAATGAAGTAGACATATTTTTATCACCGTTTATAACCCCGTTGATAATCGTGTTCAATTTTAATTGCAGTTTCAATGAAGGGTATTTGAAAGCATCACCAAAGATTTTTAGTTCACTTGATGTTTGAGAACAAAGCATAAGTGAGCCATCAGGAATATCTAGATGATCGAGCATACTTATTAGTTTAAAATTTACTTCACTCTGAAACTGCTCAAAGAAATGATGGGCGGTATTACACGATATAAACCCGATATCTGCTTGTATACTATTTAATATTCTTTTCTGTTTTTTAGTAAGGTCCAAGCGAGGTTTGGACGAGTGAAAGTGCGCAATATCTAAACTAACATGCACAATGTTTACTGTTTTATTAGCTTGAATAGCCTTGTCTAACAACCTCGTGTGTGCATGCAATGAGGCTTGAGGGCCCATACCGCCAATTATCGCTATGGTTTTCATGCTACGCTCTCCTCGCCTGCGAAACTGTTGATAGTTTGTATAAAATTATCAACGATTATCATTAGGGCACTTTGTCTTATTGATTCTTGTAGATGTTGTCTGACGGCAACTGCACCAACGTCACTAGAACAGTCCTCATTTACTTTTATTAATCTCTCGTTTGCTTCATTTGATATTAAATCTTTCATTATTTCTCCTATAAAATTAAAAATCCGCCGTGGTTATCGGCGGATAAATGGTTTGATTTCTCTGTTTTTTTAGTTTAAATACCAAGCAGTCCGCCAATAATAATTGCCGATCCAATAAAATGAAATTGTGTGAATTATATTTTTCATCATATTTTCCTATTATACACTATAACACAATACTATCTGGATGTCAACTATGCCTGTGTAACGTCTCCTTGCTTATAGCTTCCTAAACTTTTTAATACCACTCCTACCTTCTCAAGCTCCCTGCGTGCTCCCGCTAGTCTTTCATCATGCCAACTGTGCGTGAACTCAATTGGCACAAGTACCGTTTCGCCACGCGAATCATGACGAAAAGAGTTAGCTGTAATTGATGAGTAGTTTATGTCGTAGTTTTGCAGCACAGTCATCGCCTTAAGTAATGATCCTTCATAATTTGGAATGAGCATTAACGCTGTAGTCTTGTCTTCGCAGTTTTTATCTTTCAGGATGTAGCCACCGAGTCCTTTCTTACAGAAAACGATAAACCTAGTGTTGTTATATTCATAATCTGTAATATCGTCGTCAATAACCACCAAGTTAGGAAAGATTTCGACAACGGAGCGTGATGCTATGGCGGCAGTGTGAATTACATCCCCTTCGGCAATTTCTTTAGCTGAGAGAGCAGTGTCCGAAGATTCCACTAAAGTGGCCTCAGCATACTTCTCATGGATCTTCACTCTACACTGCCCTAGCGCAACTTGATGAGATGAGATAGTCTCAATCGTATCGTTATTTTTATGGGCAACGAGACAATGATTTATGTCTAGCGTATGTTCTGCTATGATTTCTAAATCATCGAAGTTAGTTCGTAGCTCTAAGACCGCGGCAGTGTCTCCGTATATTGAATTTTCGATAGCCATAATCCCATAGTCTGAAGTACCTTCTTTCACAGAAAGCACCACGTCGTGAAATGTGTCACATGCAATTAGTTCACTTTCAGGCAACAACATGGATTTCACGATGTCATGGTATGACCCTTTATATCCTTGTATCGCTACATTCATTACCGACTTACCCCCACGCTAATACCTAAGATGATTAATATAAGCCCAAACACTCTATCAATTGTGGTTTCTGCTTTTTTATAAACCCTCCTAACAGGCTCTCGTGTCATGATTATTGTCACGACAGAGAACCATAGTGTCGTGGCAATAATCATTTCGAGGCCATACAACGCACGCAACAAAGAGGATGTGTTTGGATCTATGACTTGGGTAAAAACACTAAGAAAAAATAAAGTGGCTTTAGGATTAAGTACATTTGTTACAAATCCCTGCTTTAATGCGCTAAGATTATGTATACTCTTTTTTTTGACATTGTCACCAATTGAATCCAAATCTTTCTTTTTCTTTGCTGTTACAGATTTAACCCCAATATATATGAGGTATCCAGCTCCTAGATATTTAATAATAGTAAATAATATTGCTGACTGCGAAATTATGAGTGCAATCCCAACTAGTGAGTACAGGACATGTACGCCTATACCTAAACCTACGCCGAGTGACGTGTAACGACCTGTTGTCTTGCCGCTTGATAAAGAATTTTTAAGTACTAGAGCAAAGTCAGGCCCTGGACTCATTACTGCGAGTAAATGTATCGTTGCTACTATAATTAGTTCTTCCATCTGTTTTAATTTCCTTCTTTATGTAAGTATTAATTAAAAAAACCGCCCTGGTTGTAAGGCGGTTATAATTTTGTTCTTTTTAATAATAATTAGAAACTAGCCGCCTTTGCAGTGTCGGTAAACCAAAAACCAAAATAGTAGTGCATGATTTGTTTCATATAAAAAATAATATCATCAGAGTTAAATTGGCGCAAATAAAAATACTCCCATGAGTAATCTCTGGGAGTATTTAGTGCGATAATTCGAATGATTAACGCTTTGTAAACTGTCGTTGCTTACGAGCACCTTTGAGACCGAACTTCTTACGTTCTTTCTCTCGTGGGTCACGTCCAAGTAACTCTGCTTTACGCAATGTGCCTTTGAAAGCTTCGTCTTTTTCGACGAGCGCTTTCGCTACACCGAGTACGATAGCATCAACTTGTGCAGCGTGTCCGCCACCGTCTACTAGCACAGATACATCATACTTATCACTTTCGATAGCGATGAATGGTGCTTTTAGTCGGTGAAGTAACATCTTTGCGTCTGCAAAATACTCTTCAGCTGGCTTGTCGTTGACTGTAACTGCACCTTTTCCGTTTGTTAAACGAACTTTGGCAGTTGCGCTTTTACGTCGTCCGATTGCGTAAGTGTAGTGAGCTTTTGAGTCAGCCATTAGTTACTACCTCCTACGTTAATTTCTTCTGGTTTCTGAGCTGCGTGGTTATGTTCAGCGCCTGTGTAGATCTTTAATCTCTTCATGCGGCCATCACGTAGCTTGTTAACTGGCAACATACCGTATACAGCTTTTTCTATGAGCTTAGTTGAGTCTTTTTCTCGTTGCTCACCAACTGTTCGGTCTTTGATACCACCTGGGTAGCCAGTGTGTCGATAATATGTCTTGTTCAATTCCTTCTGACCTGTAAACACAGCTTTGTCAGAGTTAATCACTACGACGAAGTCTCCTGCGTCTACGTGTGGAGTGAACTCAGCCTTACCTTTACCTAGGAGTAGCTGTGCGATCTGTGTCGCAAGCCGACCAACAGGTGCAGTTGAAGCATCGACGATGTACCATTTACGTGTAACGTCAGCAGGCTTTTGTGAAAATGTATTTAACTTCTTCATTATTTAGCCTCTTTCTTTGCTTCAGGTTTCTTCGCAGCTGGTTTTTTAGCTGCCTTTGCTACAGGTGCAGCAGAAAGGTCATCAACAAATGAGATGCGAGCCATCTGAGCATTGTCGCCACGGCGTGTATCTGTTTTCTCGATTCTCAAGTATCCGCTGTCACGCGTGATCTTTGGAGCGATTTCATCAACGAGCTTGTTTGCAGCTTCTTTCGTCTGCACATTCGCAATGATTGCACGACGGTTGATAAGACCACCTTTTTTAGCTTTTGTTACAAGCTTCTCAGCGTATGGACGAAGGTCTTTAGCTTTTTCAAGCGTCGTCTCGATAGACGTGTGCAAGAAAAGACTATCTGCAAGACTCTTCATCAATGCGCGTCGCTGGTCACGTTCGCGACCAAACTTGCGTCCTTTATATCCGTGTCTATGCATCTTAAAGCTCCAACTCTGCGAGTTTTTCGCGTACTTCGTCTAGCGCTTTGCTACCGAAGCCTTTTAGATCTTTAAGCTCTGAATCAGTAAGACTGAAAAGGTCTTTCAATGTCTGGATATCGTTGTTGATTAGCGCATTTGTTGTGCGTGCTGAGAAGTTTAGATCTTCGATAGAAGCTGCTAGTGCATCTTCCTCTTCTTTAGATCCTTCTTCTTCACCAACAGCAACTGCTTCTACAAGCTGTACTGACGCAACTGTTGTCTTACCTGCAAGTGCTTGGTACTGGTTAGCTAAGATTGCTGACGCTTGTTCAAATGCATCACGTGGAGTGATTGAACCATCTGTTTCAGCTGTGATGTTTAGCTTATCGAGATTAGTCATTTGACCAACACGAGTGTTTTCAACGTTGTATCGGACACGTAGTACTGGTGAGAATACTGCATCTAGAGCGATGAAATCAGTGCTTTGTCGAGTCACTGAAGACTCTTCAACAGTACGGTAGCCTCGTCCTTTTTCAACGACAATCTCAATTTTAAGTGACTTAGCGCTGTCGATTGTAGCAATGTACTGGTCGGTGTTGATAACTTCAACATCAGCGTTTGTTTTAATTTCTTTTGCTGTAACTTCACCTTTTTTGCTTGCCTCGATAACAAGTGTCTGAGGCTCATCACTGTGAACCTTGAAGCGGATTTGCTTAAGGTTTTGCATGATAGCTACAACGTCTTCTTTGATTCCATCCAGTGCTGTAAATTCATGTGAAGCACCTTCAACACGGAAAGAAGTGATAGCTGCACCTTCGATGCTTGAAAGAAGCACACGGCGCAAGCTATTTCCAAGTGTCATACCGTAACCGCTGTGCAGTGGTTCGATAACAAATGTCGAGCTGTTCTCAGAGTTGTCGGTAACACTTGTGATAGTTGGTGTATTAATGTGGTTTGGCATATTTGCTGGTGTCCCCCTGCTTATCGCGAGTAGTACTCGACTATTAATTGTTCATTGATATCTGGTTCTGCTTCTTCGCGAGCTGGCAAAGCGATGATTTTCACTTGTAGTTTCGGTCGATCAACTGCAATCCAAGACACGAGTGACTCACCTGCGGGTGACGTCTGGTCGATATTCTTGAAGTATTCAGTCTTTGTGCTTGAAGGACGGATTTTAATCTCGTCACCTTCTTTTACGCGTAGTGAAGGAACATTGAAACGCTTACCATTTATCATGAAGTGTCCGTGAGTGACAAGCTGTCTTGCAGCGCGTCGGCTAGGAGCAAATCCTGCACGGTAAATAACGTTATCAGCACGTCGTTCGAGAAGTTGTAATAATACAGCTCCTGACTGACCTTTGCTGCGTGACGCAACGACCATCAAGTTAGAGAATTGTCGCTCCAATAAGCCGTACAATCTTTTAACTTTCTGTTTCTCACGTAGCTGTAATGCATACTGAGATGATTTGCTTCGGAATCTTCCACCTGCTGCTTGGCCTGGTGGAGTTGAACGCTTAACAAGCGCTTTGTGAGCTTTCGGGTGAAGTGCGTAGCCTTCACGACGGCTCATCTTTACGATTGACTGTGTATCTCGAGCCATTAATTTCTCCTTGCTTTCTTAGGACGTGTTCCGCCATGAGCAACAGGAGTAACATCAGTGATGCTCTCTAGTGACATATCAAGTCCAGTTAACGCACGTAGTGCTGTTTCACGTCCTTGACCGATGCCTTTTACAATAGCGTGTACTTTCGTCATACCGTACTGTGTTTTTGCAACGTTTCCAGCTTTTTCAGCCGCGATTTGTGCTGCATACGCAGTACCTTTTTTAGAGCCACGGAATCCACACGCACCTGCGCTAGATTGTGCAAGCACTGCACCTGCTGGGTCTGTGAATGTGACTATCGTGTTATTAAACGTCGCGTTGATGTGAATCTGTCCTTGTGGAACATTGCGCTTCGCTTTTTTCTTGCCGCCTTTAGAGGCTGGCTTAGATGATTTGTTTACTTCTTCTGCCATATTATTTTACCTCCTAGGTCTTAGTTGCCGCTTTCTTTTGTGCTCCACCAACAGCGACTTTTTTACCACGCTTTGTTCGAGCATTCGTACGTGTACGCTGGCCATGTGCTGGCAGGTTGCGTGAATGTCGATCGCCACGGTAACTTTTAATTTCTTTAAGTCGCTTGATGTTAGCTGTAACTACTCGGTGAAGATCACCTTCAACCATGTAGTTTTCGTTGATAACGTCTTGGATGCGTGAGATCTCAGCATCTGTAAGATCTTTTGTGCGAACAGTAGGCTCAACTTTAGCCTTCGTGATGATATCGTCAGCAGCTTTCGGGCCGATGCCATATACATACTGCACAGCAAACAAGATTTGTTTTTCGTTAGGGATTGTTACACCCGAAATACGAGCCATAGACTATCCCTGCCTTTGTTTATGCTTAGGTTTATATTTATTTATCACATAAAGACGGCCTTTACGACGAACAATCTTGTCGTCAGGGCTCATCTTCTTGACACTTGCACGTACTTTCATACGGATCACTTCCTTTCAAAAAGAGTGGTGACACACTGCATTAGTTTAATAATAATTACACGATAGACATCATACTAACTGGCAATTTATACGCTTTTCATGATTAAGCCTATAAATGGTTGTCAGCTACATCCTAAATGTGATGCGACCTTTTGTGAGGTCGTACGGAGTCAACTCAACTTTGACTTTGTCTCCAGGGACGATACGAATGTAATTCTTCCGCATCTTTCCTGCTACGTGTGCGAGAATTTGATGACCGTTTTCCAATTCCACCTTGAATTGAGTGCCTGGTAGAGTCTCTACTATCACCCCTGTTAATTCAATAACTTCCTTGTTTTGTGCCATAAATTTTCGTTCAAGAATTAATTATAGCACTAACAGATGCGAAAGTACAACCTTTTATCTGTTTATTTCTTAGAAGACTTACGTCTGAAGACTTTGTCTTTTATAGAAGTTTTTGGAGTCTGCTTTTCAGTGTCAGGGCCATAGACAAATTCTGGTGTTGTGTAATCATCATACGTCACCATAAGAGCGCGTGATTCAACTTGTCGCAGTGTCTCAAGTGCTACCGCTACAAGGATGAGTACACTGGTACCACCAATCGCGATATTAACTCGCAAGAATATCTGACCAAGCATCGGTCCAAGTGCGATGAATCCGAGCGCAAAACTTCCGAATAGTGTAAGTCTGTTCACGACTTTACGTAAATATTTCTCTGTCGGCTCACCACTACGCACCCCCTCCAAGAAACCACCTTGCTTTTGAAGGTTCTCTGAAATCTCTTTCGCATTGAAGGTAATACCTGTGTAGAAGAACGTAAACATGACGATGAGCGCGAAGTACACTGCAGGATAAATCAAAGGCTCGAGGCTATAAGCATACTGTATGCCGGCTTGTTGCTCTATCTCGCTCGCTACGCCGAAGTTAAGATATTCTGTTTGTGAAGGAAACGCGATCTGCTGGAAGTATTCATTTGTTGGTTGTTGGAACACGCGAGAAACATCTTCACCAATGCTTGAAAGTCGCTCAGAGTTATTGTTAACCAAAATACTCCCTACAAAACTAGGCACGCTCAAGAATGCGACCGCGAAGATAATAGGGATCACTCCTGCTGTAATCAACTTAACGGGGAGTTTTGTCGTAACTCCTCCGTATGTTCGGTTTCCCTGTACTCGTTTTGCATAGTTTACTGTGAGCACACGTGCAGCTTCATTAAGCTTTACCACGAGCCATGTTGTAAGTACGGTAGCACCAATGATAATAAGTGCAGTGACGAGAGTGTCACTGTTGTAACTAATCGTCTTACCGAATACGTTGAATGAGCTCTCACCGCTAAACACACCGGAAACAATCTGACCAACTGTCGTAGGCAGCTGGGAAATAATACTTATCGTAATGAGCAAGCTGATACCGTTTCCGACACCCTGTTCAGTAATTAACTCTCCTAACCACATAAGTAACATGGCACCACCTGTTAACGCCGCAACCATAAGTATCCAGGTACTAGGTCCTGCATTTGCAAGAATATCAACTCCAGATGCTGCCTGGGCTTGAGTACGGACGAGGAATAATGCACCAACTGCTTGGATGATTGCAAGTGGAAGTGTAAGAAGACGAGTATACTGGTTTATCTTCTTACGACCGAACTCACCTTCCTTATTAATCTCTTCAAGTTTCGGGATAGCTTGCGTTAGCAACTGCATAATGATGCTCGCATTAATGTATGGTCCAAGTCCAATCAACATGATAGAAAAGTTCGCTAACGCACCACCAGATACAACATCAAGAAAACCGAATAACTGTGTGCCCTGAGAAGCAGTAAATAATGTATCAAGTACGCTTTGTAGAGTCTGAGGATCTTCAAGTGGTATTGGGATTTGTGCTAACACACGGAATACGACAAATATACCAAGTACACCGAGTATACGATTACGCATATCACTGTAACGTAAAGATTTAGCTATGATTTTCCAGTTCACCTTTATAATCCCTTTTTATATCTCTATCTTGTATAAATTATTATACATTATGGACTTGAACATCACTAATAATCAGTTACTGAATTGCATTAATTTTATTAACGCATAGATTAAAAGAACTAATGGGATGATACTTAATGCTATTATGATAATCCTGTAAGTGCTGAATAAGCTGCTTGATTTAACTCCATGAGGAGCTAGTAGCTTTATTGCTTTGTAATTTTCTAAGCTAGAGATGTAATCATACAATTCTTGCAATAATAACTCATTTGATTTACTCCTGTCAGCATCTAGAGTGCTTGAAGCCACTGCTCCACCTAACGAACGCAATACTGATCTACCGGAAGTTTCAGGAGTATAACGAACATCTCCGCTATCTCCTACCAAAAAAGTATGAAATGTATTAGTTTGCATCATAACTTTGACAACACGAGAGTTTTCAAAAGAAATAGTACTAATTTCGTCAACTTTCAGCTCTATATTGAAGGGAATATTGTTCATCATGAAAGATTTTCGAATACCGTCGTATACCAATCTATCATTGTAAACCTTCAGCTGTCCGACGTATAAAGACTTAACAGACCAGAACCCATCACCAACATTTGCAATTATTGTTCTCAAAGGTTGTTCTGTATTCTTTAATTCAGCCATTTGTCTACACCTCCGGGTAAATTTTCAATTTATTTTAGCACAAATGCTGTTCTTTTGGTCGACTTATTTGTCGTCTGATTTGCTAGATGTCTGTTTAACACGCTCAGTCTTAGTGAATGAACCGCCAGCTTTTTCGATAGCTTTTACAGCTTGCGGAGAAGCACCTTGTAAGTGAACTGAGACTTTAGAAGTCACGTCACCTCGAAGCACAACACGCACAATTGCTGATGGGCTTGAAGTAATTCGAGCCTCATAAAGCGTGAAGTTGTCTACATTTCCTTTGAAGTCGTTAAGCTGTTCTGTCGTAACAGTCACTTTTTCAGCTCGTTGTACTGGAGTAAATCCTCGTAGTTTTGGAATACGCTTGTACAACGGGTTTTGTCCACCTTCAAATCCTGGCTTTCGTCCTGAACCTGCACGAGATTTTTGACCTTTTGTACCACGTCCAGCAGTCTTACCACGGCCTGCAGCGATACCACGACCAACACGTCGTGAGCTTCGATTACCTTCTACGTTTAAATCGTTAATTTTCATACCTATTTACCTGCTTTTGCCTTTACGCTTGCTTTTGCAGCTTTTTCTTTTCCAGTTCGCATCGCAGTTGTGTGCCACTGATCACGAGGTTTCATTTCGCGTAGAGCTTCAACAGTCGCGTATGCAATATTAATCTTGTTGTTTGATCCAAGTGACTTTGAGAGTACATCGCTATATCCTGCCACTTCAAGTACGATTCGCGTAACACCACCTGAAATCAAACCTGTACCGGCTGAAGCTGGCATTAACAAAATCTTCGCTCCTGCAACTTTTGATTCTTGTTCGTGTGGGATAGTTCCATTATTGTTGTGCACTTTTATCATCTGCTTCTTAGCTACGTCAGTCGCTTTTGAAACAGCTGCAGTCACATCTGCACCCTTTGCAGTACCAACACCAACGCTACCTTTTTTGTCTCCGACAACGACAAGCGCTCGGAATCTAAATCGGCGTCCACCTTTTACAACACGTGCGACGCGGTCGATTGAAACAACTCTTTCGTCAAAAGGACTTTCTTCTCTTGGTGCTCGTGGTTTTCTGTCTCCGGCCATATTAAAACTCCAATCCGTTCTCTCTTGCAGCGTCAGCAAGTACTTTAATTCGTCCGTGATATTTCTTAGCTCCGCGGTCGAAAGCTACTTTTGTAACCTTTGCTTTTTTAGCGCGCTTAGCAATCTCTACTCCGACGTCTTTCGCTTTTTCAGTCATTGTCTGTGAGTCTTTTGCGCTTAATGATGTCGCTGCAGCAATTGTTTTGCCTTCAGCATCGTTGATTAGTTGTGCACTCACGTGACGGTTTGTTATAACAACGCTCAGACGAGGTCGCTCAGCAGTTCCACGGATAGTTGAGCGTGTACGTGCAGCACGTTGTGTCTTGTTTATAGATTTATTCTGTAGTTCACTCATGATTATTCCTTACCGCTCTTTCCGCTCTTACGTAGAATTCTCTCGCCAACATAAGCGATACCCTTACCTTTATACGGCTCGGGTTTCTTGAATCCACGGATTTCAGCTGCTACTTGACCTACAAGCTGCTTATCGATACCACTTACTGTGATAACATTTTGCTCGCTTGATGCCTGGATACCTTCTGGTAGCTTGTATTCGATTTCGTGTGAGAAACCAAGAGTTAGCTTTAGTGTTTGACCTTGAACTTGGTGTCTAAAACCAACACCTGTGATTTCAAGTTTCTTAGAATACCCTTCAGTTACACCAACTACCATGTTGTTGATAAGTGTTCGCATCAATCCATGGTTTGATTTAGGTATTTTTTCATCGTTGTCTCGTTTGACAATGATTGATCCGTCTTCTTCGGATACAGTGACCCCTTTGAGGATTGAAGTACTCAGTTCACCTTTTGGTCCTTTTACAGACACAGAAGATGAATCGACAGTAATTGTCACTCCACTTGGGATCGAGATTGGTTGTTTTCCTATACGACTCATTTATTTATTCCTTATTTAATATACTTCGCAAATTATCTCGCCACCTAAGCGCTGTTCACGTGCATCTTCACCAGCCATAACGCCTTTTGACGTACTCATGATGACGATTCCGCGACCTTGCTTTACGACAGGGATGTCCTTCACTTTTGTGTAAGCACGACGTCCAGGCTTGGACACACGTGACACTTCGTGAATTGGAGCACCACCATCGAGTGATAGCGTCATAACTTTTCTAAAATCATCCTTCTGGACTTGGATATCTGTGATGTATCCACTTTCTTTTAGGACTTTAGCAACTGATTCTTTTACACGTGAGTGAGGAAGAATTACTTCTGTCTTGTGTACTGCTAGAGCGTTGCGCACTCGTGTTAGCATATCTGCAATTGGGTCTGTTGATACCATATTCTCTCCTACCAGCTCGCTTTCGTTACACCAGGGATGTTTCCCTTGACTGCTTGTTCTCTGAAACAGAGTCGACATAGACCGAAATCACGCATGTATGATCGTGGACGACCACAAATCGCACAGCGGTTTTTTAGTCGTGTTTGGCTAGAGTTTGCAGGTAAGTTAGCTAAACCATCTAGGTCACCAGCTTCCTTTAACTCATTTCGTTTTGCAGTATATTTTGCGTGCATGTGTGCTCGTTTTTCATCTCGAGCGAGGTTTGATTTACGCGCCATAACTTATTTACCTTCTTTCATAAATGGCATACCCATTTTACTCAGGAACAATCGTGAGTGTTCTTTATCTTTCGAATCAATCGTGAAATTAACCTGTAGTCCGTGTGGATTAGATGTTTCTTCGAATGTTAATTCTGGGAATGTACTCTGATCACGGAACCCGATTGAGTAATTCCCCTGATTGTCGAAGGACTTGTTAGAAACACCATGGAAGTCACGAAGTCGAGGCATCACGACGTTTATAAGTCGGTCTGCAAATTCGTACATTCGGTCGCCTCGAAGTGTGACACGAACACCAATCTTGTTTCCTTCGCGGAGCTTAAAGCTCGCGATAGACATACGAGATGTCGTAGGAACAGGTGTTTGACCAGTAATCTTGGTTAGCGTGTTGGTT
>JAUIBQ010000036.1 GCA_030427445.1 bacterium | reverse complement strand
CACACTTCATACTCACTGAGCGCGACTCTATCTCGGTATTTTGCTGGAATTGTCGTCTTGGCGTGCGGAGCAGCTACAATAAGGGGTAATTTCGTGTCCTTTTCAGAACGGAGTGATCTTACGAGTGCATCACCAATTGCTGTTCCGATACGCCAGTAAAAATCTGTTCCATCATGTGTGGAGTTTGCGACACTAGGCCGAGAGTTTAGTTCAATGAGCCTATATCCGTCTTCCGTCCTCACAAAATCAGCTCGGACTAAGCTCGGATGATTGTTCTGTAGTGCAGTTTTAATACTATCGATTGCATCATGTAAAGAAGGCTCTAGTTTTTGGACGTCAATAGGCGTATTTGGTCCACTGGTGGCCCTGGTTTGACTTGAGATTATATGACCTTCGTGAAGTCGTTTATAGCGTGCCCCAGCCACTTCACCATTTATTAACCACACCTTTAGTTCGTGTGTTCCTTCAAACAATCCTGGGATTCCACCACTTGAGTCTAGATACTCTTGAAGGAGTATATTTTTCCAGTCATCGTATAGCGTCTCTTCTACTTTATCGACATCTATTAGATGTACGCCCTCAGATTTTTCTCCATACCGTGGTTTAGTTATTATTTTTTTACTTGTGAATTTTTGTAGGATTTCTTTTGCTTCTGTATAACTATGCGCAATGTAGGTACGTGGGGAAAACGCTTTGAACAAATTATACGTTGCTAACTTATCTCGACACAGTCCATCAATCTCTTTCGAGTTACATGTTGGGATATCATTAATCTTTCGGTGAGTATTCTTTGAGCCTCGGACCCACAAGAGATCAACGTGAATTGATTTTTCAATTGTTACAAATTTTTGCTTTTTTTTGGACCAACTCGAGTATTTAGTGAAAACCCCCTTTTTTGTGTAGGTGTCACCTCGAACAATGACTACCTTTACGCCTTGGGATTCAATGTAGCCGATGATTCCCCGGTATGCTTGTACAAAGGTCAAGGTAGTAAAGGGTGCGCCCATAGGCTTCGGATCGGAAAAGTAGATGCCTATTACTGATCTTTTTTGTAGGTTACTCATTATGTGTATAAGTATAGTTCTGCTTTAGCGTTTTCTTAAGAAATAATATTCGTGATGCCGTCAATAATTAGTCCTACGCCATATGCACCAACAATGAACCCATTCATTCTAAGAAGAATCTCGGCATTTTTATCAAACATGATGTTGTATTTGTTAGGCAGGTAATGCCTAGCGGTCATTAGGGCTGCTACAGCTACAAAAGTCGCGAGCATAACAATCAGCAGGGTAGTGATACCTTTTATTGGTCTGAGCGCCTCCCCGATAAGAATGCTTAATGTAATAGTTCCTGCGCCCACCATGAATGGGAGCGCCACTTCTGAAGCGATCTTGCCTATCTCGCCTCTCGTGGTAATCATTGATTTCTTACCCTGCAAGATGAAGCTTAGGGCAAAGCTGACGAGTACGATGCCACCAAAAATTCGAAAGGCCTCGAAGTCGATTTGTAGAAACTCGAACAATCCTTGTCCAAATAGAACAAATGCACCGTAAATTATAAAAGCAATCGCACAGGCGCTAGCGAGGATGCGGTAGAACGTACCCAGGCCCTGCTCCTTGTAGAGCGGGACCATATATATGAATAGTGCGAACGGGTTGAGTAGGATGAGAAATGAAACTATATATGCGAACATGCGAAGCCGATAATAGCAGGTTTATTTCTTCGTTACCATAAGATTTTTTATGTTTAGTATCTCAAGATTTCAACTATTGAAAGCTCTTTGAGTTTATTCTTTTTTGAGGTTGCATCTTGACTAAGGATGAGTATTTGCTTGTCAGTGTTTTGCTCACAAATCGACTTGTTTTGCGGCGTCTGCTCTTTCCCGTCCATGCAGCTTGTGTAAATATCGTTTTGTAGCGCCGTTGCATTTTGGATTTGTCCGTCAAGCTTAGTGATTTCTCTGTCGACCTCACTCTTCTTATACAGATAGAAGCTCGATAACCCTACTACGAGAATCATGAGGATAAATAACAAACCGATGAAAAAGTTTTTCATATGCACGATTATCTCACAAAAACAAAAACCCATCCGATGATGGGTCTTTATCTTGGTAGCCCAGGTGGCTTCAGTTAGGAACGATATTCTAGCTGAGTTGAGTCGGTGGAGACACATAGAATACGGATATAACTAAATTGTAATATATAAAAAACCGTGTTATAGTATACCAATGAGTGAGATTTTAACTAACCAATTAGAGCTTGAAGCTGAACTAGCTTCTCAGGCAGTTATTGATAAAGAGAGCCTGAGTGCAGTCGCAAGTGTTATTAATCCCGAAGCAGCAAGGTTCGTAACGGCTATTTCAACACCAGAGGCTGCTTTTATTCCAGCGTATACAGCTTATCTTCTAGATCGTGAAGGAAGCATCATTGAATACCCAGTTATTACTGGTGTCAATCAGGATAACGCTGAGGCTTTTACAGCTGGCGCAGAACAGGTAAGTCGAATCTATACCGAAGGAAATCCACTTATAAGAGCTACTGCAGTTATGATGTTTTCTGAGGAGGGTCTTCTTTCAGGTATGCATGAAGAGTTAACAGAAGGTTCAGGAAGTTCAGGGCCAGTTCTATTAGGTGGCGGCATGATGGTATATGGAAGTAAGTCTGATGGAGTCAAGGGTGCTGATTTTGTAGGTATAGACTTTGCAGAACAAATGGGAGACGCAACGGATCTTGCAGATATGGTTGGGTTGAACAGAAATATGCTAGATACGATGCTTGATACTCTTGAATCACCCCAGGCCCAAGCAGTGAAGCCACTACTAGATATTTACGATGTAGATGAAGTTATGGATATGATGCTGGCAAAATCAATTTTGAGCATCATGGCGACCAAAGCTGTACGAAATAGTGCTGGTGTTATCTCTACGCCAAAAATCCTTCGACCACGATTATCATAAAAAAACAGAGGATGTAATCCTCTGTCATTATAGTGCTTATGCTTGGTAGTCCAGGTATCTTTAACTAGGAACGTGATATGGGAAGAGTTAAGTAGGTGGAAAAGTTTAGCATTTGCTTAGAATTGTTCTGGTAAAACAATTGATTCAATCAATTCCTCATACACCGAATAATTTGGTGAGTCTTGTGTTCCATTATCAATAATCGTTGCTCTTATAGTTTGGATGTTTGGGTGCTCTATTGTCACATTAGCTTCAAAATCTCCTCCGCAGTTTTGTGCTTCAGGCACTTCTTTACAAATATCAAGATTTTCGCTGTTTTTTCTATCTATAGTAACTTTATAGCCATTTTCAACTTTATTAAGTGAAGTAAACCATGACTCATCACCAGGTGCACCACTATCAAACTCAAAGAATTCTTTATCCGTATATTTCAAGTAAAACCTAAGACTATCTTCAACAATCACGTAGTGTCTTTCGTTTGGCTCGT
>JAUIBQ010000035.1 GCA_030427445.1 bacterium | reverse complement strand
ATACACATAACCTATTACAGGAAAAGCTTAAAGATATTGCTAGAACGGCAAAAAAAGAATATGAAAATCAATATGACGAAAATGCAGAATCAGGACAGCTAAGAGTTGATTTTCAGGCCAGTATTGTTGGCTACGATAGCGAAGCATATCAAACAATTGACATGTTCATCTATGAACTGATTGGCACATTTTATGCGAGCATCCATGTGAGGATTAACGACGATGCAGACAGAGTTTTAGAGTTAGACATGGAAGATTTTGAACTTCGAACATGGGAGGCTGAAGGGGATATAAGCGATGTAACACATAGCATTGAGCATGTTACAGAGTTTAGTCGTTTAGCCAGGATTCTTTTGTCTTAGAGTGAGACACCAACGTATACTTGGTAGTATATGACGCAGAATCAGACACTTGCTATTTTAGATGCTGGACATTCCGTATTTTTGACTGGGCCTGCTGGTTCGGGAAAAACATACGTGCTGAATCAATTTATAAAAAACGCGAGGATTGATGGAAAGTCAGTTGCCGTAACCGCTTCTACCGGACTTGCTGCGACTCATTTAGGCGGAAGTACGATTCATTCGTGGTCAGGGATAGGTATTGCAGATGAGCTGCACAAAAAAGCCGCGAAAGATCTAACAAAATCTCGTCAAGACCAGATACTTAAAGCAGACATTTTGATAATTGATGAGGTGTCTATGCTGCATGATTTTCGTCTCGATATGGTGGAGTGGATGTGTCGAGTCGTTCGCGAAAACGACGAGCCATTCGGTGGTTTGCAGGTAGTCCTGAGTGGTGATTTATATCAACTTCCTCCGGTTAATCGAAACGATGCAAAACAAGGTGGCTTTGTCACTTCTTCAAAGTCGTGGGAAGAGTTAGATCCAGTTATTTGTTATTTAGAAGAACAGCACCGTCAAGATGAAGACATGTTGCTCGATATCTTGACTGCACTGAGAGAAAACGACGTGAGGCGTAAACATGCAGAAGCACTGCTTTCTCGTAAGCAGGTACGGACACCGTTTGACGAGCCGACGACAGAGCTCTACACAACTAATGCCGATGTTGATGCAATCAATAACTCTAAGCTTGAAGCTATGCCAGGCGAGGTTCATGAATATGAAATGTCATCTACTGGGCGAGCCGGTGCTGTTGAGTCGCTTAAAAAATCATGTCTTGCACCAGAGACCTTGAAGCTCAAGCAAGGTGCATTTGTGATGTTTGTAAAAAACTCGTTAGAGAAAAAATACGTGAATGGTACATTGGGTGAAGTTATTGGGTTTGACGAAGAAACTGATTATCCAATCGTTAAGACAAAGGCTGGCAGAGAAATTATCGTCACACCTGACTCATGGGAGATGCGTGATGGTGAGAAAAAGGTTGCTGGATTGTCACAGCTTCCGCTTCGCCTTGCATGGGCAATCACGATTCATAAAAGCCAAGGTATGACACTCGACGCTGCACATATTGACCTTTCCAAGGCGTTCGTGCCTGGGATGGGGTACGTTGCGCTGTCTCGTGTTCGCTCGCTTAATACGCTTAGCCTTGGTGGGCTGAATCGAACTGCACTGATGATGCATGAAGAGGCGCACGAACTAGATGAGCAGCTTCGCAAAAAATCACGAAGTGACCAGAAAAAACACGCACACCTCGAAGAAAAATTTGTTAAAAAAATGAAGAAACAGCCAGCAAAACAGAAAAAAGCAAATGCCTGGAATGAAAAAGTCGCTAAAATGCGTGAGACATACCCGAACGCGTATAAGAAGTGGGGAGGACTTGAGGATAAAACACTCCTGACTATGTGGGGAGAGGGAAGTTCGATAAAAGCGCTATCAAAACGACTAGGTCGACACGAAGGGAGTATTAAAGCGCGACTCAAAAAACACTTTGGTGATCATATAGACTTTAACCAAAAATAATTGGCACTCAACAGGTTCAAGTGCTAGAATATTAAATATGTCAAAACGTGATTATTATGAAGTTTTAGGTGTCCAGAAGGGCGCTTCTGATGATGAGATAAAGAAAGCTTTCCGACGGAAAGCAGTTGAGCTACACCCTGATAAAGAAGGTGGAGATGAAGCTAAGTTTAAGGAAGTCAACGAAGCATATGAAGTCTTAAAAGACAGCTCAAAGCGACAGCGCTACGACCAGTTTGGTCATGCGGGTGTTGGTGGTAATGGTGGTGGAGGCGGAAATCCATTTGCTGGATACGATTTCGGAGGTGGCCAAGGCCATTCAGTGAACTTTGATTTTGGAGATTTAGGCGGGTTCGGCGACTTGTTTGGTAGTTTCTTTGGCGGAGGTGGCAGCGGTTCTTCTCGACGAGGCCCACGAAAAGGCCGTGATGTAGAAATGATGCTGGAGCTAGACTTTGAAGAAGCGGTATTTGGCGTGCAGACCGAGGTGAAACTCAACCTTGAAGACAGCTGTAGTCACTGTAAAGGCACAACTGTCGAGCCAGGACATGAGATGGAAACGTGTGATACATGTAAGGGTAAAGGGCAAGAAATCCGCGTCGCTCAAACAGTGTTCGGAAACATCCAACAAGCTGTCACATGTTCAACGTGTCGTGGAACAGGGAAAGTCCCAGAAAAAGTCTGCACTGTATGTGAAGGCAAGGGGACTGAGCGAACTGAGAAAACGGTTAAGATCAAAGTACCAGCTGGTGTGGACGACGGCGCTACCATTCGTTTGAGTGAGTACGGTGAAGCGACGGCAAACGGTAAAAAAGGCGACCTCTATGTGCATATCAGAGTTAAGCCTCATAAAGAATTTACGCGCGAAGGTGATTTGATTCTAAGTAAAGCGCATATCAACATGGTAGATGCTGCGCTCGGAACTGAGATAGACGTAGATACAGTCGATGGTCCAGTAAAGATGAAAGTTCCTGCTGGAACACAAGGCGGCACTGACTTTAAACTTTCTGGGCACGGTGTACCTCACATAAAGCGCGAAACTCGTGGTGCGCATATCGTGACTATCATTGTTGACACGCCTACTAAGATTTCTAAAGAGCAGAAAGAGCTTCTCGAGCAATTTAAATCAGCACAGAAAAAAGGCTGGTTTAAGTAAATCCGCTTCGCTAATGAGGGGAGAGTATCTCCCCTCATCGAGCCGGGCATAAAAACGAGTGTTATGCTCGGTCTGCTCCCCTCTCGCAGAATAGTATGGTTATCTAGTATCCTCTAGTGTATATTGAGGTTTATGAAACATAAGCGTCAAGAATCCGGATTTATTACCATGATAGTCATCATGGTTTTACTTGTTGCAGCAGTCGTTTATTTTGCCTATCAAAGAGTCGCAAACACTCAGGTTTAGTTGACTAATTACTGTTATATGTGTTATAATATAGTTTATGACAGATTCTAGACATTTAGACATAGAGAATCTTACCTACAAAGCAGTTAATCCGTTGAATTCTGGATCAGATGCTGGTGGCTCATTAGAATACATGGCTACTAACGGCACTGAGCCTCGTACACCTATGAGGAGGTTCTTGCTGGATGAAATAGGGGTAGAGGGTGAACTTTGGGATTCTTTAGAGAATGCTGAGCCTAGGTCTAGTGCAGAACATTTAGCAGCGAGGAAATTGGCACAATTCTATCTTGTAAAGCAGGCGGCAAGAGTAGTGCAGCTTGCTGGAATCAATGATGAAACTTCGCAAGAGCAAGCGGGTGCTTTCACTAGTATGTCCAGAGAGATATACGGTAGCCAGGATTCTAATGATTTTTATAACCAACTCAGAGAAGATGGTGTCATATTATC